>NZ_NDHW01000145.1 GCF_002251945.1 Pseudanabaena sp. SR411
AAAAGTATTTGTATCTCTATGTAGCCATGTTTGAGTGGTCATACAATCTACGTTGGATTGATTTTGACTTCCTGCGTCGTCTTCTTTTTCCTCCTTCCACCTATTTCCCTAGATGAGCGGAAACCGTTACTGCTGAATTAGTATTTGATGAAAAACGCGATCGCTATTTGTTAGTTCATGTTGGTTGGCAAGGCGCTCGGCGAATTTACGGCTGTCCTATGCAGATTGACATTATTGATAACAAAGTTTGGCTACAACATAACTGTACTGAAGTATTTGTCGATCAAGAACTCATTGCTAGAGGCATACCCGAAGACGACATGGTGCTAGGAATACAATCACCTCGTATCCGTGAATTAGTAGCTGTCAAAAAACAAAATGCAATAGTTGAGTCAATTCCTTTTAGAAATTAGATCAATTGGATAAGGAATCAATAAGCAACTACTTCTTCTTGCTAAACCAAAGCTCCAAATCAGCAATACTCTCAAAATCCAAAATCGCCTCCGCCAGACTCTCTAAACGCTAACTCTTGAGGTTGTACTTGAATGGAATTGACTTGCCAAATAGTTGCTGCAATTCTAAAAGTGAATTTTTTAAGTTGCATAGATATGCCCAATCGTAAACAAGCCTAAAAAGGATTATGATCAGCAAGCCTCGACTTACTGATCAAACGTTTTAAACCCAAGCCACCATGCTAAGTTCGACTAAAGAACTTCTAGAAACCGCCCGCCGCAACTCCTATGCGATCGGAGCCTTTAACATTTACAACTTAGAAGGCGTAAAAGCCGTAGTCAACGCCGCCGAAATTAGTCGCAGTCCCGCCATGCTGCAACTACACCCTAGCGCCCTCATCTATGGCAAACTTCCCCTAGTCAAATTGTGCATCGAAGCCGCCAAATTTGCCAAAGTACCAATCTCCATTCACCTCGATCACAGCACTTCCGCTGGCGATATTCGCTTGGCGCTAGATGCAGGCGTGCGGTCAATTATGGCGGATGGCTCACCTATGTCCTACAAAGAGAATTTAAAATTTACGAGAGACATGACCGCTCTTTCCCACAAATTCCATGCTGTTGTCGAAGCCGAAATTGGCAGAATTAGTGGAACTGAAGATGGACTGACGATCGCCGAAAAAGAAGCCAAAATGACCGATCCCATCCAAGCCTTGGAATTTGTGCAGCAAACCAAAGTTGATGCGATCGCCGTCACCATCGGAAACGTACATGGCGAATATAAAAGCCCACCCCGTCTTGATTTTGATCGTCTCGAAAAAATCCGTAACCTAGTTGACATTCCCTTAGTTCTGCATGGTGCATCGGGGTTACCTGCGGAAATGATCCAGAGATCGATTCAATTGGGAGTCTGCAAATTTAACGTGAATACAGAAGTCCGCCAAGCCTATATGCAAGCCCTGAAATTAGAAATCTGTGGCGATAGTCCCAAGGACTTGTTAGAGATCGCAGGTGAAGCGATCGCTGCCATGCAAGAAGTGATCACCGAAAAGCTCAGCCTCTTTGGTTCCGTAGGTAAAGCCCATTTACATGACACACCCTACGCCGCAATGTTATCTAGCCAAGCCTATCAATAAAAAAGTCATGAACAGTCAACCAGAAAACCAATTACAATTAGACAAATTTAAAAATATATTGCTCGAATCTCTTCAGATTCCAGTCAAAATTGCTTCTCAATCTATTAACAGTATTATCGTTTTACTGGTTATCAATCTTATTTCTGCGGCTTGGTTAGCTTTCTTTGTTTGGCATAAATTTAATGTAGGTATTGTTTGGACTCTAATCATTACTCTGATTATTTGTTTCCCTTCTTATACCCTCAAAAATCTATACTCAACCTTGAAAGAAGTGATCGGATTACCTGAAAAAATCGTCACTTTCTTTCAAACAGGTAAAGGTAAATTCGCAGAATTCTATGACGCTCATGACAGAGTACTAGCAAATTCTCAGGAGAAGCTAGGACAGGCGGCTGGCAAATCTTCCTTTGGTAAAAGTATCGGCTTCATATTTGCGATCGGTAAAAAATTGCGAGATTGGTTTCTGCTAGCCAAGCAATTAAGAGAGCTAAAGTCTCTGATGAGTGAATCTCAAGAACTTTTAGCTTTGACAGCCCAAGCGATGCTTTTAACCAATCCATTATTCCTATTTGGGGTGACGATCGCGACAGTGCTAGCTTTTGTATGGGCTTTTGTGGCTTTCGTGACTCTCATTATTTATTGTTTTGCAAGGTGATGTCGCCCAAGGCATTCATCCCATAGTGCTAGGATTTATACTAGATCTGCTACCTACAGCAATTGCAATACAAACTAACCATAAAGAAATTTTTGAAAGCGTTGTGAAACAACGCTTTCAAAAATTTCCTTGGTTTGGGTTTAAACGCAAAGCCCTGTAATATCTTCTCCAATACTTCGCCTAAACGCATACGTTATGACTGCAAACGCCCCGACTAAAACCAAGACACAATACGAAGCCGTCATTGGTTTAGAAACCCACTGCCAGTTGACCACAAACTCCAAAATCTTTTGTAACTGCTCAACCCAGTTTGGCTCCACCCCCAATACCAATGTTTGTCCTGTCTGTCTGGGAATGCCGGGGGTACTGCCCGTTCTTAACGAAAAAGTGTTGGAATATGCCGTCAAAGCTGGACTAGCCCTAAATTGCCAAATTGCGCCCCACAGTAAATTCGATCGCAAACAATATTTTTATCCCGATCTTCCCAAAAACTATCAAGTTTCCCAATACGACTTACCGATCGCTGAGCATGGCTGGCTCGAAATTCAATTAGAAGATGGCAGTACTAAGCGCATCGGCATTACCCGTCTGCATATGGAAGAGGATGCAGGTAAATTGGTGCATGGTGGTAGCGATCGCCTCTCAGGTTCTAGCCACTCCTTAGTAGACTATAACCGTACAGGTGTCCCCCTGTGCGAAATTGTATCCGAACCAGATATGCGATCGGGTGCAGAAGCCGCCGCCTATGCTCAAGAACTACGGCGGATTATGCGCTATCTGGGTGTTTGCGATGGCAACATGCAAGAAGGCTCGCTTCGTTGTGATGTAAATATCTCTGTGCGCCCAGTCGGTCAAGAGAAATTTGGCACAAAGGTAGAAATCAAAAACATGAACTCCTTTAATGCCATTCAAAGAGCGATCGATTTTGAAATTAATCGTCAAATAGAAGCTCTTGAAACTGGTAATGAAACCATTAAACAAGAAACTCGCCTTTGGGAAGAAAATTCTCAACGCACAATCAGTATGCGTTCTAAGGAAGGAGCCAGCGATTATCGCTATTTTCCTGAGCCTGATCTCATGGCGATCGAGGTTCCCACGACTACGTTAGCGCGATATCGTTCCGAGCTTCCCACCCTACCAGCGTCTCATCGTCAACGCTATCGAGAAGAGTTTGGACTAACTCCCTATGATGCAGCGCTAATTGCCGACGATCGCAGTATTGCCGAGTTCTTTGATGCGACGATCCTCACAGGTGCAGAACCCAAGCAAGTCTTTAACTGGGTGATGGGCGACATTACCGCCTATCTCAATGAGAACAAGCTCAAGATCGCCGATATTGCCCTTAAGCCTACGATATTAGGCGAAATGATCGGTCTAATTTCCGACGGTACAATCAGCAGCAAAATTGCGAAGGATATCTTACCTGAACTGATTGTCAAAGGTGGCTCAGTCAAAGATCTTGTGGCAGCTAAAGGCTTAACTGTCCTCGCTGGTGCAGAATTGGAGAAAATCATTGATGAGATTATTGCTGCTAATCCCAAGGAAGTAGAACAATACAAAGCTGGAAAAACTAAGCTATTAGGCTTCTTTGTCGGACAAACAATGAAGAAAACCCAAGGACGTGCCGAACCCCAATCAACCAATAAATTGATTGCTGATAAGTTAAGTGCCTCGGCGTAATTACAGCGCAAAGTGATGTCATTTAAACCAAGAGACTTTTTAAAATTGTGGTGAACCACAATTTTAAAAAGTCTCAGAAAATGTTGGGTGAGATGTGGCACACAGCGCCACATCTCATCTTTTTAGGTAATGATTCACTAGAAGGCAAGGTACTGTATTCTGGTATAGGTAAGTCTTGCAAAGTAGCCGTGATTAGGCTGCTCTGACTATTCTTGATAAGATATTCCAATATTTTTTGTTGAATTTTTTGCTATTTATTTTATTTAATCCCTTTAATCATGCTTAAACGCGCTGTTTCTATCTTACTTGTGGTCTTTTCTCTGTTTCTTACCAGTTGTGCTAGTACACCCACCAGTGGACTTGTGCCATTTGCAGATAGTAAAGATGGCTATAGATTTTTATATCCCAATGGCTGGACAGAAACTAAAGGTAATTCGGCGATCGATATTTTGTTTCACGACATTATTGAGCCTTCAGAAAATGTATCGGTTGCGATTAGTAAGCTCGAAACAGTGAAAACCCTTGAAGAGATTGGTGAGCCTGAGGCGATCGGTTTGCGGGTGCAGCAACGTGTCGTTGCGCCAGAAGGTTCTGGTCGTCAGGCAAAGTTGCTTAGTGCGACTCAGAAAGAATCGGGTGATCGCAACTATTACATTTTTGAGTATGCAGTTCAGCGCTTACAAGGCGAACCTCGCCATGATCTTGTAACTGTATCTACAAATCGTGGCAATCTTTATACCCTTAGTATTTCTAGTTCCGAAAGACGTTGGGACAAAGTCAAAGATTTGTTCGCTAGAGTTGCCAAATCTTTCACCATTGACGAATAGCAACACATATCTTTGTAAGCTTGGACAATATGCTTCAAATTCTCGTCATTGATGATGATCCTACGATCAGGATGACTCTTCAGAGGTTTCTCAAGAGTCAAGGCTATGATGTGATTGTTGCTAAGGATGGGCAAGAGGGTTTAGCTAAGGCGAGGGAAATGCATCCATCTTTAATCATTTGCGATTGGATGATGCCGATCATTGATGGTCTAGAGGTATGTCGTCAGGTAAAGAGCAACCCTGACTTAGCTAACATCTATCTAATTTTGCTAACAGCCCGTGACCAAGAAGGTGACTTGGTGCGCGGTTTAGACATGGGTGCAGATGACTTTTTAGGCAAGCCGCCCCGCATTAACGAGTTACGCGCAAGGGTAAGAGCAGGGCTAAGACTTTATCAAGCCACCGAAGAAATCCAAAGGCAAAAGAGATTAATCGAACAAGAGTTAGCTCAAGCTTCGCAATATGTGCGATCGCTTTTGCCTGCACCACTCGAAGGTGATGTGTCGATTCAGTCTAGTTTTTTGCCATCGACACAGCTTGGCGGTGATAGCTTCGACTATTTTTGGCTAGATAGTGACCATCTAGCCCTTTATTTACTAGATGTCTCAGGGCATGGAGTTGGCTCGGCCCTTTTATCAGTATCAGTTTTAAATCTGATGCGTACTCGTAGCTTAAGACGGAGTAGAACATCGCAAGACACAACTAATTTTTATAATCCTAGTGAAGTATTAAGTGATCTCAATAATACTTTTCAGATGGCTGTACATAATGAAATGTACTTTACGATCTGGTATGGCGTATATGATAAGCGCACCCACACATTAGTTTATGCTAGTGGTGGACATCCTCCTGCGGTACTAATTTCTAATCAAGAAATCCCTAAAATCAAGTTACTAAAAACTGCTGGATTACCCATTGGCATGATGCCTGATATTGACTATCAAGAGCAAGTTTGTGAGATTGATACTAGTAGCAGGTTATATCTATTTAGCGATGGGGTTTACGAGATTCCTCAAGAGAATGACAGTATTTGGGGATTTAATGCTTTGATTGATACATTTATCAGGATTCCCAGCGATCGCCATTCGCGCATTGAGCATATATTAACCTGCGTTAAAGCCGCAGCTAATAATCGTCCTTTTGAAGATGATTTATCGCTATTAGAAGTCGAGTTTCACATTTAAGAAAGTAGGTGGGCGCAAAGCGCCCACCTACTTTCTAACCCAATAGGAGAAAGGCGGTGCGAAGCGCCGCCTTTCTCCTATTGGGTTTTGATTACGTCCTAACACAATTGTCGGCTGCTATAGCTATAGCCATTCTTGTTAGGACATAAAACCCAAATAGTGTGAGGCGGCGCTTTGCGCCGCCTCACACTATTTGGGTTTTGATTTGTCCTGATACAGGTGGCTATAGCTATATTGCTATAAATATATTTAATTTAAGGTTGCATTAAATTCGTCAACGGTTGGATAGATTTTAAAAATCTTGGTCATGCTAGTAAGTTCAAATAGCATTTGAACTTGATCGTTAGCACCACAAATCACCATATCCCCATCACTGTTACGGATTGCCTTGAGAGCTGAGACTAATGCACCTAATCCAGAACTATCCATAAAAGTAATCTCTTGTAGATCAACTAATAAATATTTTGGAGGAGTTGGGACTGAGGCAATATCATTAACTTGGCGACGAAAATCAGCCGCAGTTGTGACATCCAACCTTCCTGAAGGCTGTATAACTTTTACTTGATTACTCATTGATTTTTTCTTGGCTTTAAAGATTTAGTTTGAGAATTGCAGAAATAATGATTAGCGATCAAGTCTTATACCAAAACACAGAATGCTACGCGGTTTTGTGTTTTTAAAACCCTTACTGGATTTGATTTTTAATTCACAAAATTGTTGTCAGGGTTCTGCAATTTAATAAACAACCCGATTTGTGATATCGCGGCGAAACTTCGCCATCATAAATCGGTTCCTTATTTTACGGCGAAGCCCTTACACTTTTGTGAATTGGTATTAAAGGGAAGTTTCTTCATAAGCATAAATCTTTATCGATTATTTTTGCTCTTATTTGGGCTTTAATGAAATCTTGGCAGTATTAAGCAATTTTTTAATTTTGAACTCTATAAATCTATGGCTGATTTACCCGATTTGCAAGCGATCCAAAACGTATTAAATCCTATTGTCGATCCTGATCGCCAAAAAAGCATTATCGAACTAAATATGGTGCGCGATATCGCCATTAAGTCCAATGGGGTGGTCAGTTTCACTTTGTTGCTGAACGATCCCAATAGTCCTAAACGCGATCCTTTAATCCAAGAATGTAAAGACGCGATTAAGGCGATCGCCTCTGTCACCGATGTTTGGGTCAAGGTAATTGCCGATAGCCCCGTTGTGGCAACACCTGTACCACCGACAAACGCTTTGCAAGGTATTGAGGGCGTAAAGTATGTCCTTGCGATTTCCAGTGGCAAAGGCGGTGTGGGTAAAACCTCAGTAGCAGTAAATGTTGCTGTGGCTCTGGCGGACATGGGCGCAAAGGTCGGCATTCTCGACGCAGATATCTACGGACCGAATGTACCTGTAATGCTGGGTATGGAGGCTGCTCAAGTCAAAGTAGTAAAAGCGGAAAATGGCGCAGATGTGGTGGAGCCAGCCTTTAACTATGGGGTGAAAATGATCTCAATGGCATTTTTGATTGCCAAGGATCAGCCTGTGGTTTGGCGTGGTCCCATGCTCAATGGTGTGATTCGTCAGTTTCTCTATCAGGCAAACTGGGGCGAACTTGATTATTTAATTGTGGATATGCCCCCTGGGACTGGAGACGCGCAGTTGACGCTCACGCAGTCAGTACCTCTCGCAGGAGCCGTAATCGTAACAACCCCACAGACTGTTTCACTCTTAGACTCGCGCAAAGGTTTAAAAATGTTTCAAAACATGGGTATTCCTGTCTTGGGCATTGTCGAGAATATGAGTTATTTCATCCCGCCCGATCTGCCCGATCGCCAATACGACATTTTTGGCTCTGGGGGCGGCAAAAAAACCTCCGATGAGCTAGGCGTGGATTTACTCGGTTGTGTACCGCTAGAAATTGGTCTGCGCGAAGGTGGCGATCGCGGTGTCCCAATTGTGTTAGGTCATCCTGAGTCTGCCTCGGCTAAAGCTTTAAGGGAGATTGCAAAAGCGATCGCAGCTAAAGTTCAAGCTAATTAAGATAAGTGGCGGCGCTTCGCGCCGCCACTTATCTTAATTAAAATTTGCGACCCCGTGGGGCGCAAGTTTTAATGTAAGAAATGGCGAAGCCCTGTAAATACCATAACTAAGCCAAGCTCATCAGCCGCCTTGATCGAATCGGCATCGCGCATACTTCCTCCTGGTTGGACGATCGCTACAATTCCTGCGGATGCAGCAGTGCGAACAGAGTCATCAAAGGGGAAGAAGCCGTCACTCGCGAGGAATGCTCCCTGCGCTTTGTCTCCTGCTTGCTCTAGTGCAATTTTGGCTGAGCCGATGCGGTTAGTTTGACCAGAACCAATGCCGATGGTAGTGCAGTCTTTGGTAATCGCGATCGCATTGGATTTGACATGACGACTAACTTTCCAAGCAAAAATTAGTTCCTGCAACTGCTCAGGAGTTGGTTGCTTTTGGGTAACCATTTTCCATGAATCAGGATTGACCGCTTCATCGTCGGATCTCTGGACTAACATTCCCCCAGCGATCGTCTTCACGGTTTCATGGGAACCATGCTTCAGATCAGATAGAACCAAAACTCGCAAATTTTGTTTTTTACCCAGAATCGCTGCGACACTGGGAACACAGGCAGGAGCAACCACACATTCTAAAAATGTCTTGTTCAAAAGATTAGCAGTTTCTTCATCAATCGGACGATTGAGGGCGACGATACCACCAAATGCAGAAGTAGCATCTGCTTCAAAGGCTTTTTGATAAGCTTCCGCAATGGTGGAGGCGATCGCTACTCCACAGGGGTTGTTATGCTTAATGATCACCGCACAGGGCAAATCGTCGCTAAATTCAGCGATGATACTGCGGGCTGCTTCGAGATCGAGTAAGTTATTGAAACTGAGTTCTTTGCCTTGCAGTTGTTGGGCGGCTGACCAGCCTTTGGGTGTTGCACCTACTTGATACCATGTCGCAGGTTGATGGGGGTTTTCGCCATAACGTAGGGGCTTAGGATTGTTGCATAGCAAAGTATAGGAAGAAGCGAGCTTATTGATTGGCTCCTGTTCTGCTTTCTGCTCATTTTCTAAATACTCAGCGATCGCTTTGTCGTAGGACTGTGTATGTTGAAAAGCAGCGATCGCCAGTTTCTTGCGAAACTCTAGGGTAGTTTCACCATTGTTGGCTTTTAACTCTGCTAGAAACTCTGCATATTGGCTAGGACTAGACAATACAGCAACGTGATTATAATTCTTTGCCGAGGCGCGAATCAGCGTTGGACCACCAATATCAATATTCTCGATCGCGTCTTCAAGGGTGACATTAGGCTTAGCGATCGTTTCCGTAAATGGATAGAGGTTAACCACCACAATCCGAATCGGTTGAATCTCGTTATCAGCTAAGTCTTGCTGATGTTCTGGTAGATCAAGTCTGGCTAGAATGCCCCCATGAATCCGTGGATGCAAGGTTTTCACTCGTCCACCTAAAATCTCAGGTGCGCCTGTATAGTCAGAAACCTTAGTAACTTCAAGCTCAGCCGCCTTGAGTGCCTTGGCAGTTCCACCACTACTGATTAGTTGGAAATTATAGGTGGTCGATAGTTCGCGGGCAAGGTCGAGTAGTCCTGTTTTGTCAGAAACACTCAAAAGGGCAAGGGGTTTCATACTATTTAGCTCCATATTCATTATGGGAGTTTGGCAAAGCTTTGCCTTGTCAACTTCCTAAGATATTTTATCGCATATTACAGCGCTTTGCGCCCAAATCCAAACCAAGGGAACTTTTGAAAGCGTTGCAAAGCAACGCTTTCAAAAGTTCCCTTATGGCTCGTTTGAATATCAAAGAGACGCGAAGCGTCTCTTTGATTAAGTAATCACGATCGCTGCTTGTTCTGGTGTCCATACTGGAAACTTCTGCATCACCAATTCAAATAGCTCACTAGTTTCATGCCATTTCAGCCATTGCTGCAAATGCAGATAAGAACTTGAGAGAAACCAATCTATATCTACATAGGCAAGCTGCCTCACAAAAGGGAAAATTGCAATATCAGCGAGGGTTTGCCGATCGCTAATCAAAAAACTATGAGTTGCATCAGATGGCGATCGCTTTTGCAATTGAAGTTCTAAAACCTTGAGAAACTCTTCCGCTTGTTGTCGATAATCTTCCTGCGAGCGTTCAGGGAATCGGTTTGGGTACTTATAGCGATCAAGGGCGCGTTTAAATTCATGGTCATTGGTATGGATAAGCTGTTGCGCGATCGCTACAGAATGTTCGGGTAAATCTTGCCAATTGAGAGGATCATGCTGTTGCAGCGCCCAATTCATAATATCGAGACTTTCCTCCAAAACTATAAAATCTTGTCCGCTAAATATTTGCATCACAGGTGTTGTTCCCTTGGGCGAAATATCGAGCATTTCTCTAGGTTTATTCTTTAAAGAGACTTCTCTCAGTTCATAGCTGACATCTGCATAAGCAAGAGCCATTCTTGCGCGAATTGCATAAGGACAACGCCTGAAAGAATAAAGAAGGGGAAGATGCATAACCTACCGAAGAAATAAGATTAGCCTATATTATTATTTATAGGACTGACGCAAAAGAACGAAATGTAGGGGTAATTCATGAATTGCCCCTACGTTGAAATGCTGGTTTCAAGTCGTTTTTGCGTAAGTCTTAATTTACTCTGCATCGCTTTAGCAATCCTACTGTTCTTTTCGACTCAAACCAAACCACAGGCTTTTTGAAAGTGTTGCAAGGCAACACTTTCAAAAAGCCTGTATGGTTCGCGAGAAACTGTGATTTGTAATACCTTTGTCTAATAGGTGATCGCCTTAAATACAGTAGTAAAAAGCCATAAAATATCTAAATATAACTGCATTAATTCATGGGAATAATCACTAATAGAGTTTCTTCTATAGTCTCTGGCAAGAATCTATGGGTCGCAGCATTAGGAGCAATACTTACTGGAGCCTGTAATAGTACGCCAACTACTCCAGCATCAACCTCTCCAGCCTCAACCACAGGTGCAACCACAGCTTCTCCAGAAGCAAAAGAATTTAAAGCAGCAATGATTTTAGTGGGTCCACAAAATGATTCTGGTTGGAACCAAGGTCATTACGAAGCCTCAAAATATGTAATGGAGAAGCAATCAGGTATTCAATTTGACTATGTAGATAAGGTCAATCCAGGCGATCGCCCTAACGTCAAAGCTTCACAAGTAGCTGATGATCTGATTGCCAAAGGTGCTAAATTAGTCATTTTTAATTCCGATGACTTTAAGGATGATGCCCTAGAAACAGCGAAGAAGCATCCTAATGTCTCAATCATTCATGCCAGTGGTGACTATGCATGGAAAGAAGGAAAGAATTTTAAAAATCAGCCAAACATTAGTAATGTCATGCCTCAAATCGAGTATGGGCGCATGATTTCGGGATGTGCGGCGGCGCTCAATTCGGAGACAGGCAAAATCGGTTTTGTGGGGCCATTAATTAATGATGAAACCCGTAGACTCGTTTCGGCAAGTTATTTGGGTGCTAGGTATTGCTGGCAAACCTACCGCAAAAAGAATCCTGAAGATTTGAAGTTTAAGGTGGTCTGGATTGGCTTCTGGTTCAATATTCCTGGGCAGACTCTCGATCCCACTAAAGTCTCTGATGACTTTTATAACAGTGGCTTTGATGTGGTGATGAGTGGCATTGACACACCTGAAGTCGCAGTACAAGGCAAGAAAGCGGCTGAAGCTGGCAAGAAAGTCAAATATCTGCATTATGGACTCAAAACTGGTTGCAATGTTGCTCCAGAAATTTGTATTGGTGTTCCCTATTACAACTGGGGGCCCGCTTATCTTGATCAAACTAAAAAAGCTAAGGAAGGTAAATTTACAGGAGAATTTATTGCTGCTGCGCCTAATTGGAAGGATTTAAATAATCCTGATACTTCCGCAGTAGGATTTGAGAAGGGCAAAGCCTTGACTCCAGAAAGCGATAAGTTCTTGACGGAATTTATTAACGGCTTAGGCGATCGCAGTATCAATCTTTTTAAAGGACCTCTGAACTATCAGGATGGCACTCCTTTTCTTAAGGAAGGCGAAACGGCAACTCCTCAGCAGATTTGGTACTTTACCAGCTTGTTGCAAGGTATTGAAGGCGCAAGTAAATAAATAAATGATCCCCCTCAATCCCCCTTGTAAAGGTGGAAGAATATCTTCTCCCCCCTTTACAAGGGGGGCTGGGGGGGATCTAAACTCTAAAACGCAGATAGAAAGGGGTTATTGGCAAGACCTCGATACCATGAGATAAAAATGAAAGTTGAACTTAGCCATATTTATAAATCATTTGGTAATGTCAAGGCAAATCAAGATATCTCAATGACAGTTGAGGCGGGAAGCGTCTATGGGATCTTGGGCGAAAATGGGGCAGGGAAAAGTACTTTATCTAAAGTTCTCAGTGGCTTTATCACTAAGGATGCTGGCAAGATTTTGTTGGATGGAACTGAAGTTGACATTAAAACTCCTGCCGATGCCATCTGTGCAGGGATTGGCATGTTACATCAAGATCCCTTAGATTTTCCTTCTCTATCTGTTTTAGATAATTTCATGGCAGGGAGAAGCACTTTAAGCAAAAAGATCGGTAGAAAGAGGGTTAACAATAATAATCGTCATGATCTCATTAAAGAACTTCGGCAACTGTCGGCTACTTTTGGCTTTGGTTTACATCCTAGCGATCGCCTATCGAATCTCACTGTAGGAGAGCGCCAACAGCTAGAGATATTGCGGCTTTTGTCCCTTGGTGTCAAGACATTAATTTTAGACGAACCAACCACGGGTATTTCTGCTTCCCAAAAAAAGGCTCTATTTACAGCGGTCAAACAATTGGCATCCGAGGGGAAATCAATTATTTTTGTGTCGCATAAATTAGAAGATGTGGAAGAACTGTGCGATCGCCTGATGGTAATGCGTCAAGGTTCGGTGATTGGGGAAGCGGAAGTGAAGGGACGCGATTCCGCCGAGTTGGCGGCTTCCTTGGTGGAAATGATGTTTGGACATGAGCTAGCCATACCTGCCAAACATGCAACGAGCATAGAGCCGACTGCCCCTGCTTTGGTAATTCAGGATTTACAAATTGATGGCGATCGCTTGAGTTTACAGATTGACAAATTAACTGTGCAGTCTGGTGAGATTATTGGATTAGCAGGGTTAGAAGGCAATGGACAACAGTTATTGCTGCTTGCCTGTGCGGGCTTACTCAAGCCAAAAGCTGGCAAAATTTGCCTCAATGATTTGGATATGACCAATCGCGCCTATCGTAATTTCTTGAAGGCAGGAATTGGCTATTTGCCAGCCGATCGCTTGCAAGATGGTTTGATTCGGGGTCTATCAATCCATGAGCATTTTATGTTGCGCCAATCTAATGCGAAATCTAATCCAAAATCTAAGGCTGGATTTTTGATCAATTGGAGTGATACTCGCAAATATACACATCAGGCGATCGAGACTTTTAATATTCGTGGTAAACCATCGACTAGGGTGGAGAAATTATCGGGAGGTAATCAACAACGCACCCAAATATCACTCTTGCCAGATCAATTGAGTTTACTATTAATGGAACAGCCAACTAGAGGGCTAGACATCGAATCGACTCTCTGGATTTGGAAACAGATGATGGAGCGCTGCGAACAAGGCATGAGTATTTTGTTTATCTCTTCTGATCTTGATGAGATTTTGCAATATAGCGATCGCATTCTCGTATTTTGCGGCGGTAAAGTTTCTCAACCAATCGATGCTAAAACCTTAACAGTTGATAAACTCGGTCAAGCGATCGGAGGGAAGTTTGATTAGTATTGTGAATAATTTGCAGATTCTCAAGAAATTACCCAAGGTCGTCTATTTTCGGATTGGGGCTTTTGTGGTTGCGCTCTTATTTATCGCTGGGGTGATCTTGCTATCTAGTGGCTCACCCTTTCAAGTAGCAGTAGGAATGTGGAATGGAGCTTTTGGTAGCAGCGATCGCTTTGCGAGAGTTATTTCCACCCTCTGCCCTCTATTACTTGCCGCCTGTGGATTGATTTTTACCTTCACCGCAGGTTTGTATAACCTAGGGATCGAAGGTCAAATTACGGCGGGGGCGATCGCTTCTACATTCCTGTTAAGGCTAATTCCTGAAGGGTTTTCACCTGCGATCGCCATTACCTTAGCAATATTATCTGGAATTATCGGTGGCGGTATATGGGGCTTACTGACGGGAATGTTGAATATCTATGGCAAGGTCAGCGAGATTTTTGCAGGTTTAGGTATGAACTTCACGGCTCAAGGATTAGCTTTATATCTAGTCTTTGGTCCTTGGAAGCGATCGGGAGTTGCCTCAATGAGTGGCACAGAGCCATTTAGTGATGCTTTTTCTCTACCAACTGTTGGCAATACTGACTTTAGTCCGATCGCCTTAGCGATCGCCATAATCGCTCTGATTGTAACCGCTGTGATGATTAAGGCGACTTACTTTGGTTTGAAGCTCAAGGCCGTGGGTAATAATCTACGCGCCGCCTATGTGTTGGGCATTCCTGCGATCGCCCAAATGATGAGCAGTTTCGTGATCTGTGGCGCTTTAGCAGGTATCGCTGGATCTTTGCAAGTGGTGGCAGTGTTTCATCGCCTTATCCCCAATATTTCCAGTAATTTAGGATTTTTAGCACTGCTAGTAGTCATGCTGATTAATTACAATCCCTTCTTGATTTTGCCGATCGCTTTTCTATTTAGTTCTCTCAATGTTGGTAGTTTGGAATTACCGCTATCCCTCAGTTTAGATTCTTCACTCTCTGGGATTATTCAGGGCGCATTGCTTTTGTTTGCCATTCTTGGCGAAGGTTTGGCTAAGTTATCCAAAGAATAGAGTAGGTGTGAAGCACCTACTCTATTCAACTAATCAGGACATACAACTATGGACATCATCACAATTCTTGCCACAGCGATCGCCACTTCGACACCTCTGATTTTTGCCAGTATTGGTGAAACGATTACAGAACGCGCAGGTGTCATCAATCTATCCGCCGAAGGCACAATCTTGATGTCAGCGATGACTGGTTTTGCGGTTGCCAAGTTTTCTAATAGCTTGCTTTTAGGATTTGCAGCGGCGGCTCTGGTGGGAGCAGCGATCGCTTTAGTCGTCGCAGTTGGCGCAATTACCCTCAAGCAATCGCAAGTATCAATTGGGTTTGTACTAGCATTAATGTGTAGTGATTTGTCTTCTTTTTTAGGTAATCCTGTTGTGAGAGTCGAGGGAATTACGGTTCCCAGTTTTAGAATTCCTATTTTAGAGAATATTCCCATTTTAGGGAAATTGCTATTTCAGAGTGACTTGTTAGTTTATAGCAGCTATGTTTTAATTCTCGGTTCATGGTTCTATTTCTATCGGACTCAAGGTGGTTTAATCTTGCGAACTGTGGGTGAACAACCCGCGGCAGCCTTTGCGAGAGGCACTAATGTAATCAAAATGCGTTATATCTATACCCTCCTTGGTGGTGCATTAATGGGCATCTCAGGAGCCGCTTTTTCGTTGGATTTTAAAGCAGGATGGAGTCATCGCCACACGGCGGGTTATGGTTGGATTGCTCTAGCGATCGTCATTTTTGGTGGCTGGAACCCTCTGCGGGTTGCCTTAGGAGCTTATCTATTCGGAATTTTGCAATCTTTAGCTAGCGTGGCTCAAAGTGCAATTCCTCAAGTACCGACACAGGTATTTAATACGGCTCCCTTTGTGATGATGATTTTGATGTTGGCGCTGACTTCAGGAAAATGGCTTGATCTTTTAATATCAGCATTGCCGCGATCGCTTAAACAAGGGATATTAAATACAGTCAGAACTACGCCACCTGCATCATTGGGGAAGGTATTTGATCAAGACTAAATCACGGAGCGCACGTTATTTTCTTTAATATATTTTAATAGCGATCGCTCGATCTGTTTGATATTGATAGGCTTACTGATGTAGTCATTCATTCCAGCGTTGATACAAGTATTATAGTCTTCTGGTAAAGCGTCGGCTGTCAGCGCCACAATCCAAGGTCGAGTTTCAGAAGATGAGGCTTGACGAATTATTTTAGTTGCGGTCAGTCCGTCCATGACAGGCATCTGCACATCCATAAATATAAAGTCAAAAGTTAACTTTGATTCTTGATTGCAGAGCATCTCCACGCATTCACTACCATTACTAACAATCTCTGCTTGCAAACCCATTTTTTGGAGCATCAGGAGAACTATTTTTTGATTGAGAATATTATCTTCAACTATCAATATATTGATGGGGAAATGCTCGAAATTCGGTTTCTTCTGATGGGTTAGCAAATAGCCAAGCTGATTAACTGGTTGCTTAGTCTGACTTGCCTCAACTATTGGTAAGATGATCGTGAAGTAGAAAGTTGAACCTTGGGAATTGTCGTCAGAATATTCAGTCACCCAATTTGATGGAGCGTTTCCAGCAACTTTACCTCTGCTTTCTACCCAGATCGTTCCATCCATTAACTCCACAAGTCGCTTAGAGATCGCTAAACCCAAACCCGTGCCACCAAACTGACGATTGATCGAAGCATCAGCTTGAGTAAAGGGTTTAAATAGCTTGTCGATGCGATCGCTATCAATGCCGATACCTGTATCAGCGATTGAGAATCTAAATTCGTAGGTATTAGCTACTATTAACTTATAGCTATAGCCGATAGAAATGTGGCCCTGTTCAGTAAACTTAATCGCATTGCCAACGAGGTTGATCAATATCTGTCGTAGTCTTGCGCTATCACCTAAGACTGTAGTTGGAGCATTGCTGTCAATATTACATTGCAGATTAATATTTTTGTCAAAAGCCTGTTTGCTTAAGAGTTTACAAACATAATTCATCGTGTCTTTAAAGTTAAATTCTTTCTGTTCTAGCTGGAGATTTCCAGATTCAATCTTCGAGAAGTCTAGAATGTCATTAATTACAGTTAACAGCGCATCTCCACTATCCAAAATGATCTGTACAAAATTCTTTTGTTCATCTTTTAAAGGTGTAGCAGATAGCAGTTGAGCCATACCAAGAACCCCATTCATGGGGGTGCGGATTTCATGGCTCATGTTGGCAAGGAATTCACTCTTAGCTTTGCTGGCGGATTCTGCTAGCTCCTTCGCATGGGCTAAGGCAATTTCCGTTTGTTGATGTTCAGTTAGTTCTAGTTGTAGTTGTTGATAGAGGCTTACTTGTTGGATCGCGATCGCTAGTTGATTGGCGATCGTCTGTGCTAGGACAATTTCATCATCCTGCCAAAGATATCCTTTCTGATATTTGCGTAAGCTAAAGCTACCCCATATTTTTTCATTGACAATGATTGGAACCAGTAGCCAAGCCCCAGACTTTTTTTTCGCTAATTCACTATTAACGGGATCTTCGATTGTATCAGTATCATTAATTTGGACAATCTCTTTTTGTTTAAGTCTTTCTGCAAAAGGATTATTTTGATCAGGAATTTCTAAACCAATACTATCGAAAACTTCTGAATTATCTCGAAAGCCAGTAATATATTTCCAAACTCTTTGCTCAGCAATATATTGGACTATACCTGCTTGTTTTAAATTTAATAAATTAGCGATCGCATTAGTTGCCGAATTGAAGACGATATTTAAATCAAGGGAGCTACGAATTGTTTGGATAAATTGGTTAAGCATCTGCTCACGCTGAATACTCTCCTGTAATGATTGTTCAGCAAGTTTGCGTTGGGTAATATCTCGGCAAATATAGAATTGGATCACATCATCATCATATTCAACAGAGTTAGCACTAACTTCCACATTGCAAAACGAGCCATCCTTTTTACGATAGCGAGTTTCAAACATAGATTTTTTACCAGTCTGGAATTCTTGAATGCCCCGCATTAATTCTTCTTTTGACCATCTCACATCAATATCATAAATAGTCAGACTGGCTATTTCTTCCAATGTGCAGCCGATCATTGTCGCGAAGCTTGAGTTGCATTCAATAATATTCCCAAGACCATCTAAGATTAAAATTCCATCAAAAGAATCATCTAAAAGCATTTTATTGCGAATTAATTCTTTCTCTAGAGCAATCTCTATCTGTTTGCGATCGCTAGTGTCAATCATGATGCCAATCATGCGAATAGCTTTCCCCGATGAATCGCAAACCTCTTTTGCCTTAGTCAAAATCCACCGAACATCTCCATCTGGATAAACAATCCGATATTCCATCTCTAAATTTGTGTGATTATTAAGAGACGCTTTAAACGTATCTTCTACCCAATCTAGATCATCTGGATGAACGCGATCGCGCCAAGTCGAATAACTTCCTTCTACTTTATTGGGGTCTAGTCCCAACAACTTAAAGTGATTTTCATTCCATGTAGCTTCACCAGACGCGATGTCAAAATCCCAACAGCCAATGTGATTGAGATCAATTGCTAACCTCCGCTGTTCTTCACTTTTTTGTAAGGCTTCGACCAGTAGACTTTGAGTGATGGCGATCGCCAGTTTGCTTGATAGTTGTTGCAGCAGATCGATCTCAAAATCAGTCCATTGTCTTGGGCGATCGCATTGATCAACAACTAGCAATCCCCATAGCTGATGATCAGACTCAATGATTGGCATAAGTATGTTTGCTTTGACATCGAACTGACGAAAGAAATCCGCATGATCGGTAGGGATATTATCTGCATCAATATTATCAATTTTAAAGAAACTATCTCTGTAGTAGTTCTCAAAATATTCATCATGAAAACAAGGCGGATTGATATGTTTGCCAACTGACTTAAACGGCTCAGTTACGGTTTCCTGTAAAATATTTCCTGCCCCATCAGCTTCAAGTTGAACTATAAATACGCGATTTACTTGGAGAATTCTTTGAATTTCTGTAACCGTTGTTTTGAGAATTTCTTCTATTTGTAATGACTGACGAATTTTGAGCGTGACTTCTGTAAGGATCTCTGTGCGTTGATATTGAAGTTTTAAGTTTTCTTCAGTTTGCTTGCGATCGCTGATATCTGAAACAATCCCGTACCAAGCCGTATCTCCATTTTCACGTCGTTCTGGGCGCAAATTAGATCGTAGCCATTTAATTTTGCCTGACGGGGTAATGATTCTCCATTCATGCTGCAAAATCGATAAATTCTCCATACTAATTCCCACTGCTTCCCACAGATCTGCAATATCATCAGAGTGAGTTTGCTCGAAACAGAGATGAGGATCTTGAAGGACTTGTGAAACGCTTAACTCATTGATTTCTTCAAATCCTGAACTTAAATATTCAAAGTAAGCCGAGCCATCTGCACGCTGCACAAAAATTTGAATTATTCCAGGCGATGATAATGCTATTTTTTGGAATTTCTCCTCACTGGCTTTCAGTGAAGCTTCAGCACGGCGGCGATCGCTAACATCACGGATAACGACCACAGCAGTATCTTCGTGTAAGGGAACTACGCGCACTTCTTCATAGTGTAGCTCGTCATCAACTTCATAGGTCTGTTCAATAGTTTGCATTTCTCCAGTAGAAATGGCTTGTTGAATTGCTTGAAGTTGATTGGTGGCAATTTCTGATTCTGGTGATAAGACTTCTTGAATATTTTTGCCAATAGGATCAATATCAGCAGGGATCAGGTCATGAAAAGTTTGAGGGTGTTTTGATTCTAGATAAACGCCATCTACTGTCACCAAGTTGAGCATGTCTGGAATCGCATTGATAATCGAACTCAACTTATGTTTACTATCTTGAAGTTCAGAGGTTCGTTTTTGAACTTGCTGCTCTAGAGAATTATTAAGATTCTGGAGGTTTTGATGGATTTCCGCCTGTTGAATGGCGATCGCTAATTGTACAGATACTTGCTGAAGTAATTGGATTTCTCCTTCTTCCCAATGACGATTTGCTGAACATTGATGAACAATTAGCAATCCCCAGAGAATTGGTTTATTAGAAGTTGGGTGATTACTCAGAGCCTGAGTTAATACAACTGGTACAATCACATTAGCCCGAACTTGAAACCCCTCCAACATCTGCACATGGCATTCTGCAAGATTAGCTCTTTGTATATCAGGATTGGCAAAAATCTGACCATCTAAATATGCATTCACCTGTTCTTCGGAAGGATGTACGCAACTAGTTTCAGAGACAAAGTTTAAACAAGACTGCCAAGGTGGAACTACTGACTCAGCAATAATTCGCCGCTCCATATTTTCATAAAATTTATAAATAATTGTGCGATCGACTTTGAGAAAATTGCTGACCTCTTGCACTACCGTCTGACAAATCTCTTCTAACTTGAGAAATTGCCGAATATTTAAGGCTATTTGTGAGACTAAGGTTTCTCGTCTGTGAGATTGCTCTAGTTGCTTAATTAAAGTCAACCGTTCTAGTAAACTCCGAATACTCTGTTGCAAAGAAAATTCGTTAATATCATTCTTAACTAGATAGTCATAGGCTCCCAGCCGCATTGCGCTTACCGCATTCCTTGCATCTTCATTCCCAGTCAAAATGATTACTGGTAGTTTGAGATCAAACACCTGCTCATTAGTATTGCCTCGAATATGCTCTCGAATACTTTCTAACAAGACTAGTCCGTTGCCATCAGTCAGATTTAAGTCAACTAATGTAATATCAGGGTTTTGCGATCGCCATAGCTCTAATCCTTGATTAATGGTTTCAGCTTCTAAAATACGATAGTTATTGTTAAGATCACATTCGATATAGTGACGAAACAGTAAGCGATCGCTTTCAAAATCATCCACAATCAGAATAGTTTTAGCATTAGGCATGGCTTGATCAAAACTAACTTTATATAAAACTTTGGTACTGAGTTTTTAACGCAGATTTTTTAATCCAGATTTAGCGCGGCTTTACTGTATAGTCGTCAAGAATTTCTCTTCCTCGCCGAGTGAGGGTTTCAGAGCCTTCTAGCATTAGTAAATATTGACCCCGTTCCAAGCAACTACGACAGGAAATCGACAGGCTGCTTTTAAAAAACCAGCCATATAAAGTACCTATTACCCCTCCAATGACAATACCAATTAGTCCAGACGTTGAGGCAATTGTTAATAAAGCTTGATACCAGTCAAGATTAGGTAGCTTAATGCTGAAGATCAGATACAAGATCATGCCCATTACCGTACTAATTAAGCCTAACCAAAACATTCCCCGTTTGGCATACCGCCATGTCGTGTGGGTAGGATTAAATAAACCCACACTATCAGGGCTGCTATAACCTTTGCCGACTAGGGCGAGATGCTCTGGCGAGATGCCATGACATTGAAGCAAGCGATAGGCTTCAAAAGCTGAAGATTCGTCAGGTAAGACTGCAATCATCAGTCGAGAATGTTTTGAGCGTGTGTGATTCACAAGTGATGCCTGCTATCCACTGAATGGTTGAGACTGGATATAGATCAGGATATAGAAATATATCTCCCTAGATTCTACAAAATTTCAGACGATTAAACCTATTTCTTAAAGTTAAATACATTAATTCTCGTTATAAAAACCGATTTTTTTGATACAAGTGCCTTTAGGGCTTGTATCAAAAAAATCGGTTTCCTAATAATTATGAATGTTCATTCTAATTTGGCGATCGCCTGTTGATCGATCAGCACTTTATCGGTGAGTAAATCCCTAACCGTAGCAATTAAAACGCGCCGATCATCGATTTCAAAATTAACGGTAATGCGATCGCTTCCTAACTGTCCTAAAGGCTCGAGTCGCGCTATGCACACTTGATCGATATCTGATTTTTTACTATTTGCGGCGAGCGATCGAAAATCCGATTGTTTTAGCAATTGACTGCTGGTCATACGTCCAGAGTTGTCATAGGTAACTTCAGCTTGAGAGATATCCGCTACTTCACCAATATCCAGCCAGATTTCAGTTTGTCCTGCGATCGCTGCTTGCAAAATTAATGGCTCAGCACGTTGGCAAGGATATTTTGTCCCTTTCTCAAATAATGTATAGAAAGAATATTGATGCAGATAAGGTTCCCAAAGTCGAATTGCATAGCTATGACGTAAATGATCTTCGATCTTGATCGCTTGTCCTAGGGATAAGGCTCCATGAGCAACGGCTTCAAAGGGTTTGCCAAATTTGACTTTGGATTTGCCGAAATAGGAAATAATCAATTGCTGCACCGCAACAATCTGACAACTACCTCCCACTAACAGAATTTGCTCGATCGCGGCTTTACTAATTCCCCGATTTAGCCCAATAGTTAGCACTTCATCAATAGCTTCGCGCAATTGCTCAAGCATCTGGTTCTGCTCTAGGATTTCCATTAGTTCGTTTTGATTCAGCCTAAGTTCATGGACAACCTCGTTCTGATCAATCCAAACTTCCCTCACTTCCTGAACAAGTGACAACTTGATTTTGATTTGTTCCGCTATTTCTAAAATCTTTTGCCAGTAATGTTCCTCAATCTGCGATCGCTTTGTTCCTAATTGGCGCAAAAAATGCTCAGCAATCCAGCGATCAATGTCAAGCCCACCAATATATGCGTCAGATTTGGCGATCGCTTCAGCCTTGAAAACTTGGTTCTGAAATTTACTGTTATTGGCGATCGGTGCAGTTCTGACTAAGCTCAAATCCAATGTGCCACCACCAAAATCAATCACCAAGACCAGCGCATTGGGTCGAGTAATCGCATAGCCCAAAGCTGCCGCCGTAGATTCATCAATAATTTGGAAGTTAGGAACTTTTAGTTTTTCGGCAAAGTTACCAAACCAATTGAGATAGCTCTCAAATGCACCAACGGGAACTGTAAAAATCACTTGGGCAGGTTGAATCCCTTGCAGTGCGAGACGCTGCCAGAGTTCTGTCAAGAAGATTTCGGCGATCGCCTCGGCATCATAAAGCTTGCCATCAATCTCACGGGCTGGAGATCGAAAACTAGCGACAATATCCCGCTTAAAACCTTGAAATAATCGTTTTGCTTGCTGATTTGATTGATGATTTGACTGGTTTTCTAATTGATACTGCGATCTCGCCTGTTCTCCAAATAGAAATTTATGATCGTCCGTATCAGAATCAATTACATAAACTAAACTTGGCACTAGCCAAGCCTGACCTTCAGCAGTTGCAAAACCATGGGAGATTTCCTCAAAGTAACAAGTTTGGGGAGATCCAAGCTCGCGATCTCCTTCAGTTACAAGTATGGCGATCGCAGTATTACTAGTTCCAAAATCAATGGCAATAACAGTCATGTTTTGCTTGAGCTAAAGTAGAGATAAACGGCTCTATGTTGTGTTCTAAAATTTCAAGGAGCATAAACCAATGAAAGTAATCATGACAGCGATCGCCACACTTGGGGCGATGACGACATTTGTGGGATCGGCATTTGCTGATGTCTCTATTAGCATTAGATTTGGATCGAGTCCATCAGTCAATACCTATCGAACTTACGATTCTTATCGAACTTACGATTCTTATCGTTCTAATGTCCGTCAGCCCGTCTACCACAATCCCTACAACCAAAATTATTACAATCGCGGCTACTATAGGCACAATACTAACTCTAGAGTGATTGTGCGTGAGTTAGTCCCCAACTATGGCAGTTCTTGGAACTATCCGACTGCACCGAGAAACTATCCTAGTAGTACTCAATCAGTCTACAACCCATATAACGTTGACCTTAACGGCAGTCGCTATATCATCGAGAAACGTTATATCCGCGTTCGCTAAAAGTTTTGCTTAGGATATAAAACCCAAATAAAAAAGGCGGCGCGAAGCGCCGCCTTTTTTATTTGGGTTTTATACAGGTTGTTTGAGATTTTCTTCGCCTTGGGTAATCGTGATCGATTCGATGCGATCGCCCATTTGAATTTTTTCGACTAGATCCATTCCCTCAGTTACATAGCCAAATACAGCATAGGAACCATCAAGAAAGTAGATATCGTCAAGGGCAAGATAAAACTGACAGGATGCAGAGTTAGGAAACTGCGATCGCGCCATAGCGATCGCTCCTTTTTTATGCTGTAGCTTAGGCTTTTGAGTTGGTGGTAAAATTTCGCCGTAGACAGGTTTCTTTGCCCCATCGGGCAGAATTTCGAGAGGGATATAACGGGGTTGTGATGTCACGGGATCGGTGAAATTACCAGTACCATTACCAAGGGGATCGCCTCCCTGAGCCACAAAGGGCGTTGGCTCCTTTACCACCCGATGAAAGGTTAAACCGTTATACAGTCCACGTTTGACCAAATCGGCAAAATTCCCTGCGGTAACAGGGGCATTTTCACCATCAAGCTCAATCTTCACCGTGCCAGATTTTAGTTTTAATTCCACCGTGGCTGTACCTTTGAGCTGCACAAATTTGGCAAGCGCGGCTTCGAGAGCGTTCTCAGGACTGGCACTGGGTTTAGGTGATGCTGGGGCAGTAGCCGCTGTAGGCGGTTTGCTGCTAGCAGTAGCTGATGCTGTGGGTGAAGCACTTGCGGAGACGCTACCGCCATTGCTGCAACTTGTGAGTAAAACACTCACCGCTAAAAAACAACTAAGAATCCAACGCAACATGTTTAACTCTTGATAACTTGTACAAATTGTATACAGCGCTTTGTGCTCAAATCCAAACCAAGAAATTTTTTGAAAGTGTTGCTTAGCAACACTTTCAAAAAATTTCTTTTGGTTCGTGTGAAGCGCTGTATTTCTAGTTATAGCCCTTCCAATGGCACTTCCAAAAATTTGGCGATTTCGGCAGCCCGATCTTCGAGTTCGGTTAAACCAATTGGTTGACCAACCTCCGATAGAGGTAGATCACCTTTACCCTTTACTCGCAAATATAAGGCTCTCTTAGGATTTAGCCCATTGCGAATTTCCACACGAACTGCTTGGACATCAGCAATCTTATAAATCAATTCAATATTGTTGCTCTTATTACGACCACGGCGAAAAAGGGTTACCTTGCCAATATTGCGATCGAACTCGTTGTAGCCGCTACCGTAATCGATCGCCATCACATATAGCAGATATAGCTCTAGCAAAGTACCAGCTACTCCATAAAAGGAAAGCGCCAAACCTTGAGGCACAAATTCTAGTTGGAGGGGATCAGCAAATGGTAGCAAATTAATCTTTAAGAAGCTGGATATTCCTGCTAACAAAAAGCCCGACGCACCTATGGCAACAATAACCGCAAAGCCATAGTTACTAAAGCGCCGTGACCCGACAATGTCATATCGCAGAACATTGGATTGAGATTTTGTAGTGACCATCGGTTGAAATAATATGGAAAAATTACTGTGTAAAGGAACAGTATATAGCGGCTTGCAGTCTCATAGTATGTATAAACTACAGGCTGATTATGATTGCGATCAGTTATGCCCCAAAAGATTTGCTAAGAAATGATGCGTAGAGTATCTTGGTTAGACAAGCGACTTCAGACTAATTTCTATCCGTTACTTACCGTCAACTATCTCTCAAAATTAATCGTGAAAAAATCACTCAACTATTCCCTAAAGCAAAGTATCCTCGGCGCGATCGCTGTTAGTTGTGTCGTGGTCATGTCAGCTTGTCAGCAACCACCAGCAGAAACTACAGCAACCGCCTCTCCTACTCCCACCGCAACCGCCTCTCCTACTCCCACCGCATCAGTATCTCCATCTACACAACCTACTGAAACCACTCCAGAGAAAAGTCCCACTAGCACCGCTAGTCTTGAAAAAGTTGCAGGTGAATATACAGTTGTTTTAGATCCTAAAGTTTTAGCGGATGCTGAAAAAGAAGGTGTTAAGTCAGTTACAGGTAAATGGACAATTAAACCTGAAGGTACTTTTGAAGCGACTTTGAAAGCCGTCTCTACTAAGGATGAAGTCCAAGAAATCAAGACTGCTGGCAAAATTACCATCGAAGATGGCAAGGTTGTCTCTCAAGTTGAATCAGTTAATGGGGAAAAACCACCTCAAGCTCCTCCTAAGCAGCCTTATACTTTGTCCGCAGATGGCAAAGAATTGCAAGCTGATGGTCAGCCAGTGAAATTGGTTAAACAATAAAGACCTCAACTTTCAATAGCGCGGCGATGCTGCGCTATTGAGAGCTATGGCTAAGCCCTTATGTATAAAAGTTTGTACTCATCTCACGATCGCATTTACAACTTTGAAGAATTAAACTTTCCCACTGAAGGCGTAGAGTTTAAGCTAAATAAATTAGGCGATGACTTAGGCGATCACCTTGCTAGAAGACCATACATAGCTTTCAATATGGTTTCTAGTGTTGATGGCAAAGCGACAACCTATGAGGGGAAGCTGACTGGGCTGGGATCGCGCCCCGATCGCCTGTTAATGAAACGTTTGCGATCGCAATTTGATGCGGTACTGGCTGGCGGTACGACGCTGCGCCAAGATGCCTTTATCCCCACCGTACCTCCCGAACTATTGGCAGAACGCCAAAAAAACTTTTCACAGCCTCAGCCCCTAGGTATTGTGATTAGTAACTCAGGGAAATTGCCAAGCGAGCATCGGTTTTGGAATGCTGGTAAAGATTTGCGCGTCGTCTTGGTTGGAGAAGATACTGTGGTCGAGTCATGGTTAGAGGAGAAAGCCCAAATTTTTCGATTCCCAACCAAGGATCACCAAATTGATTTAGGACAAGTATTAGCCATGCTATTTGAGAAGCTAGGGATCAAGCGTCTGTTAGTCGAAGGGGGGCCAGCGTTGAATTATTCACTCATCTCTCAAGGCTTAGCTGATGAATTATTTTTGACTGTATCTCCCCATATAGTCGGCGGTGTCGATAATATGACCGTTATTGGTGGCTCTGGCTATGGCTTGGGTGGCAATGATTTACCTAGTCTTCAATTGCGATCGCTATACCAGCATGAATCGGAGTTATTTTTACGCTATCAATTTCAAAGGTAGCCGCACCACCATTAGATCAAAAGTCTGCCAAAGGCAGACTTTTGATCTAATGCAATCCCTTTAACTGGCGGACAAGATGAATAATTTCTGGCAAGATTAGCTTCTCGATCGCCAATTTCACCGCATTACTTGATCCTGGAAGCGAAAAAACCAACTTACCTTGATAAATGCCTGCCTCCGATCTCGAAGCGATTGCCCTTGAGCCAACCTCTTGCCAACTCAGATAACGAAACATCTCGCCAAATCCGGGCAGTGTTTTTTCCAGTAAAGCGGCGATCTCATCATAGGTAGTATCTCTTGGCGCAATCCCCGTTCCACCATTAAGGATAATCGCGTCAAGATCAGCGATCGCTGCTAACTTATACATTTGGGCGCGGATCTCGTCAGGCTCATCCTTGACTAAGGTGTAGTAATCTAGCAAATGCCCTGCATTGGTCATCGACTGTTTAATAAAGTGACCACTTTTATCATTTTCTGGGGTACGGGTATCGCTGACAGTAATCACCGCAAAATGTACTTGGTAGGACGGTGGATCGGGACAAGGATTTTGAGATTTAGTCATAAATTTTGTTTGAGGATCGCAAATTAAATATATAGATCAGGATCTGGTTTAGTTGATAATTTGACCACTTCATAAAGAACCAATTTTTGATGGTGCGGCTTTGCCGCGCCATCAAAAATTGGTTCTTTATCTTACGGCGAAGCCCTAACTATTTTTAGATTTAGGCTTTTCTTGTTGACTACAACGAAATCTTTGGGACTCAGAGGTGATGGCATGTTTAGTTTTGCGACCGTTTACCCTTTCTCGCCACATCAGGAAAGATGAACGTTTCATGGATTTACGCATGATTTTAATTACTTCAGTCTCGGAAATGCCAAATTGCTCGTGAATAGTATCAAAGGTGGTGCGGTCTTCCCATGCCATTTCCACAATGCGATCAATATCAACCGTAGTGAGTGTTTTTAAAATCAGTTTATCCATATTAATCATCAATCTATTTATGAGATCATTGCCGCGCTTTGCGCGGCAATGATTTTAGTTTTGCTTCCAATGACGTGCTAATTGTTTTGCTTTCAGTCCCGATTCGATTACTTCTAGTAGTCTGGTCATACCTGTAGTATTCACAATTTCATAGGTTTTATTAGCCCGACGACAAGCCTCGATCGCTCTTTCGGTGAGTGAGTGGCTCGCATAACCTGTCACGATAATAATTAAATCACCACCAGAGATTTGGCTCTCTCCTTGTGCTGCAAGTTGTAAGCCATCCTGCTCGGTGTACCACATTAAATTAATTGCCGAATCACGCAACCGATTTTTTACAGCCGTTTGCAAGCGATCGTGTCCACCAAATACTAATACTTTGCCACTGAGGTCAGTGTACAAAGCAGGGCGCTTTTCTGACTTGCGATGTCTTGTTGTTGGTTGAACATCAGGGGCGCGATCAACACGGGAGCGATTTTCTAGAGCTTTGTTGTAAATAAAGGTGAGCGTTTGTTCATGGCTACCACGCAAACGAGCGACGGGGCCTTCTTCACTGTGGGAATTTATTTGATTGATCAGCGCCTCGACGACTTCTTCGAGTGCGCCGATCGCTTTTAAGTCATTGGCATATCCACGAACAGCGATCGAAGCATCGGTAGCACTAAAGAAATCACGTTGTTCTTCGATCATTTCTAATAGATCAGCCTTTAATTCCAGTCGCCATTGAGCCGTTTGTTCCGTTATTCGTTCATCTAGTAGTCTTTCTTCGCTCAAAATCAATTGGCGATCGGCAAGTTGAGCCGCTAGGGTAGGCGCTTCCGCAATTTCCTGTCGGATATCGGCAGCCTTTTTTTCTAGCCTTTGCTTAGTCTCGCTGTCTTGATGTGTGCCTTCGCGGCTATACTCTTGCAGCATCTGCTCAACTTTTGCCAGCAAAGGTTTCAATCTTGCTTCAATTTGGGCTACTGCTTCTTGAATTTGGCGATCGCGTTGCTGTTGTAGCCGATTTTGTTCTAACTCCACCTTTGCCATCGTCAGCAAATCGCTAACCGAAGCTTCCAGTTCATCTAATTCAGAAATATGCATATTTACTTAATATCTGCCTATATTTGCTTAATTTTAATAAGTCGAGAATAAGTCGTGAGAAATGACGTGAATAAGTAATTATAAGAAGTTATCGTCACTAATCTCCAATGTAACCTCTTGCTTGCCTAAGTGTGTATAGTTTTATGCTTCAAACCGATATCAATCCTGCCCCATATATTGATTACGCCCTATTAGATCCCGCTGCTAGTGATGAGCATGTGGATCGTGCTTGTGAAGAAGCTGATCGCTTTGGTTTTGCTAGCGTCTGTGTTTATCCTTGCAACGTCAAGCGCGTGACGGAAAGACTGCTCAAAACCAAGGTAGAAATTTGTACGGTGATTGGCTTTCCAAGTGGCGCAACCACGTCAAACGTTAAGCTTTATGAAGCAATGGAAGCGGTGGAAAATGGCGCAACGGAATTAGATGTTGTCATTAATTTTGGCTGGTTGAAAACTGGACAGACTAATTTGTTACATCAAGACATTGCTCAAATCTGTGAAGAATCGGGCAAACCTGTCAAGGCAATTTTAGAATTGAGCTTACTCACTCCCGATGAGCAGGAACTCGCTGCCGAAGTTTGTATGGATGCAGGAGTCGCCTTTTTAAAAACAGGCACAGGCTGGGCGGGGGCTGCCACGATTGAAATGGTGAAATTTCTCAAGGATATTTCACGCGGCAAGGTTGGGATTAAGGCTTCAGGGGGAATTCGTACCAGAGAGCAGGCGATCGCCTTAATTGATGCAGGTGCAACTCGGATCGGCACATCTCATGGTGTAGCGATCGCCCGTGAAAAAATTTAATTAATAAAAAGCCAAGCTCTGTTTGGCTTCTTATAGCAATATAGCTATAGACATTCTTGTTAGGACATAAAACCCAAATAGTGTGAGGCGGCGCGAAGCGCCGCCTCACACTATTTGGGTTTTGATTTGTTCTGATACAGGTGGCTATAGCTATACAAAAGATAGTTACAGCCTATTGAGGCTTTGAGTAGTACAGATAAATTTTTGGAAGCGGTGCGGAGCGCCGCTTCCAAAAATTTATCTGGGGTTTAATTAAGCACAAAGCGCTGTAGGACATAAAAACTTACACTGCAATATTCTGAAGTTATAACAATCCGAAAAAATTTAGGTGTAAATTTTACCTTGTTAATATGGGAGGCATAAAATAAAAATATAAACATCAAAATCTAAGCTGTGATACCAACTCTTGATGTCAAATATGCTTATTCAATGGGTCTGGGAATAATCATTGCCCTGACAGGTGTATCCCTATGGCAACGTTTGACAACACATCCACCCCGTGATATCCCCGAAAATACTGAAGCCGTCAAGGTAATCATTCCCCCTTTACCTGCTACTTTTACGCGCCCAAACCTCAATGATGGTGAAAATATCGGCAGTCTCCGCGTTGGCAATCGTACCGATCGCTCCGTGCGGATTGTTCTATTTTCGCGAGTTACCTCCCAAAATGTGTGGCAAGCAATCGAGCCTCTGAATTGGGACTTTGCCCCCAATGAAGGTGGTAAAGAGGGTTTATTGCTATCTTTGCCAAATTATAAAATTGCGATCGGTAAAGGCGATGTAATTTTTGCCTTTGCCACCGATGGCTCCCGCACTTACTGGGGACCCAATATTGTTGGTGAAACCGATGCTCCGTTTTGGGATAGCCAAAACAAAGAATGGAGCATGGTATTGCAACCATAAAAAATAACCTCTCGCGTTGCGAGAGGTTATTTTTTAGCTATCAGTAGGCTCTTTGCGCTTAATCAATGGCTTCGGCACAGGTGGACGATCTTCCGAAGAAAATCTGGGCCGTGGCGGATAAAAAGTACCATCACCACCATCACCTGTATAGGATGGCTTAAATGGGCGATCACTATAGGGGCGATCGTTGTACTTCCTCGGCGCAAACTTGCCACCACCGCTAGGACGACCCTTAAATTGCGATCCACGCTTACCCTTATAAGGAATAATCCCAATAAATTCACCATCAATAATCGTCAAAACATCCCCTTGACGTTGCACATTCACACTCCAGAACTGACCAACGGCATCAGTTGGTAGCAACCCTGTAAGACGAACCTTGAACTTGCTATATTCTTTAGTGACTTTATCTTTTTGCTTGTCAAACTTCTGCTCAGTGCGGCGTACCTTAACAATTACTGAATTATCTTCAGTAGACTGACTAGAGATCTCGCCCCGTACCGAGAAATAACCATCCTCAACGTTAGGATCAATGGGTATATCAGTTTTTCCAAGTTCAACAGGAGCCCACACGCCAGATATCTGAACATGTAATTTGCCTGCCTTGTCATTGGTGCGCGGATAGACTACCCATAAATATTCGCGATCGCTTTCTAGACGCTTTTTAACAATCGAAATAATCTTGCCAAGTAGTACGGCATCAACTTGAGAACCATCGGTTGTGAGGATATGCCCTTTGGCAAAGTTATCTTCATTAGCAACATATTTCCCATAGATTACGCCGATCGCTCGGTACTGAAATGGCTCTGTTGCGGCTGGAATTGGCTGTAAACAGACTTTATTTTCTTTAAAATCTTCAGATTGATTATCTATAGATGCTTGACTATCACCAGTACGAATTAAGTTAGGATTTTTAACTTTTAAAGCAGCAGGAATAATCTTGGGAACAGGTTTAACTGTATCCTCGTTTTGTTGCGATGACTTTTGCTCTTCAGCCTGAGTAGACTCTGGAGACTTGGGAGCGATAACTTTGACAACTTCTAGTTTAGGCAAATCTTTAATCGGAGGTTTAGGTGTAACAGATCTTGGTAGTTTACTATTTGAGTCATCGGATTGGCTGGACTTATTGATTTTACTCATCTGAACCTCCAGAAAAATAAGTTGTCTAATGCGGACTAGACCTTACTAAGCAATTGCTAGAAAAATATGTTAATCAATATTGAATTTACTCTTAAATACAGCCTGTATAAAAAAGAGTTCTAATTGAAATATACCTCAGTTAAACCTGAGATAAACCCACATTTAAAACCTACCTAAACTAAGTTCCGCAAAAAAATGAAATATCTAGGTAGTCTAACTTATCCCCTTGCTAATTAGCTTTGTGGCTTTAGTTTGGTTAGCAATATTGCTAAATTTAGCTTTAGTTAAAGATATAGATTTAGACATCTTAACTAAACTAAGCATACACCGTTATAAGTCAGACCTGTGAATAGTTCCCTGAATGCTTCACAGAATTTCATGGTAATCATACATAAACTGTCTTACTGACAGCGCTTTGCCCTCAAAACCACCCCAAGGAATTTCTTGAAAGTATTGTTTCGCAATACTTTCAAGAAATTCCTTGGGGTTTATATAGCAATTATCGATCAATTAAAGCGCCACAACTTTTTGGGGCTTTATATTCAATTTCGTCTAGCTACTTAGCACTTTTGAGGCTGATGGTATTAAGGATTTACAAAGGATTTGCGATCCCCGCTAAATCAGCGCTTACGATACCTTTGTCCTTAAGTTCAGTAAAAACTGACTTTACTTTGGGAATGCATCATATTGTTCATGGACGTTCATGAATAGAGAGGATTTTATGGCATCTGACAAGCAAAATTTTGGATTGATTGGTTTGGCGGTGATGGGTGAAAACCTTGCTCTAAACATTGAGCGCAATGGGTTTTCGATGAGTGTTTATAACCGTAGTCGCGACAAAACCGATAAGTTTTTAGCAACCCGCGCTGCTGGTAAAAATTTCAAAGGTACATTTACGATCGCTGATTTTGTTGCATCCCTAGAGCGTCCCCGCAAAATGTTGATCATGGTTAAGGCGGGAGCGCCAGTTGATGCAGTTATCAAAGAGCTAATTCCCTTTTTGGATGAAGGTGACATTATCATTGATGGCGGTAACTCGCTCTATGACGACACCGATCGCCGCACCGTGGAGCTTGAGGCAATTAATCTCAAATTCATTGGCATGGGCGTAAGTGGAGGTGAAGAAGGCGCGCTTAATGGTCCCAGCATGATGCCTGGTGGGCAAAAGTCAGCCTATGCTGAGATTGAGCCAATCGTGACTAAGATCGCGGCTCAAGTCGATGATGGCGCTTGTGTAACCTACATCGGTAAGGGTAGTGCGGGGCATTACGTCAAAATGGTGCATAACGGCATTGAGTATGGCGATATGCAGTTGATTGCTGAAGCTTATGATTTGCTCAGTACTGGTTTGGGCTTGACGGCGAGTGAGCTGCATGAAACCTTTACCGCTTGGAAAAGCTCAGAGCTTGATTCTTATCTAATCGATATCACGACGGATATTTTTACGAAGATTGACGATCTCACTGGAGATGCGTTGGTCAATAAAATTCTTGATGCGGCTGGGCAAAAGGGGACAGGTAAATGGACGGTACAGAGTGCCTTTGATTTGGGTGTACCGATCCCCACGATGATCGCGGCGGTGACTGCAAGGGTGATGTCTTCTTACAAAGAAGAGCGGGTTGCAGCCTCGAAGGTGTTAATCAGTTCGACTTCTGGTAAGTATGAAGGCGATCGCCAAGAATTTATTGATGCGGTACGTGATGCGCTGTACTGTTCCAAAATTTGTTCTTATGCTCAAGGTATGGCTCTACTTGGTGCGGCTTCCCGTGACTTTGGTTATGACTTGAATCTAGGTGAAATTGCCCGTATTTGGAAAGGTGGTTGCATTATCCGTGCGGCTTTCCTTGACAAGATCAAGCTTGCATTTCAGCGCAATGCTCAACTACCTAACCTGTTAGTTGATCCCGATTTCAAGCAGACGATTTTGACTAAAGAAGCAGCATGGCGCAAGGTGGTTATGGCGGCAGCGCAGTTGGGTATTCCGATCCCTGCGTTTAGTGCGTCTCTTGATTACTTCGATAGTTATCGTCGCGATCGCCTACCTCAAAACTTGACTCAGGCTCAGCGCGATTACTTCGGCGCTCACACCTATGAGCGCACTGATAAGCCCAGAGGCGAATTCTTCCACACTGAGTGGATGAAGTAATCTGTACTTAATCATTTTAGTTAAGACAAATAATCTAATTAATCGGGGTGATTTATTCAATTGTCCCGATCTTTAAAACTGCCACAAAAAATCTCGACACATCTAAAATTTTTAGATGTGTCGAGATTTCTTTCTATAGAACGAAAGCAACCACCTATCAAAAACTGATCTAAAGTCCAGAGAACTAACCGTGAATCGTAAAAAAGCGGACGAGTTAAGTAAAGTATTTAGCCTAGATGTTGTTCAATCCCGATACAGTGATTGGGGCAATTTTTATGGTTTAGTTCAATTTTATCCTTGCGCCCTATGGGATCGTTCGGGATATATTGTCTTCGCTAATGAGCATGAACTTAAAATACCTGAAATTTCTGTTTCAAAAAGAATCAACATACCTAAAGGGATATCCTCTCTCAAGAACTACAAACGAGTTTTCTCTGATACTCAGATTCCAGAAGAGTTGCCTGATGTGGTTGAATATAGAGAAGGTGCAGTGCAAAGCATCAGGGTTAATAAATACGAAAGAGATAAAAAAGCGAGAGATGCTTGCCTGTCACATTATGGATATGTTTGCCAAATTTGTCGTGTAAAGCTTAGTGATATATATGGCGATGTCGCAAACGAACTCATTCATGTACACCACATTAAGCCAATAAGTGAAATCGGCGAGTCCTATAAAGTAAATCCCGTATCTGATTTAATTCCTATTTGTCCAAATTGTCATGCAGTTATTCATCTGAAGATACCGCCCTACTTACCTTCTGAATTAATTGCCATGCTTCAGGGCGCTACTCCCACAGAATAGCTAATGTTAGTTATTCATCCTAAATTAAATTGTGTAATTTACTTGAGATAAGGACACGGTGAACGCCTTGCAAATTAGTAAAATAGTTAACACGCTTAAAATCTAAAGGTGTAAATTATGACCCAAGCATTACACTCTGCCATTGAGTCAATCAATGCTCTGAGCTTAGAAGAAAAACATCAACTCTGGCTAATTCTGGATGAAGCGATCGCGGAAGCAGAAGAAAATGACTGGCTAGAAGATGATAAGACTGCTTCAGAAATTCAAAAGGTACGTGAAGAGTATAAAAGTGGTGAATACATTGCATTTAGCGAGTATCTTGCACAAAAATAGCTATGACCTATGCAATTATCGTCACTAAATCTATCCAAAAAGATTTAGACAATTTACCTAATGAGATTCAAGATAGAGTTTACGCTAAAATTTCTCAACTCTCTGATAATCCACGTCCTGATGGAGTAACAAAGCTTAAAGGCTATGAAAATGAATATCGTGTGAGAATAGGAGACTACCGCGTTCGATACGAAATTCTTGACGAAAATAAAACCGTCTTACTATTGCAATGCAAACATAGACGAGAGGTATATAGGAATAGCTAAATATTGATTTACATTCTAATCCCACGCCAAATAGAGATAGATACGGTTGTGAGTGTTCAGATCTGAATCACATAAACTTAACATAAAATGAAAGTAAACAAGATCGTAAAACAATGTCTGAAAGATGGACAGATGAAAGATTAGACCGATTTGCCGACAAAGTAGATCGGATCGCTGACAAGATAGACCAGAAAGGCGAACAAATAGGTAGACTAATAGAAGCTTTTTACCTCGAACTGCCAACAGTTAAAGCTGAGATCAACAGCGTCAAAGAAGAGACAAGGGAGCATCGTGAAATTCTCCATGCCGAACTTGTTGAAATAAAGGAGATTATTAAACAGCAAGCCACTACATCACAAGCTCAAAGCGAATCTCTTCACAACGAATTGTTGGAAATCAAAGAAATCACCAGACAGCAAGCCATTGTTGCTCAGACTCAAGCCGAAAGCATCAGACTGATGATTGAAATGCTAAATCGAAAACAAGCTTAGCAAGACAAAAAAATGCCTCAAACTGCTATCACACAGATTATCAAAACTTTAAACCATGTCCATCAAAAGCTGGGTCTACAGAGAGCCACTGATAGCCAATTTTTTACAGAGTGGTTTGAGGGATTACCACAACTAACAGCTTTAGAACAAGAAACTTTAGATTTAATGCGACAACGCTTTCGATACCATCGTGAAGAAGGACAAGTTACTGAAGGTGCAGTCAATGCGATCGTCGTATCGCGATTAATGGAATTAGCTGGTTTCTACGATCCACCATTTCGCTTGCGATCGGAATTACCTGTCGAGATTACAACCACAGTTGAGAATGAAACCTTAAGGGGACGCATCGATTTTTTGGTCGTACAGGAACGGTTTTGGCGCGTAATTATTGAATCCAAAGAAACTGAATTTGATATTGAAGTTGGCATTCCCCAAACACTTGCCTATGCGATCGCCTCTTTAGCAGAAGCATCACCATTATTTGGCATGGTTACAAATGGTAATAATTTCATATTTATCAAGATTGATCCCCCGCATAAACTGTATGACTTTTCGGAAACCTATTCGATGCTGTCGCGAACCAATCATCTTTATGATGTACTGCAAATATTAAAAGCGATCGCCACTATCTTTTTAGCTACAACTCATGATTAATGCACCAACGGACAAAATATTAGCGATCGGCTTAATCAGTGGCACATCGGTGGATGGCATCGATGCAGCTCTGGTGGAAATTATCGATCGCAACGGCAAACTCGAAACTAATTTAATCGCAGGATATACCTATCCATATTCAGATGATCTGCGTACTGAGATCTTGGCTGTCTGTGCAGGTGCGCCGCGATCGCTACAGCAAATATGTGAACTCGACGATCTCATAGCCGAGAGTTTTGCCCAAGCCGCGATCACGATTATGGAGAAAGGCGATCGCCTACCAGATTTGATTGCCTCTCACGGTCAAACAGTATTCCATCGCCCGCCAGTCACTCCACAAGATGGCAAAACTGGACTCGGCTATTCGGTGCAATTGGGGCGCGGTGCGGTGATTGCCGAATTAACAGGAATTAAAACCGTCAGTGATTTTCGAGTTGCCGATATTGAAGCAGGTGGACATGCGGCTCCCCTAGTGCCAATGCTAGATATTTTGTTGCTATCTCATCCTACGAAATATCGCGTCTGTCAGAATATTGGTGGCATTAGTAATTTGACCTACTTACCGCCAAAGGCTCTAGAACATCCAGAACAAGTTTTTGGTTTTGATAATGGTGCTGGTAATGTCCTGATCGATATGACTGCTCAAAAACTATTTGGGGTTTCGTTTGACGCGGATGGCGCGATCGCTCGTCAAGGTCAGCCCGATTTGCTATTGATTGATAAATGGTTAAAACAAGAGTTTTTTGTCACAGCACCACCAAAATCCACAGGTCGCGAGTTATTCAGTCCAGAGTATCTAGATAAGTGTCTGGCTGAATGTGGAGGACTTAGCGATCGCGATATTATGGCAACACTTACAGAATTTACGGCAAGGGCGATCGCTAAAAGTTATCGTGACTTCTTGCCCGTATTTCCCGATGAAGTTTTAATCGGTGGTGGTGGTGGTCATAATGGCTATTTGATGGAGCGCTTACAGGATTTAGTTAAACCTGCGATCGTGATGCGTACTAATGATTGTGGCATTGATAGCGATAGTAAAGAGGCGATCGCCTTTGCCTTGTTGGGATATTTGCGCTTAAAAGAACGCTATGGCAATTTACCTAGTGTCACAGGTGCTAAGCGATCAGTTTTATTAGGTAAAATTTATCAATAGCAATATTTTAAACACTACTTTTACAGGTATCGAGCAATGTCAAATAAAGATGCCATCATTAATGAGTTGCAATATATTCCCGAATCTAAACTATCTGCTCTATATGATCTGATTCACTATTTTCGCTTGGGAATTAATAGCGAGATAGAGCAAGAATCTGATAAAGATCTCGCAATAGATCAACATCAATGCTTAAAAACCATACAAAAAATTAAACAGGAAGGTTTATCGGGCTTTACCGAGATTAGTGATGTAAAAACTTATATTCAAGATTTAAAACATGAAATTAGTTAAAGATGATGACTATAAACGTAAAGAACGCAAATTCTTTAAAAAATGTCCTCACTTAATTGACAAGTATGGAGAAGTTTTAGAAAAGCTTAAAACTAATCCATTTGATCTATCACTAAAAACACATAAATTAAAAGGCGATCTTAGCGAATTTTATGCCTGTAGTCTGACCTATGAATACCGCATTATTTGTGTTTTTCTAGTCCAAAATGAGACGATAGTTTTAGTCGATATTGGTAGTCACGATGAAGTTTATTAATGCCAATAAAAAAGGGGGCGCGAAGCGCCCCCTTTTTTATTGTTGAGAAGCTTTATGCTACTTCTTCTTCGTCGCCTGTGATGATCGCTTCATCTTCGACATAAGCTTCAGCATCTTCGGCAGAAACTTCGTACTCGATATCTTCGATATCGCCATGACGACCTTCGTAGATGGCATCTGCAAGTTTGCCAACGATCAACTTGATCGAGCGAATTGCGTCATCGTTTGCAGGAATCCCAATGTCAACGCTATCGGGATCGCAGTTGGTGTCAAGTAAAGACACAATGGGAATCTTCAACTTTTGACATTCTTGGACAGCATTGTACTCACGCTTGTGGTCAACTACGATTACGATGTCGGGTGGCTTACGCATAAGCTTGATCCCGCCAAGGTACTTACGTAGCTTTTCCATTTCGCGGCGAAGTGTGGATGCTTCCTTCTTAGGAAGGCGATCAAGTGCGCCACTTTCATCGCGACGTTCAAGATCCTTGAGGCGATCAACACGGGTTTTGATCGTTGTCCAGTTGGTGAGCATTCCACCTAACCAGCGTTGGTTGATGTAGTAGCTGCCGCAACGGGCTGCTTCTTGAGCAATCAGACCAGCGGCTTGACGCTTGGTGCCAACGAACAATACTTTTTTGCCTTGCTCGGAAGCTTGACGCAAATAGGCATAAGCTTCTTCGAGGTATTGTGCGGTTTGCACAAGGTCAATAATATGAACGCCATTACGCTCGGTGAAGATGTAAGGCTCCATCTTGGGGTTCCAACGACGGGTTTGATGCCCGAAGTGAACGCCCGACTCTAGCAATTGGGCTAGGGTTACGACTCCCATTTAAGTTTTCTCCTGTGTTCGGGTTTATCCTTGCGCCTGAGATGGAATCTAGTAGTTACAAGTAACTCTAAACACCCGAAACCTCAAGCGTGTGTTTTTTACAGCCTATCTAGGATAGCGCATGATGGATCTAATAGCAAAAGGCGATCGCCAATTTCTCTATCCCAAATTAAAACAGGCGATTATTCAGTACCATCTCATATTATTTATAGCTATTGTTAACTTAAATTCTTTTAATAGCTTCATATGATAAACCAGTCGATTCCACAATAATTTCTATAGCTATATTTTGCTCTTTCAATGCTTTGGCAACTTTCTCAATGCCCTTTTCAATGCCGACCTTTTCACCTTCTTCAAAGGCAGTATCAAATACATTTTTTACTTCTAGATACTGAACTAAACTCTTTTTATATTGTTCGTACTGCTCTACATTCAAGTGGGATATCTCTGCTATTTCAAATCCTTTCTGAAATATCGGTTCATTCAATATTGCGGGTATGTGATTAAAACTTTCTAGATTCTTTAAAAAATATAGCCATTTATCGAAATGCGTTACCAATTCATCTTCTTGTTTATTGAATAATGGCATTTGTAAAAATTTAAAATTTAATTTATCGAAGAAAATATCTCCGTCTTGGTCTTTGAGGCATACGTCGCGCCTAAATTTAGATGTTGTATTTTCGTCATACTCGAAATCTAATATGGCAATAAAATAGATAGGCAATAAATGAAAGTCCCAATCACCTTTTTCAGATTGTTCTCTAATAGGAAATGTGGAATAAAACAATGCTCTATCTTTGAAATGCTTGATTTTCGCTTTTTGCATTTCAACAATAAATTTATCACCAGTTTTGCTTTCGCAGTAAATATCAAAAATGGCTTTACGTTCTGTAACTGTGTCGGCTAGATTTTCAGGATTTTTAAATGTTAACTGTTGGATTTGATGATGTATTGGTAAAAGTTGATTGAGAAAATCGATGAGTAAGTCCTTGCTGCCTTCTTCACCAAATAGTTTTTTAAATCCGAAATCAGTGTAAGGATTAAAGTATTTCGCAACCATAATTATTTCACCAAAATTATTTTAATAAAATATTCACTTAATAACTATGTGTTTAAATGTGAAAATTCTTTCTAATATTTCCTGTATAGCATAAAAAAAACGTATCTACGTCAAAGTCAAAACAAGCGATCACCTTTCATGTCAAATAAATACATTGATCGCCCATTTCTCTATCCAAAATTAAAACAGGCGATCGCCTTGTTGATTAACTCTCTTTCAAAATTGGATAACTCTTAGAGGTTGAATAGCAAAGGTTTGTCAACTTAAATCTTCTGAATTGGCGCAATTTTAGGATCGATGATCTTTTTGCCTTGACCTGCGAAAGCAACTGCTAGATACATCTTGTCACCAGTGCCAAGCAAATTTGAGACTTGACCTTCGCCAAACTTATCATGTACCACGCGATCGCCTACTTGCCAATCAATACGGGGTTTTGGTTTGACAGCATTTACCTTTACAGGGGGCGCAGATCTGAGCGAACCTTTAACGCTGGTGGCTTCAGCGCGTTGACTTGCCTTACTGATAAATTTATCAATGCCATGTCCTGTAAGATATTCCTTCGGTAATTCGGCTAGGAATTGGGAAGGAATTGCATATTCACGATTACCGTAGAGACGACGGGCTTGGGCATGGCTGAGGAATAACTTCTCTTGGGCGCGAGTGATGCCCACATACATCAGGCGGCGTTCTTCTTCCAAAGCCATCGGATCGTTAATCGAACGGAAGCTAGGGAATAAGCCTTGCTCTAAACCAACAAGAAAGACAACAGGGAATTCTAAACCCTTGGCGGCATGGAGCGTCATTAGGGTGACTTTCTCGGCATTCTCACTGCTGTCATCAAGGCTAGAAGCTAGGGCAGCATTGGCTAAGAATGCATCAAGGGAAGCATCTTCATTCTCTTCTGCAAATTGCACCGCTGCGTTATACAGTTCTTGTAAGTTGGCTATGCGATCATTGGCTTCATCATTGCTCTGGGCTTTCAGTTCATCGACATAGCCCGATTCTTGAAGAATCCCTTGAATGATGTCTGCTGCTGGCGTAACTGCTACTTTCGCTTGCCATTTTTGCATCAGTTCTACAAAGGAGAGAACGCCTCTAGCTGATCGCCCTGCTAATGTTTTAACTGTGGTTTCATCACTGATGATTTCCCAGATCGGGACGCTGAGTTCTTGGGCGGCTTGTTGGAGTTTGTCGAGGGTTGCCTTGCCGATGCTGCGTTTGGGGACATTGATGATTCGCATCAAGCCGAGGGTATCAGAGGGATTGGAAAGCAATCGCAAATAGGAGAGAACATCTTTGATTTCTTTGCGATCGTAAAATCGTAGACCACCCACGACTTTGTACGGAATATTCCATCGCACCAGCATTTCTTCAAAGGGTCGAGATTGAGCGTTGGTGCGATAGAGAATGGCAAAATGTCCGAGATTAGCGCTAGGAGTCTTTGCCTTAACGCGGCGAATCTGCTCGATTACAAACTGAGCTTCATCCACTTCATCATCGGCACGGAATAACTCAATCAAATCGCCATCGGGTCGGGTTGCTTTGAGGACTTTATCGATACGCTGCGAGTTATGGTCGATCAGTTGATTGGCGATTTCGAGAATGTTAGCGACAGAGCGATAGTTCTCCTCTAACTTGATCATTGTGCCTGTATGGGCATCGGGCAAGCGATCGCCAAAAGCTTCTTGAAACTCCATCAAGATAGTGAAGTCGGCGGAACGGAAACTATAAATCGATTGATCCGCGTCACCAACCACAAAAATAGAGCGATTTTCCCAAGCTGGTTTATTGTCATTGGTGGCAAGCAATCGAATCAAATCGTACTGGGTGCGATTGGTATCTTGATATTCATCAACGAGAATATGTTTAAAGCGATCGTGCCAATAGTTGAGAACTTCAGGATTTTGTTGGAATAGACGCACTGGCAAAAAGATTAAATCATCAAAATCAAGTGCATTATTGGTAGCTAGTTGATTTTGATAGAGATTGTAGACTTGGGCGATCGCGCGTTTGCGATAGGGAGAATCATCGCTCTGTTTTTCGTATTCCTCTGGAGTCCAGCCTTTGTTTTTGGCATTGCCGATCGCAAAGCGTACCGACTTTGGCTCAAACTTCTTTTCATCTAAATTTAGTTGATTAATGACAATATCTTTGACTAAGGATTGTGCGTCAGAGTCATCGAAAATCGAGAAATTTTTTGCCCAGCTTCTACCATTTTGATCTTTATACTTATCAATATCAAGGCGTAAAATTCGACAGCACATACTATGGAAAGTCCCCATCCATAGCCCATCTTGAGCAAAGCTATTAATATATTGCTTATAAACTTTTTTACGGAGCTTATCCTGTTCCCAATCACTAATTTCACTTAAAGCCTTACCTAATTCTCTTTGGGCGACTTCTTGGGTTAACAAAGATTGAATTCGCTCATTCATTTCTTTGCCAGCCTTATTTGTAAAGGTCACTGCAAGGATTTGCTCAGGCGCAACACCGTGATTGAGCATTAAGTTGGCGATGCGGTAGGTCAATGTGCGTGTTTTCCCTGAGCCTGCGCCTGCGACTACGAGCATTGGACCATGCAGATGGCTTGCTGCTTTTTGTTGGGCAGGGTTGAGATGATGCAAAAAATTGGAACTCATGGGCGCAGGAGGGAGAAACTTAGGTAGACTCTAATACAGTATGCCAAAAATGTTTACTTGTGATCTTTTGAGATGCTTGGCGCTTAGCGCCGACCATCTTAAAAGATCTGTCAATCTCTAAACTTAATGATTAGCCAGTGGATATTTACTGCACACGCCCCAATTGTACCAAGCCATTAAATTCTTTTGCCGATCTTGATAGTGGCAATACGATCAAAACGATCGCCCAGAAATTCTGTACGGCTTGCGGGATGCCCTTGCTGTTAGGGGGACGCTATATCGTCGAACGTCCGATCGCTCAAGGTGGTTTTGGGGCGACCTTCTTGGCTCGCGATCGCTATACACCAGCGATGAAACGCTGCGTGGTGAAGCTGTTGCAACCAGTAGGGTTAACCAGTTCGCAAATGGTGATCGCTAAGCAAATGTTTGAGCGCGAGGCAACGGTTTTAGAAGATTTGGGTACACATCCGCAAATTCCTGATCTGCTTGCCTATTTTGAGGTGCAGTCAGGACAGGATGAATTTTTTTATTTAGTGCAGGAATTTGTCGATGGCTTTACGTTAGAGCAAATTGTCGAGCAGCATGGGGCGATCGCGGAGGCGGATGTCTTAGAAATTATGCAAAGCCTTTTGCCTGTCTTGACATTTATTCATGACAAAGGTTCGATTCATCGCGATATCAAACCTGCGAATATCATGGTACGCAAGCTCGATCAAACTTATTTTTTATTAGATTTTGGTGCAGTTAAGCAGGTAGCTGGAGCCGCCCAAGGTCAAAAATCCACAGGTATCTTTACCCCCGGATATGGCGCACCTGAGCAAATGCGCGGCGATACGGTGTTTCCTGCGACGGATCTCTACGCCTTTGCCGTGACTTGTCTCTTTTTGCTCACGGGCAAAGAGCCAGACGAATTATTTGATGTGAGCTACAACAAATGGCAATGGGATCGCTTTGTGAAGCTCAGTCTTAACTTTGATCAAGTTTTACATAAAATGTTAGAGACGGCTCCTAGCGATCGCTTTAACTCTGCGGCGAGTGTAATCCAAGCCCTCAATTCTAAAATAGCGGTGACAGCACCAACACCTCCGCCAACACCAGTAAAGCCCACCCACCAAACGAGTATCCAAGTTCCTGTGCCGATCGCTTCGCCCAATGCGATTAATGCGCCATCAGTCCCTAAAGTTCCGCGATCGCAAAAAACACCTTGGTTGCTATCTGCGCCGATTCCTACACAATTCATCGCCGCTTTTTTGTTGGGCGTTGAGGCGATGTTGCTATGGCAAGTAAGTACAACCGTTGGCATTACGGCGATCGGTTCTCCTGCAAATTTAGTTGTTTTTGCTGCATTCTTACTGGGTGTTATTCTGCTGAGGATTAGTTCTGTTCTTGATAATAAGGATCTATTTGTATTCGTAAACTTACTCAGCTTCGCCGCAGTCTGGGCAGGGCAAGTCTTTGCAAAAACTATTTTTCAGAACTTGCCACAATGGATAGATATTATTCAATATTGTGGAGTTGCTGGTTTTAGTGCGATCGCTTTGATGGCAGCCTTTCGCCTCATCTTCCAATTACTCTACTCATTGCTGTGAGCCGCCTATAATCGATTTCCCCGATGGGCAGTTTAGGGCTTTGAGAAAATCTAGACATGCTATAGTATCGAGAACGTTGAAAAAATTGGGGATGAAAAGAATGTTGACAAAATTGAAAACTAACAAAGGCTCTGTAAGGATTTTCGGTCTATTTGTTTTCAGTACTCTTGCTGCTACAGCCTGTAGTTTTAACGTGTCTACAGCGACGCTAGAGAATATCAAAATGTGTGTTGAAAAGCCAGAAAATCAGACATGCGCCAGTGATACCGCGCAATTTGACACAACTACACCCAAAATATTTGCCACCGCCGATCTGAAATCTGCACCTGAAGGAACAAAGGTGAAAATTGATTGGAAATATTTAGGAGGGGATACGGCTAAAGCAACTGATATCGCTAGTATAGATTTGGTAACAGAATCTGATACGAATTTGGTTTCTTCCAATCTAAATGCTCCTTCGAATGGATTTCCTGAGGGTAATTACGAGGTTGTGATTTCCTTAGGTACAGACAATTCAAAGCCAATCAGCAAAAAATTTTCCATCTCCAAGTCTCAGTAATTGACTGGGAGCAATCTGGCTTGCTGTAAATCCCAAAAGATGTATGTGGCGATCTCACTGTTCAGGGAGATATTACAATTATGGCTCTAGAAGGCGGTGAGACAGGGATGCGTAGTGCCAGCATTACAATTGATCTAGGGATTTGGAATCGGAGAACTAAGTTAGGCTTTACCTTTGGCTCATCCACAGGTTTTAAACTTCCTAATGGTAGCGATCGCTTGACCGATGCTTCATGGATATTAAAAGAATGTTGGGAAGCTTTAACTCCCGAACAACAGTCAAAATTTGCTCCCATTTGTCCAGATTTTGTAATTGAGTTGATGTCTCCTAGTGATAACTTGAAGGTCACGCAAGCGAAGATGCAGGAATATCAAGATAATGGCGCAAGGCTAGGCTGGCTGATTAATCGCAAAGATCGAGAAGTGGAAGTTTATCGCATTGGCAAGCCTAAAGAAGTCTTACAAAATCCGAGTTCTCTCTCTGGGGAAGATGTTTTACCTGAGTTTGTTTTGAGTCTTGCGGAAATTTGGTGATGACAGACAGTAGCTGCACGCGCAGCGTGCGCTACTGTCTATCGGTATAAGCTGCATGGGTACTTATCAAATGTGAGAAAATAATGCATAATTGCTAGAAATATGAAGTCTAGAGGCAAAAATGCAGGAACAAGATTGGGGTGATGAGGAACTGTGGATCGTGACTGCTAGCGATCGCCAAGAAGCAGAGCCAACTGGTCAAAAAAGCCCACCTCACAATTTGAATCCCTATAACAATCCTTCTAAGGCGACGGTATCGGGTGAGGAAGTCCAAGCTAGTCGTGTCAAGGCAGAGACTTTGGCAGTACAAATGTCTCAGTTTGTCAGGATTATTGGTCGAGTTTTTGCGACGGCTCAACAACAAATCGATCCACTAGCGGGGTTGCAACTGGACGAGATTAAGCTTGCTGTGGAGATTTCGGGTAAGGGTGAAATTAAGCTCTTGGGTACTGGTATCGAAACCTCTGGCAAAGGGGCAATCGAGTTAAAATTTAAGCGTGTCGAGCCATCTAAATAAATAATGGGTGAGAAAAATCATGAAAAATCGATTAACCCAGAGACGATCGCAAATTCAACTCTTAATACTTTGATTGCTGAGTTAGGGGTTGAATGTCAGAGGGTGATCATGCTGGTGCATCAACTGCAATTACCGAATATTAGCGATCGTCAAAAGGTTGATGTATTGGCAGAGTTAAATGCTTCTATAATTCATTTGCAGTCTCATTGTGACGACGATTTACAGGATCTGATTGCGGATGAGTTGGAAAGTATTATTCCTTGAATCACATTTTTAGAAAGAGTTTGTAGTCAGCTATGGCGAGAAATTGTGCGGTAATTGTCGGAATCAATGATTATGATGAGATTTCGCCTCTGAAGTATGCCAAAAGCGATGCTGAGAGGATGCGTGATTTTTTCATGCGGGATTTGGGCGTTGGTCATGACGATCTGTACTTTTTTACCGATGATTCGCCGCGCAATGCTCAGGGGCGCAAGACCCAGCCGACCTATGGCACGCTCAAGTCTTTTTTAGGCGATCGCTTTGCTAACTCATTTCTATCGGCAGGGGATACGCTGTGGTTTTACTTTAGCGGTCATGGGATGCCCTGTGAGGGACGCGATTATCTGTTGCCTAGTGATGGCAATCCGCGTTCTATTCCTGATCTGGCGATTCCGATTGGTTATGTGACGGAACGTTTGCGGCGAAGTGGGGCGGATAATGTGGTGATGTTGATCGATGCTTGTCGTAGTGATGGCGCGAGGAATGCGGGGATGGGCATCGGTGAGGAGAAGCAGCAGGGTGTAATTACGTTCTTTTCTTGCAGTCCGTCGCAGGTTTCCTATGAGATTGATGAGATTGGGCAAGGGGCGTTTACGAATGTGTTGTTGGAGGCGTTGCGGATTCAGGGTGAGGGAAACTGTGCGACTGTAGAGCGCTTTTATCAATATCTGCGCGATCGCGTACCAAATCTGACTCAATATTACAAAAATGGCTATCGGCAAACGCCTTACGCTGTCATCGAACCCGCGACAAAGTTGCATTATATTTTGTTGCCTAAGTTTGCCAATCTTTCGGATATTGCGACATTGCGAGAAGATGCGCTTCATGCCGAAATTGAAGAAGATTTTACTCTAGCTTTTCAGTTATGGATGCGGGTAAATGTGGCTTCTGGTGGAACGGATATGAAGGCAATTAATGCTTTGATTAGGGTGGTTAACAAGCGAGCTTCACCAAGTTCACAACCGACTGTAAAGATTAGCGATCGGGATAGTAAATCTCCATCAGCACCGACTGTTGCGTCTCCAGTGCCAGAGGTTAAAAAAAATCCTGTGGAATTGGTTAGCGCTAGGGGGATCGACTATCGCGAGTTGGAGAAATTGCTGAAGGCTAGGGAATGGCGCAAAGCCGATGAACTGACGGGGAAACTGATGTGTCGGGTTGCCTATCGAGAAAGTCAAGGTTATAAAGATTATCTAGATGAAGCTTCAATCAAGATTTTTCCTTGTGAGGATTTGCGAACGATTGATCAGTTGTGGATGCATTACAGTAATAGCAAGTTTGGCTTTAGCATTCAGAAGAAGCTCTGGTTAGAGTGCGGTGGGGAGATTGGTAAATATGATTATGAGGTGTGGAAAAAATTTGCGGCAAAAGTGGGTTGGTATTATCCAAAGATTTTTTTGGGTGATGGACGGTGGAGAACGTATACTGAATTTATGAATGGCACACAAAATGCCCAAAGTGCTCTTCCTGCAAGCCTCCCAAAGATTAACATGGGGTATGATGGTGGGCGGAAGCGTTGGGGATTGAGCGAACGGACGTATCTCTTCTCGCGCGCAGAGACCTGTGAAGTATAAACTATAAAGCTTTCACACTTCTATTAAGACTTGTAAACCGCCAATTTCCTACAGCATAATCAGCATCCTAGCGTTTCGTTACCTGTCATATCAAGGAAAAGGGAAAAAGGAAAAAGGAAAAATTTTTTTGACAATTAGATGTAGGGGTAAAGCATTTGCGAGACTATCTTGCAACTCTTCACCACAATCTTCATCCGCAAATGCTCTACCCTCTTCGCTGTGACTGAACATTAGAGATTTTGGGCGGTTTGAGAATTTCGGTGAATGTTGAAGGTTCAGGGCAGTGCATTCCCGATTGAGACGGATCTAAAAATTCATAAATTGCGGCGGGAATGCACTGCCCCTTGTATCTAGGAAGAAAAGTAAAGGATAAAATCTTTACTACAATCCGAAAAAGCAAAAGCAGAG
>NZ_NDHW01000014.1 GCF_002251945.1 Pseudanabaena sp. SR411
TAATCAATACTTGGGTAGTTGCACGCAACTTTGCCATCAATCTCTACCGTTCTAACCTCTTTGATAATATGGCTCAAGCTCAACGCAAGTGTGCTTTTGGTCTTGATACTCTCAAACGCATCTTTAAAATGAAATAGCCCTGGGTATTGCTTGCTGATTACCAAGATTACCTGTTAGTCGAAGGATAGCCTTGCGCTCATCCCATATGCTCCCTAACTGTAAACCAATCTCATAGGGCAAGACGTTAATCGTAGCGCCACTATCCACTAAACCAATTGTTTCAACTACGCGATCGCGTTGCCTTAAAAGCAGTGGAACTCTTGGGAGGCTATCAAATTCGTTTTGGCTAGGGCTAGTAGTGGAATACTTGAAGCGCATAGATTATTGATGAGTTGTTTCTGACTGTTTAAGTGCTTCCATTAAAATCGCACCAGCACCAAACATATCGTAGGGTGTCGGTAGGTCATAGGTTTTAAATGGTTCGATTGGTGTAATGTCTTCAGCAATATCCAAGTCTTCTACGAGAACCCGAATTAGTTTGAGCTTTTCGATGGCAGTAAGCCTTCGTGCTGCTGGAATTACTTCGGCTAATGTCATGTTAGTCTCTCCGCAGTCTGAGTTCTTGTAATTCTAGTTTACTTGATCAAATGCGATCGCCCCTCTAAAAACAATCAACCAGCGATCGATTATCCATACTCACAACCAGCGATCGCCCCTCTAAAAACAATCAACTAGCGATCACCTATCCATCCCATAAACAGCGATCGCCTATCCATTCCCATAAACAGCGATCACCCCACCAATAAAAACACCAAACGGCGATTACATATTCACACAAAATAAAACAAAGGATAATACTTAACACTTGCGTAAATCATATAAAAACTCAGGCTCTTTAAGTCCCAAAATAATTAATTCTTTGATATTATCTTGTAGAAACTTAATCACAGTAATTCTATCTTTTAGTATTTGATGATCTCGGTCAAAGTTCACTGGTGTACCATGTGCGACAGCGCTGCGATAACTGTATAACTTTTTCCATATTTTGTCTTCTGGAGCATCCATAAAATATGCTTTTGGTAATACGTCTCTAGAAAATCGTTTGCGAAGTAGGATAATTTTATTTGTAATTTGATGGTTAATCGAGTCTAGTGATTCTGAGAGTCGAGGTGCATGAGTAATTAGGGACTCAATAATTGCGAATAGCCCTACGATCACTAGATCAGAACCATTAGAGATATCACGAAGAGAAGAAAAATTCTGAACAGCTATTCTCACAAAATTGAATTGGTCTGGTAGGTTTTGGTACATTTCATAAAGCTCTCCAATAAATGCAATTTGTATTGTGGTGATAATCTCAGGTTTACCGAAAGCTTGTTCCCAATCGCTGTAGCGCAAAGCTGCATATGGGGACATTAAAATATGTCCCATTGTTTCACCATCGTATATAAGTTGTGATCCAATTTCAAAATTAATTGGCAGAAGTCGTGATAACAATTGAAATTCATGAATTCTCTCATTTTGTCCTTCAAATGAGATTACCCAATATTTCCATCGTTCTTTTGGTAAAGGTTCATGAACATATGTTTTGTGTCCAAGCGAGTTGATTGTTTCTACTACTTCTGCATCATATGGAACCCATGTAGTTCTCTTATACGGTAAAGACTCTTTTACAATTTTTTTGATTTGTTCTACTTCAGAATCTGTTGCAGATCGGAATATATAATTGGGCAAAATTTCAACTGGTAAATCGCCCACAACCTGTAAATGAGAAATAATGACTGCAATATTACTTTGTACCATTTTTCTGGCTTCCTAATTTTTACCCAGCAACAAAAATTCAGCTAAATTAAAGATTAATATTTTGGGCAGCCAGCATTGCATTCATATGTGTAAAAATCTGATCTAGTTCCCCAATGGTTTCTAACTCAGGAATCTCTTCAACAGAAAGCGGTTCTACTTTTCTTTTCTCTAGAAGCAGCTCCATCCGATCCTGTAGGCGATCACTAAACTTAAACAGATTGAGATTGCCAAATTTCTCAACGCAAATCTCATGAATTAGTAATGACGGTTTGACAAGTGTTGCAGTCATAAATTTACTCTGATTGACTAAATTATTAATTCAAACGCGATGTTTTTATTATAGCTATTGATGAAGATGCGATCGCCATACTCATAACCCTGTCAGCAAGCAATCAAGAGATTTTACCCGTGAAATGAATAAGCGATCGCCATACTCATCAACCTATCAACAAGCAAGCGATCGCATATACTGACATATACAACTTCACAGTTTTAACTTGTGCCAGCAAGAGACATTTATCACAATACTGTCAAAACCGCCCTAGAAAAAGATGGCTGGACAATTACCCACGATCCATTTCCACTGCAAATTGGGAAAAAGCGTTTATCTGCGGACTTAGGAGCAGAACGCCTCATCAGTGCTGAAAAAGGTATCCAAAAAATTGTTGTAGAAGTAAAAAGCTTTGTAGGTCAGTCTGATGTTAAGGATTTAGAACAAGCTTTAGGACAGTACATCCTAATATCGCCAAATTCTCAACGAAACAAAAATTGAGCGCGATCTCTATCTTGCAGTCTCCCGCCTAACCTTCAACAGCGTATTCACGATACAATTAGGGCAGATGCTACTTACAAATCAGATTATCAAACTAATTGTTTTTGATGATGAAAGTGAGGTAATTGTCCAATGGATACCCAATTAAAATATCGTCAGATTATTCAACAAGTACTCCAAAATCATGCTGACTATCGCTCTACAATACCTGATGCTTATACATCACAAGTATTATTTGATGATGAGCGCGGACAATATCTAGTTCTCGACATTGGCTGGAACGATGACCAATACCTTCACAGTACTCCTAGTCATCTGAGTTTAGTCAATGACAAAATCTGGATTCAGTATGATGATACGGAAGAAGGTATAGTAACTGACTTGATAGATGCAGGTGTATCTAAGAATGATATTGTCCTTGGATTTCGTCACCCAAAAGTTCGTCAATATACAGGATTTGCCGTTGCATGATGAGCGAATCTGGAGACAATGCGATCGCCATACTCATACACAAATCAGCAAGCAATCAAGCGATCGCACATATGCTTAGAACAAAAGTCACCTTAGCTGACGTACTGTAAAAGGTAAATGTAATGCCAATGTACGGAAACACGCACCCTTTAGCGAGGTAGAACCGATCCCGTTTAAAAGCCTTACGCTCTAAGATATTCACAGACGTTGAAACTACAGGAGGTAACTGGCGATGCAACCAACTAATCCCAATCAATTTACCGAAAAAGCATGGGCAGCGATCGCAAGGACACCCGATGTGGTGAAAGCGGCTCAGCAACAACAAATTGAACCCGAACATTTACTTAAGGCTCTCCTAGAAGAAGAAGGGCTGGCAGCAAGTATCTTTAGTAAAGCAGGGATCAATATTCAAAAATTGCGCGATCGCACCGATGAATTTATTAACCGTCAGCCCAAAGTATCAAGTTCTAATAGCTCTGTATATTTGGGTAAAAATTTAGAAGTATTGTTTGATCGTGCTGAAAAGGAACGCAAAAGTTTTGGCGATGATTTTATCTCGATTGAACATATCCTATTGCCCTACTGCAAAGATGATCGCTTCGGCAAACCTCTCTATCAGGAAATGGGACTCGATGAGGCAAAGCTCCGTAATGTGATTCAGCAAGTAAGAGGCAATCAAAAAGTGACCGATCAAACTCCCGAAAATAAATATGAAGCGCTTACAAAATATGGGCGCGACCTAACCGAGTTAGCCCGTGAAGGCAAACTCGATCCTGTGATCGGACGTGATGATGAAATCCGCCGCACGATTCAGATTTTGTCACGGCGCACCAAAAATAATCCCGTGCTTATTGGTGAACCAGGGGTCGGTAAAACGGCGATCGCCGAAGGTTTGGCGCAACGCATTCTCAGTGGGGATGTACCCGAATCACTGCAAGGTCGTAAGTTAATCGCTCTCGATATGGGCGGATTGATTGCAGGTGCAAAATATCGTGGTGAATTTGAAGAAAGACTAAAAGCTGTTCTCAAGGAAGTTACAGAATCAAGCGGTCAATTCATTCTCTTTATCGATGAAATTCATACCGTCGTTGGCGCAGGAGCCACACAGGGAGCGATGGATGCAGGTAACTTGCTGAAGCCAATGCTGGCGCGAGGTGAGTTGCGTTGTATTGGTGCGACGACATTGGATGAATATCGTAAATATATTGAGAAAGATGCTGCACTTGAGCGTCGCTTCCAACAGGTTTACGTCGATCAACCGAATGTTGAAGATACGATCTCGATTTTGCGTGGTCTGCGCGATCGCTACGAGTTGCATCATGGTGTGAAGATTTCTGACACCGCACTAGTAGCAGCAGCTACGCTTTCTAATCGCTATATTAGCGATCGCTTCTTGCCTGATAAGGCGATTGATCTGGTCGATGAAGCTGCGGCGAAGTTAAAAATGGAAATCACCTCTCAACCTGAAGCCCTTGATGAAATTAATCGCAAGGTGATTCAGCTTGAAATGGAATGCCTCTCACTCAAAAAAGAAACTGATCGCGAATCTCTAGATCGTCTGGAAAAACTGAACAAAGAACTAGGCGATTTAAAAGAAGAACAAACCACTCTCAAAGCACAATGGGAAGCTGAAAAAAGTGTCATCGATAATATTCGCAAGTTGAAGGAAAGTATTGAGCATGTAAATGTAGAAGTTCAGCAAGCTGAGCGAGATTATGACCTAAACAAAGCTGCGGAACTGAAGTATGGCAAGCTTACCGACTTGCAACGTCAACTAGAGGTTGCCGAGGTAAATCTTAAGGAAGCGCAAACTTCAGGGCGATCGCTATTGCGTCAAGAGGTTACAGAAGAAGACATTGCGGAGATTATCTCGAAATGGTCAGGCATTCCGATCAGTAAGCTAGTGGAATCTGAGAAAGAGAAGCTCTTGCAATTGGAAGATGTGCTACACGATCGCGTCGTTGGTCAAGAAGAAGCTGTCACTGCGATCGCTGATGCCATTCAACGTTCCCGTGCAGGACTCGCCGATCCTAATCGCCCGATCGCTAGCTTTATCTTCTTGGGCCCAACTGGTGTTGGTAAAACCGAATTAGCTAAAGCTCTCGCCGCCTATCTCTTTGATACTGAAGAATCAATGGTGCGGATCGATATGTCGGAATATATGGAGAAGCACAGCGTTTCCCGTTTAGTCGGCGCACCTCCCGGCTATGTCGGTTACGAAGAAGGTGGACAACTGACTGAAGCAGTGCGTCGTCGTCCCTACGCCGTAATTCTCTTTGATGAAATCGAGAAAGCACATCCCGATGTATTTAACATCATGCTGCAAATCCTTGATGATGGTCGCGTTACCGATTCCCAAGGTCGCACCGTTGACTTTAAGAACTCGATCATCATTATGACCAGTAACGTCGGTTCGCAATTTATTCTTGATATTGCTGGCGATGATTCTAAATACGAAGAAATGCGCGATCGGGTGATGGAGTCTATGCGATCGAGCTTCCGTCCAGAGTTCCTTAACCGTATTGATGAAATTGTGATCTTCCATGCTCTCCGCCGTGATGAACTCCGCCGTATTGTGAAGCTACAAGTTCAACGTTTAGAACAACGTTTAGGCGATCGCCGCATGACGTTGAAAATTGCTGATGCGGCTCTAGATTTCATTGCGGAAGTTGGCTACGACCCAGTTTATGGAGCGCGTCCACTGAAGCGGATCATCCAGCGTCAACTGGAAACCCAAATCGCGAAGGGTATCCTACGTGGTGACTATAGCGATGGCGACACCATCTTTGTCGATATTGAAAACGAGCGTCTCGCCTTCAAACGACTTTCTGGCGATCTGATCACTGTTTCCTAAAAGAGAAGGGGTGCATTGCACCCCTTCTCTTTATTTTTGATTTAGAATACTTTTGAGCAGAGTTGTAGTTAATATATGCTTCTCACGGTTTTACCACCAGAAATACAACCTTCCGCTTCGGCAGTTACCGCAGTAGCGAAACAAGGCGAAAATCGAGTTGCGCTAAGAGGAATTAGCTGGCTGTCATACCAACAAATTCTCCATGCTCTTCCTGACAGTCGAGCTGCACGGCTCACCTACGATCGCGGCATCCTTGAGATCACTATGCCCTTAGAAACTCACGAATTTTCACTGCGCTTAATCGAGCGTTTTATCATCATTTTAGTGATGGAAATGGGGATGAAGCTCAAAACTATGGGATCAACCACGATGGATCGTGAAGATTTACAACGTGGCGCTGAGCCAGACTGTGCTTACTACATCCAGAATCAACCGAAAGTTGCAGGAAAAATAGTTGATTTTAGCCAAGATCCGCCACCTGATCTCGTAGTTGAAGTGGATATTACTCATACCGATATTGATAAAAATAAGCTTTATGCTAGCCTTGGTGTTCCTGAATTTTGGCGATATAACGGACAAGCATTAAAGATTTATACATTACAAGAATCAGAATATGTAGAGTGCGATCGCAGTCCTACATTTCCTTGGATGCAAAAGGAATATTTATATAACTTTCTCGAAGAAGCGCAACAGGACGAGATTGCTGCTGAAGTTAAGTTTCGTGATTTTGTCAAAACTAATGGTGCTGGGCTACAGCCCAGCACCATTAGCTAAAAGCGTCCCGATCGCACAGCATTGGCGAGATCTGTTAAAGTCTCAACCGTGGTCTCAAAGTTAATGCAACCATCGGTGATGCTCTTGCCATATTCCAATTTTGACAATTCTTTCAAAGGTTGCTTGCCTCGATTGAGATGACTTTCGAGCATGATGCCAACAATATGTTCTGAGCCGTTACGCACCTGCTCAGCTATATCTTGCAACACGATCGGCTGATTTTTATAATCTTGTCCGCTATTGTCGTGACTGCAATCAACCATCATGTAAGGCAATAGTTTGCGATCGCGAAGACGATTGGCGATCGCCTCTACATGAACGTTGTCATAATTTGGTCCCTGCTTACCGCCACGTAAAACGATATGTCCATCAGGATTGCCTGTTGTCGTGACAATGCTTGCCATACCTTCATTATTGACACCAAGAAAACGGTGGGGTTGACGTGCTGACAATAGTGCATTAATCGCTACGTCAATGCTGCCATCAGTGCCATTTTTGAAACCTACGGGCATCGATAAGCCAGAGGACATTTCACGATGAGTTTGGCTCTCAGTAGTCCGCGCCCCGATCGCTGTCCAAGAGATCAGGTCAGCAAGATACTGTGGCACGATCGGATCAAGCAGTTCAGTGGCACTAGGCAAGCCCAATTTTGCCACATCCAGCAATAGTCCCCGCGCCATGCGGATACCGTAATTAATATCAAATGTACCGTTGAGATGCGGATCATTAATCAGCCCTTTCCAGCCAACCGTGGTACGAGGTTTCTCGAAATAGACACGCATCACAATTTCGAGGGCATCACTTACGCCATCACGAAATTTGGCTAATTTTTCAGCGTATTCACGGGCTGCTTTGACATCATGAATTGAGCAAGGACCAACGACTACCAATAAACGGCGATCGCTACCATTCAAAATATTTCTAATTCTGGCTCTCGCATTCGAGACTACCTTAGCGATCGCGGGGGTAATTGGTAATTCTGTTTTTACCTCGACGGGTGCTAATAGTGGGCAAGTTTCGACCACATGCAGATCGCTGGTCTTGAGCTGCTCTAAATTTTCATCTAATACTGATATTCCTTGCCCAGAAATCTGGGCGCTATCGGTTGATGACACGCTATTGAACTCCATATAAATATCTACTTATACTTTAGCCTCCTAGTGGGGCAAAAGTATCCTAGGGATGGACTTTTGTTACAACAATCTAAAAAACTATCTCTAGCCCTAATTTGCACAGATAATTACAGAATATTCTTAAGGAGCATACAGCGATGAAATTACCGTTGTATATCGTTCTGTTCTTGTTTGGTTTAGCGATCGCTCAAACTATTTACTTCTATCCATTACTGCCCAATATCGTTGGTTCGCATTTTGATATGACAGGCAAGGTCAATGGAAATTCTCCGAAGCTGACCTACTTTATTCTCTACTTTGTCTCGTTGGCAATTACCAGTTCTTTTACGCTGGTTCTACCGTTAATTATCAAGTACTTACCGACTTCTATGATTAACATGCCCCATCGTGAATATTGGCTATCAGGTGATCGCAAAGAAGAAACCTTAATCTTTTTCAATGCCCATATGTCTTGGTTTGGGGTTGCTACCATGCTGTTCCTGATCGCAATTTTTCATCTAACATTTATAGCTAATCTTAGTCCGATTAAAAATCTTAGTTTACCTATGCCTTGGGCATTATTTGGGGCGTTTTTCCTGTTTATGATTTGGTGGGTTGTCGTGTTATTACGACGATTTCCCGCACCTTCTTAAAAAAGAAATGTGGCGCTTAGTGCCACATTTCTTTTTTGTAGATAAAATGGAACAAAGCGAGAATAAACGAACGGATAAAAACTATGCCACGTTATACAGGAATTTCTAGCGAAGCCTTTCGCCATCCCCTCGATCGCCAAGCCGAACAAGCTCTCCGCAGCGTCCCCGGTTTTGATCTGGTGGCGGGAAAATTTGTGGAGTTTATGTATGAGCGTCCGCAGACGATTTACCATATCGGCAATAGCATTCAGGTCAGTCATCGTCAGTATGCGACGATCCATCGCATCTTTCGAGAATGTGTCGCTGACCTTGATGTGCAACCCGAACCAGTCCTATTTGTTTCGCAAAATCCTGTAGCTAATAGTTACGCTCTGGGTAAAGATCATCCCTATATTGTGATTAACTCAGGATTACTAGATCTGTTAACTGAAGATGAAATTCGATCTGTACTTGCCCATGAACTTGGTCATATTAAATGTGGTCACACCACGCTCATCCAGATGGCGATGTGGGTGATGAGTGTTGTTTCCACTATTAGCGAAATGACTTTCGGTTTAGGGGGAATTATCAGCAGTGGCTTGATTTATGCCTTTTTTGAATGGCGACGTAAGGCTGAACTATCTAGCGATCGCGCGGCTTTGTTAGTTACCGATCAGCTTGATACAGTTCTTTCCACAATGATGAAGTTGTCGGGTGGAAGTTCTGCTTTTGCCCATGAGTTAAGTTTGCCTGAGTTTATCCGCCAATCGGATGCATATCAAGAACTCGATAAGGATAATCTCAATCAAATTTATAAATTCATGCTCTACAACGGCTTTGGAGCAGGCTCCATGCTCAGTCATCCATTTCCTGTCGAACGGGTTCACTATATTCGTGAATGGGCTGAGGCGGAAGAGTATCGCAATATCAAATCTGGCAACTATAAGCGTGGCGATACGACTGGTGCGGTTGATGTTTCGCAATCTCCTAAGGAAGAGAAAAAAACTGAGAGCGAAGCAGAACGTCTGAAGCGTCAAATTGAAGAACTACAAGCTGAAATTAATCGTATTAAACGTCAATAGTGTACTTCTATAGCTTTAGCCAGTTATATTAGGAAAAATCCAAAACCAAAAAGAGAGTTGCGGCGCGAAGCGCCGCAACTCTCTTTTTGGTTTTATGTCATAACTCCGAAGAACTGTAGGGACTTAGTCTCCAAACCTTCTTTCAATATGACTCTAAAACTAATCCGTACCTCCCCATGTCCAAACAGGATTACCATTCTTCACCCCCTTATTCAAAATCACTGGTGTTAACCCATTTGCATCACGCATCCCTGTCATATCCAAAATCAAGTAAACCTTGTCATTCACAAACCGCATTCGCAAATATGAATGCCCTTCAAATGGCTCATCATTATACTTAGCGATACCTGCTGTCCCCTTACAGTTGCGATACTTGACCTGCAAATTTGCCACCCAAGTCACACTAAACTCATCACTTTTCTCAATCCGAAACTCCCTTGCAAACCAACCCAGTGACGCTGAGCCATCGGTAGTATAACCACCCTCAGCATAGGGACGCGGTGTTTGAGTGAGACTCACCTCCGTAGGACAAAGCGGAAAAGTCCCGCCCGAATCCCTAGGATACACACTCAGCTTGATATTGTTTGGGGCAGCAAAACTGGGATTTGTGAATATGGACAATTGCGCGATCGCCAAAGCACCAACACCCAAACATACTTGTTTAAAAATTTGACTGAAAGCCTTAACCCTAAAGTTTTTCATGATTTTTTATCGCTATAGTAACTCTACAAAACTTAGAAGGCAAAAGAGCTTGTATAGTTCCCTCAACCAAATGGGGCTTGGAGACAAAGCCCCATTTGTAGGATGGGTTAGCGATAGCGTAACCCATAATTAATTCCTAATTCATGCGTTACGTTGCACTAACGCATCCTACTTATCGCTACTTATCGCCCATAATGTTGAGTAGAGCGTAAAAAAAGCTATATTGATTAGCCTAAGATCTCAGCTACTAACCCATGACCACTTCCATTTTATCCGATTTAAAAATTCGTTTCTCTAAGGCGATCGCCGCCGCCTTTGGTGAAGAATATGCCAACCACGATCCCGCCGTTGCACCTTCCAAGGATGCTAAATTTGGCGATTATCAATGTAATGCCGCTTTAGGTTTAACTAAAAAACTGAAACAAAAGCCTCAAGATGTAGCAGCCCAAATAATCGCAAACGTACAAGTTGACGACATGTTCGAGGCTCCGACGATCGCAGGAGCAGGATTTATTAACTTAAAGCTGAAACTTAGTTACTTAGAAGCCCAATTAGCAAAAATGCAAAAAAGTGATCGCCTCGCGATCGCCAAGGTCGATAAGCCCGATCGCGTGATTGTCGATTTCTCCAGTCCGAATATTGCTAAGGAAATGCATGTCGGACATTTGCGATCGACGATTATCGGTGACAGCATTGCCCGAATTTTAGAATTTCAAGGTCACGAAGTCCTGCGCCTCAACCATGTCGGTGACTGGGGAACTCAATTTGGGATGTTGATTTCTTACTTGCGCGAAGTTTATCCAGATGCGCTGACTAAAGCCGATGCGATCGCGATCGGTGACTTGGTAGAACTCTATCGCGCCGCAAAAAAACGCTTTGATGAAGACGAAGCCTTTAAGGAAACTTCTCGCAATGCTGTAGTGGAGTTACAAGCGGGAGGTACTGAAGCCAAACTCGCATGGCAATTACTTTGCGAACAGTCGCGCCGTGAATTCCAAAAGATTTATGATGCTCTTAATATCCAATTAGAAGAACGCGGCGAATCTTTTTATAATCAGTTCTTATCTGATGTAGTTACAGACTTACGCGAAACTGGCTTATTGCAAGAGAATCAAGGTGCATTATGTGTATTTCTGGAAGGCTTCACTAATAAAGATGGTCAGCCTTTACCGCTTATTGTTCAGAAGTCAGATGGTGGCTATAACTACGCGACCACTGACCTCGCCGCCCTGCGTTATCGCATTCGTGAAGATAAAGCTACCCGCATCATTTACGTGACCGATATTGGTCAATCGGGACATTTTGCCCAAGTCTTCCAAGTCGCTAAACGTGCCAATTGGATTCCTGAAACTGTGCAGACTACCCACGTTCCCTTTGGCTTGGTGATGGGTGACGATGGCAAGAAATTTAAAACGCGATCGGGTGATACGATCGCCCTCAAGAGTCTCCTAGAAGAGGCAATCACCCGTGCGCGTGCCGACATTGAAACTCGCAATCCTGAAGCCTCAGAAGAATTTAAACAAGATGTCGCCGAAGCGGTCGGACTTGGAGCCGTCAAGTATGCTGACCTCTCGCAAAATCGCACCAGCAATTACATCTTCAGCTTTGACAAGATGCTAGCTCTGCAAGGAAACACCGCACCCTATATGCTCTATGCCTATGTGCGCGTGCAAGGGATTGGGCGTAAAGGTGAGATTGATTTTGCTAGTTTGAATGTTGATGCAGTAAAGCTCACTCAAGATCCTGAGATTGTCCTAGCTAAGCATTTGTTACAATTTGCCGAAGCGATCGATGCGGTTGCGGAAGAGTTATTCCCAAACCGTCTCTGTCAATATCTCTTTGAACTCAGTCAAAAATTCAATCAATTCTTCGAGCAATGTCCAGTATTGCAAGCGGAAGAATCCGAGAGAATCTCACGTCTAAGCCTTTGTGACATCACCGCCAAAACTCTCAAACTAGGATTAAATCTCCTCGGTATTCGTGTTTTAGAACGCATGTAAAATAAAGAGGTCGTGCTACGCACGACCTCTTGTCAAATATAGGAAATCAAAATGACTTTAGAACAACCTGATAGCGTTTGGAATCATAAACCTTGGTGGTGTCAGCCTTGGTCAATCATCTTGACTGGCATCTCGATCATTAGTGGTAGCTGGCTGTTATTCAAACTAGTTTGGTTATCGATTCTGGTCGCGATTCCTATAACTGCATGGATGGGATTTTTCGTGATTCTATTCCCAAAATTAGCTCTACAAGAGGCAAATCAAGAGGTTGGTTAACACTTCAGAATTAGAGCGTACCTGAATCGAGTTGTTCCAAGTATATAAAATTAGGCGATTTGACACCCGCTTCGGCTCTAATTTTTACTAATTTGGGAGACTCAAAAAATTTCTTAGCATCGGCGATCGCAGTCCAAGCGGAAAAATGCACAATTTTGTTTGGTTCATGCTTATATTTGAGAACCTGATACGATCGCTCACCTGCTTCTCTACGAATATCTGCCGCCTCATCAAAAACTTTCTTCCAAGCAGGATAGTCCGCGACTTCGTGAATAATCAAAACGTATTGCATGAGTGGTGCTGTATTAGAATTAATCCATTTTACGAGATTGGCGATCGCTTTAAGTTTTCTATATCCAGACTTTGAACCTACATTCCGCTCGTAATGGAAGGGTAAAATAATTACCGAAAATCAAAATCATCGAAAATCAAAAAAGAGGAGGTAAATATTAATACAGAGATGAAAGTATCGAATCTAGA
>NZ_NDHW01000146.1 GCF_002251945.1 Pseudanabaena sp. SR411
CCAACAAATCACGATTCAACCGCAGGTAGAGGTAACGACTTTACCGACCACGACTGTCTATACCGATGAATCTGATGCCTACAATCGCATACCTGATTCTGGGCGTGAGCGTCAAACTGTTTGTCACTCTATGCGTGAGTATGCTCGCGATGATGATGGCGATGGCTTTTACGAGGTGCATTGCAATACTATGGAAGGGATTTGGGTTGGCTTACGCAATTTCCTGCGTCCCTTTCGAGGTATTCACAAAAAGTATTTGTATCTCTATGTAGCCATGTTTGAGTGGTCATACAATCTACGTTGGATTGATTTTGACTTCCTGCGTCGTCTTCTTTTTCCTCCTTCCACCTATTTCCCTACATGAGCGGAAAGTTTATGGGATGCCGTTAGTCAAGCTTTCTGCTATCTGTCCTAACTATCCCTTTTTTGCTATATTTATTTGTTATTCCTACACTTTCGTAGATTGGTATAAAAAGAATGAGGCAGTGTAAAGCACTGCCTCATTCTTTCTTTGGGGTTTTAATAACTGGGTTTCGCAAATAGATATCCTTGTCCATACTTACAATTTAATGACTCTAAATGATCTCGCTGGGCTGCAGTCTCAACACCAACAGCAATTACATCTATATTCAGAGCTTGCGCAAACTTGTTAATAGAGATTAATAGTTGATTGTTAGTGGTTAAATCTTGAATTACAGTCTGATGAATTTTCAGTCGATCAAATTGGGAATATAGCAGCGGCATCGCTTGCGAATAGTTCACAAAATCAAGATCGATACCAAACTTATCTAACTGTAGTTTTATACCTAAAGCCTTCAGCTTAGACAAAATCACAGTTGCCATTTGCGGATTATTCCGAATCGTACTTTCAGGAATTTCCAGTGCTAAACTGGAAGGACTAATTGCATATTTATAAATGATCGTCGTAATCTGCGTTAATAAATCGGGATGAAAAAACTGTTGAACCGATAAATTCAGACTAATCTCAATTGGTTTATTCGGAAATTGCTGTTCCCAAATATTAATATGATGACAGATTTCATCAATCGTCCACCAGCCCAGTGCAACAATCAAACCTGACTCTTCTAAATCTTCAATAAAATCACAGGAGGCAATTAATCCTTGTTCTGGATGTTGCCATCGCAAAAATGACTCAAATCCAATAGTTTTTTTTGTTTTTAGATCGACAATAGGCTGATAGTAGAAGATAAATTGCTGATCCTCTAGGGCAGTCTGTAAATCATTTGCTGAAAATCGAGGTTGATAGACTGGATAATAATCAATACCGTCATTACTGGACTGATCATACTGATCATATAGATGTTCCAACCTTGAAACCTGCGCTAATTTATTCATATCAATCTTCAGGTTTTGATTGATTGTTGTAAGGGCGCAATCGCGCAGTTTGTCACTCATTAGATTGCTAATCGTTTCATCCTCCGAATTAAGCACAAGACTTGGTACATAGCCTAAAACAAGCGTCTTTAATAGGCTACAGATAGCCCAAGAGTCGTTATATTCTGCCGCCTCAGCAAGTTTAGCAATTGTAGAGTCTAAATGCTGAGGCAAGCGATCGCTGGCATTCCATACAACTCGAATCTTCTCATGCTCAGTACGTTCATACTTCTCTCCAGGAATAAACAACTCCTCAAATAACTTTTCTCCTGGACGTAAACCTGTGTAAACAATATCAATATCTTTGCCGACTTCATAACCCGAAAGATAGATCAAATCCTTAGCCAAGTCCAAAATTTTCACAGGCTCACCCATATCCAGCATACAAACTTCGCCACCGCGTCCCAGCACCGAAGTTTGCAAAACCAACTGCACAGCTTCAGGAATTGTCATAAAGTAGCGAATAATATCAGGGTGCGTAATCGTCACTGGTCCACCTGCCGCGATCTGTCGCTTAAATGTGGGAACCACACTGCCACGACTACCCAAAACATTACCAAACCGTACAATGGTAAACGATTTTTTATATTTTTTGGCAACCTGCAAAACCACCATCTCAGCCACTCGCTTAGTTGCACCCATAATATTTGTGGGATTAACTGCCTTATCCGTGGAAATCATCACAAAATTCTCGACATTATAAGCGTTAGCAAGTTCAACGAGATTTTTAGTGCCAAATATATTAGTGGTAATCGCTTCAGGTGGATTTAGTTCCATTAAAGGAACATGTTTATGGGCTGCAGCATGAAAAACAATGTCAGGGCGGAAATTTTCAAATATATATTTAAGACGAGAATAGGAGCGAATGTCGCAAATATAAGTGTGCAGTTTTGGAACTGGAATATCAAGTCCCATTGACTGAATGGCTTTTTCTAGTTCCTGATGAATCAAGAAAATGGAGTTTTCACCCTTACCTAGCAACATGATTTCACTAGGCTGGAAATTAAAAACTTGACGACAGATCTCACTGCCAATCGATCCACCTGCCCCTGTGACTAAGATTTTTTTACCCCGCACAAGTTCTGATACTTTCTGTAGATCTGTTTCAATCGGCTGACGACGCAATAAATCCTCAATCTCAACATTCCGTAAGTTATTAACTTTAATTCCGCGATCGCCACTCAAAATTTCCGTTAAACTCGGCAAAGTAATTACAGGGACATCCTTCTGACTACAAATTTCAACAATGGCGCGGATATTCTCTCCCGCAGCGGATGGCATCGCAATAATTACCTTGTCAATTCGCATTGACTGAATCACATGACCAATTTTGAAGCGGTTACCTACAACATTGATACCTAGGATCTTTTGATAGAGCTTACTAGGATTGTCATCAATAAAGGCGATCGGCTGAAGTCCATGTTCTGAGCTGACTTGCATTTGTCGCACGAGGGAAGTTCCCGCATTACCTGCACCAACGATCAAAACCCTCGTATTACTTTGAGGCATAGTCACTTTGCCTTTTGCGTTTCTAATCTTGCGATGCTGAAGCAGTTCGCGCATTCCGTAGCGAAATCCTGAAACTGCGACTAAACTAAGCAACGCATCAATCAAAAATAGCGATCGCGGCAAATTGCTGATTACAGGAAAATTCGATCCTGATAGGTTATATAGACAACCTAAAGCAAGAGCTTCAATTACTGTAGCGAGAAAAATCGCAGAAGCAATATCGATAAAGTCTCTTGCCCCAGCATACTGCCAAAATCGGCTGTATATACCAAAGCTAATCAATGTAGCCAGTTTAATGATTGCAAAAAACAATGTAGCAAAACAAAGTAACCATTGATAATCAGGAATACTACTTATATTGCCATCTAATCTGACAATTAAAGCCAAAGTAGTTATGATTAAAAACATTAAAGTATCAACTATAAAATAATAGCGATTCCTTAATTTAGAACCATCTAAAAAATTTTTTTTCATCTTATTATTAAGTTTAAATATAAATTGACTAATTTTTATTTTTCCATATATTAAGAATGATAGTTTTTTGAAATGGCTATAAATCATTACCAGAGAGAATTTAAAAAATATTTAAAAACGTACATACAATATACAAGTATTATTATGAATAAACAATGCTAATTTTACAATTCGATATTTGTCAATTAACTACAAACTAAAACTCAACAATTACTCTGGCATAAATTTGAATATTAGAAATTATCCTAATCTACCCATTAATAATCGTCAGTGATCCATAAATTATGCGCCTGTGATATAAATCACTTCGTTATCTATGTGATAAATTAAGATAAAAATATGGACAAAAGCTAAAATCAAGCATCGCTTTTAAAATTAGGCTCTGCCTATTTATAAAACATTTTCACAAACAAAAAGTTTTATAAATAAACTTTAAATATAATTAAGCAAATTTTATAGTAACTTGTCGATAATATTAATAAGCTAGCTAGGCACGCCCTTCCTATGAATTCACCAGAGGAAACTACGGATTTACAGAAATACATCTTGATTTTAAAAAGGCGGATTATCCCTGCTAGTACAGTCTTTGTAGTTACAACTTCCTTAATTACACTATTTTCATTTATCCAAAAGCCAATCTACCAACTTGAAGGTAAGTTACTGGTCAAAAGAGAAAGTGCGACCTCTTCACTTACGGGCTTGGGCAAAGAATTAAGTGAACTTACTCCCCTGTCTGATACAGCTTTCCCTCTCGATACCCAAACAGAAATTCTCAAATCTGCACCCATTATAGATAGAGTCATAAAGGATTTAGAAATACCTCCCGATCCAATGCTCTATTTGCAATTTTTCGGGAACGACGTTCCTATTAATCCACCATCCTTCGGACAGTCTGATAAGAACAAACTGATATTGCGCCGTATTTTCTTAAAAAAGCTAAAGGTTGAAAAATCAAGAGGAACAGATGTTTTAGCCATTACATACAATGACACAGATCCCAAACGAGGTGTGATGGTTGTGAATACCATCATGAATTATTATTTAGAAGATAATTTGCGCGTCAATAGACTAGAAGCAGTTGCAGCAAGATTATTTATTGAAGATCAGTTACCCCAAGCAGAAAAAAAACTACGTAATACCGAAGCAGCGCTAAGAAGATTCAGAGAAGATAGCCAAGTTGTCAATTCTGAGCAAGAAGCAATATCGGCGGTTAATATTGATGCTGATGCCCAGAGACAAATTAATAAAGCTGAAGCTGATCTTGCAGATACAGAGGCTCAATTAAGTGATTTACAAGGTAAGCTCAATCTTTCCTCAGAGCAATCCATTTTATTAGCAAATATTAGCGACTCACAAGGCGTACAAAGAGCTTTACAAGACTTTCAACAGGTGGAAAGTAAGTTAGCTATTGAGAAAAATCGGTTTACAGATAGTAATCCTATAGTTGTTGCCTTAAGTAATGATGCTAACCGTCTCAAACAAATTTTACGCGATCGCATTCAGCAAGCAGCACCAACCAAAAATGATAATGTAGAAAGTATTTTGCAAGTTGGTTTGCTACAACAAAATCTAACGCAAGATTTAGTTCGATTAGAAGGTAAACGGACAGGGCTCATTCGTCAGTTAGAAAGCTTACGTCAAACTAGAGAGGTATATAGAACTAAAGCTAATATTTTCCCGAGATTATTACAAAAGCAGCAAGAACTCAATCAACAATTACAAGCGTATCAATCTACTTATACGCAGTTATTACAAAAACTACAAGAAATCAGAATTGCCGAAAATCAGGCGATCGGCAATGCTCGCATCATCTCTGAGGCTGATATTCCCGATCAACCATCGGCTCCGTGGAAGCTTGTCTATGCAATTGTCGGGGCATTAATTGGAGTTTTATTAGGAGTAATTACTTCATTTTTAATAGAGAATCGTGACAAAGCAATTTGGACAATTGAAGAGACTAGAAGAATATTTAACTGCAAACTATTATGTATAATCCCTCATCTTGATTTACCAAGATCTGAGCTAATTTTAAAGCATGAAGGTCAATCACCTTTATGGGAATCTTATAGGATGCTGAGAGCTAGTTTAAATTATTTGGGTTCGATTAAGGCAAACAAAATTATAGTTATTTCTAGTGCTGTTCCTAATGAAGGGAAGTCTACAGTTTCTGCCAATTTAGCGATCGCAATGGCTCATACCAAGCAAAAGGTATTATTAATTGATGCTGACCTCCATAACCCACGTCAGCATGAAATCTGGTCATCATCTAATGATATTGGCTTGAGCAACCTCCTAGACAGTAATACCAAGGTTTTATCAGCAATCAAGACAAACATCAATAGTCCTGATCTGTTAACATCGGGCTCATCAACAGCAAACCCATCTAGTCTTTTAGACTCTCCAAAACTTGGAGCAACTATCAATGAGTTATCTAATCATTATGACTTTATTATTATTGATACTCCACCGTTAAGTGTAGCTGCCGACGCGATAATTTTAGGTCAATTATCTGACAATATTTTATTAATAGCTAGACCAGGTATAGTTGATTCATTAAATGCAGTTTTTGTCAAAGAAATGATTGAGAAATCAGGTCAAAATATTATGGGGCTTGTTATTAATGGAGTACATCCTAATCAAGATCCCAAAAGTAAGCAGTACTTCAACAATACCTACTATAGCAACGCCTCTTTGAAAAACACCTCTAATCAATAGGGCTTAGCGGTGCAGAAAACTTTTTGAGATCTCATTTCAATACTTCGGACAGTTTTGAAAAGTGAGAACAAAAAAGCTATTCATCGGATAAGGTGTACTTCGGGGGCATCTCACTTAGGCACTAAGTATAAACACTTATAGATACAGGGATGAGATAATAGAACAAAAAGCGCATCCCAAAGCCAATGACACCCGAAGACCAACAAAAGTTAGAAGAATACTGCCAAGGAATTGCCGCAATATTATATCGAAATGCAGAGGCAAAAAATATTAAGCAGTTAAAGACCTTGGAAGGGATAGAACTAGCAGTGCGAGAGCAAATGATAGAAAATGTTAGCCCGAAAATCGGCGTTTTTTTGTCGAGGCAAGCAGTGGCACAAAAGCAGGAAAAGAGCGACATCTGAAGAGTTGTATTGGCAACCTGACAATCACCAGTAAGCAAGCAAAACGACTAAAAGTAAGAGCAAGAACTCAGCTTAGCCCGCACATGGAAAAATGCTGCTTGCTCACTAGTAGACAGTCAAAGGGTTATTGACGGATAGAGACGAAGCAATTTAATGCGAGCATCAGCAGTGGTAAAT
>NZ_NDHW01000147.1 GCF_002251945.1 Pseudanabaena sp. SR411
CCTATTGGCAAAACATTAGGAGATATCACTAATCAGCTAGAGCAGTTTTTTGAATCCAGTCAATTTCTCTCAAAAATACAATTACGAAAAACACTGGATTTTATCTTTTCATTAATTCACTGATCTTATAGCAGGAAGGGAGTAGAGGGTTTGATTTTTAATTCACAAAAGTGTAACGACACTTTTGTGAATTGGTATTACCGCACTCTGCATCCTAAGATAACTATAGAAAAAGCACCTTAGATTTAAGGTGCTTTTTCTATAGTTATTCAAGCTTTTGATATGAACCGAACTTGTTTGCTTTACCAAGGCGATCGCCCCATTCCATACCTAACTGCATGGCAATGGCAAAAAAAACTCGTTGAGGAGCGCAAACAATCAAGACGAGAGGGAAAGGACTTACCTGATGTTTTATTGCTAATTGAACATCCTGCTGTTTATACACTTGGTCAAGGATCGAGCTTAGAATTTTTAAAATTTAGTCCTGATGAACCTGATATCGAATGTCATCGCATCGAACGCGGTGGCGAAGTCACCCATCATGCGATCGGGCAATTAGTAGCCTATCCCATCTTAAACCTTGACTATCATCAACACGATTTACATTGGTACTTGCGCCAACTTGAGGAAGTAATCATTCAGGTATTGGCTAATTTTGGAGTAGCTTCGCAACGTATCCAAGGCTTGACTGGTGTATGGATTAATAACGCAGGTCAAAATCAAAAAATCGCTCAAGTTGGCATCAAGGTTAGTCAATGGATCACCATGCATGGATTTGCGTTGAATATAAATATGGACTTATCAGGATTTGATCGCATAGTGCCTTGTGGAATTACCGATTGCCAAGTTTGTAATCTTGATCAGTTTGTACCAGATATTAAGTTTGTAAAAGTAAAGGAAGCGATCGCCCAAAGCTTTGGCAAAATATTTGATTTAAACATGCAAATCCTTGTTGATTCGCTCCAACAAATAAGTCCAGCAAAGGTTTTAAAGCCATAAAATGGCTACGCTATTTTGAGATTCAGTATGAGTGACATTTATGAACTATCCAGATCCCAAAACTCCTCATCCGATGCATGGGTTTCCCCAAGTTTGTTTTATTCAGAACACAGTTACTAACCCGAATATCATCATTGGTGACTACACCTATTACGACGATCCCGAAGATTCGGAAAACTTTGAACGCAATGTCCTTTATCACTTTGACTTTATTGGTGACAAGCTGATTATCGGTAAATTTTGCGCGATCGCTCGTGGCGTAAAATTTATCATGAACGGCGCAAATCATAGTATGTCAGGCATCTCTACCTATCCATTTCAAATCTTTTGGAATGAATGGAAACCGCAGAATCTGGAATTCCCTTACAAAGGCGATACTGTGATTGGTAATGATGTCTGGATTGGCTACGAAGCAGTGATTATGGCGGGAGTGAAGATTGGAGATGGCGCGATTATTGCCTCCAAGTCTGTGGTTACTAAGGATGTTCCACCCTATGCGATCGTTGGTGGGAATCCTGCGACATTGATTCGTAAAAGATTTGATGATCAAGCGATCGCCCAGTTACTGGAAATTGCTTGGTGGAATTGGGACATGGAGAAGATCACCAGAAATCTGGATCGGATTGTGAGTGCAGATATCCCAGCATTGCAAACCTGTGTTTAAGCTTCAAAATCTATCGACTCACTAAGACAAAACCTCTTGTCTTACCACCATCAGAATCAACAGTGTCAATAGCTTGCCATAACTCTTCTGCTTTCACCCAAACTGGTGGATATTTATAGCGAGAAACATCAAGAAGCAAAAAACGATCTGTTGCTTTGTTATAGGCTGCGATCGGTGAAATATGTCCACCACGTTCTTGCTTAATGGCTTTTCGCAAGTAGTTGACAATGACAAAATTGTTGGACTGTTTGAGATTATCAGCGATTAACTGGCGAAATTCTGCCAAATTAGTGCTAGAGGCATGATAGACCTTGACTTTAACATCGTAGCTTTCCAGTAATTTAGCCAATGTATCTAGATTCATGCCTCGGCGACGAATAGCATTCGCAGATGTAACTTTGCGCGTTGCCTCATTATTAAAAAAGTTGTCTTGAGTAAAAGTACGAAAATTCGGATATTCGGGTGATTTAGGGGCAGGAACATTCAAAGCATTCAGCACCATGACCATGCTAGCTACTCCGCAAAAAGCTTGATTTTGCTGCGTGATGAAGTGGATACTCAAAGGGAAATAATCTGTTCGATTCTGACTGTTAATTAATAGCTTTTCACCTTCAGCAGAATTAAATGGAATTAAATTTGGTGGAAGTTCGAGGGTTTGAGCAAATGAATTAGAACCTCCAATCGATATACCCAGAATCAAAGCTTGGATTGTAATTGCAAAAAATTTCATACACTTTATTTTGAACAATTAATCGTTTGATGAAAAGTGAAAAGATCGGCTACTGGTTTAGGGAAATCCAGCCAAAATTATATAGCTATAGGCATTTCACCACAAGAGAGTTGCGGCTCGTAGCGCCACAACTCTCTTGTGGATTTGGGATTTGTCCTAACATAATTGGCTAACACTATAAGTAGCTCAGCATAAACTTAGAGGTGCGACAAATATTTTTGCTGGACTACACAGCATCTTCTTTAAGGAAGGTTCTATTGAGATTAAGCAAATAGCGAGATTACGCACTCACTATTTGCTTACTTAAAGTTTCTTGAGATTCACTTACTCAAAACTATTTGCCCGAAATTAACTGCAAATCATTACAATTAAATTGTTACAATATTTAAAGAAGTCTGTATTTCTGCTAATGGAGTTTCCCATAATTTGTTCCATTGGATGCCAAACAGAGGTTTTGCCTTTTTTCCTATCATCCATCCCTGCATCAATCCATCTATAATCTGATCACAGAGTTCTACCTCGTACATTGCGGTTTTGAGTAAATTTTTCGCAAGCAGAGCCAGAAATAAACGGTCGGGAGTAATCTGTGCCGTATAAAAAGCTTCTAATTTAACTTCACCTGCTTTGTCAGTGTCACATCCCGTAACAACGTGCCAGATATCATGAGTTTCAGCAATATGAATAGACAGAAAATTCATTGGATCGCTGGCAACTATATTAATAGGCAATGGATTTAACCCATTTCTAATCATGTGATCGGCATACATATAACCAAGCGTATGATTAGGCAATTGATGCAATTGCTGTAGATCTATTTCTCCGAGCAAGGGTTTGTCTACAAAAGCTTGTTTGCCTGTAGGTGACAGGCTGAGAAATTCGATAATGTTTTGGTTTGTAGCTAGATCATTGATAAAATGGGAAAGTCTACCAATGTCCACAAAATTTCCATAAGGGGTTTTCACTAGTTGCAGAAAACTTTCTAGAATAGCTGTTTCTCGAGACTGCTCCATATTTTTTAATATTAGTTATAAAATACTAAAAACAATAATATACTATTTTTGGATATTACAGCATTCACTCTAAAAACGTATAGATAAAAACATTAATTACGGTCAAAATAGATTTAGTCTAAGTGATGATTTTTTGTCTAGTCTTCGCTTTGTAGGGAGGTAAGATAATAATGATTTTGAGTAAGAAAAATTGAATTAGTCATTAAAGAAGTAAGGGAATCTCACGCAGAGCGTGAGATTCCCTTACTTCTTTAATGTTACATAAACTACAAAAAACTTGTAAATAAAGAAATATTGATTATGATCAAAACAACGCCAAATTAAACATCAAAGTCAAAGAGGCTTAAATGATTTCTACGAACAGCAAGATAGGTATTATCGGCGCAGGAACATCGGGGGCTTATCTTGCCAGTTTACTTATTCAAGAAGGATTTCAGGTTACCTTATTTGAGAAAGCACCAGTAGTCCGTACCGATGGATGTGGCATTTTGATCGTCCAATCGGGAATGAAAGCACTGCATGAGGGCAACCCAAAAATCACTCAAAAAATTATTGAAGCTGGTAATCCTGTTAAATTATTTGAGTTCCGTAATCTTAAAGGCGGATTCGTCAATTCAGAATCTGTTACCTATGCTGAAGACGAACTGCCAGGGATGCTCGTCCACCGTAAGGCAATTTTAGAAGCAATTCTTGATACCTTACCCCCTGATCGGATTCAATTTAATGCTCAATTAGCTACAATTTCTCAAACTGAGAGTAGTGCGATCGCCCATTTTAAAGATGGCAGTCAATGGGAAGGAGATTTAATTATCGGTGCGGATGGGATTCTGTCTAAGGTGCGTCAGTCTGTCGTTCCCAATGTTGAGCTTAACTATCTAGGGGATCTCGTTTGGCGCGGAATTGTTGAAGATCATAGCTTCTGTCCCGAAGGCAACTTTTTTGTTTATGTGCGGGGTCGCGGCATTTATGCGAACTTCTTTCATATTGACGATACTCATACGCATTGGGGGTTCTTTATCGAAACAGAGCAAACGGATGCTGAAAAGGGAATGCTACAGCCGACTAATACAACGATTCCTGCTCAAGAATTAGCGAAACTTCCAGAGGATGCCCGAAAGGTAATTGAATCAACACCTCTAGAAACTATGATTTGTCGTTACTCCTACGATATTGATCCCTTACCACAGCTATATGATGGTCGCGTGCTTTTAATTGGTGATGCGGCTCACGCGAAGAGTTCTACTCGCGCTAGAGGCATGACTTCAGGATGGGAAGATGGTTTGTTGCTAACACAGTATTTAAAATCTAGTGCCAGTATTGACGAGGCGCTCGAAAAATACCAGACCGAGAGATTACCAATTGTCCATGAATATCAACGCACCAGTCGCGAAGTAAGTCGAAAAATCGGTCGTCGTTAACAAATTTGAGAGAGTGCGCCTTTTCGGGGCGCACTCATATGAAGATACAAAGTTGTGTAGAAAAAACAAATTAAATGATGTCAACCTCTGAAATTGAACCAGATTTAGAACAAGTTCCTGAAATATTTACCCGTCATATTGGTACTTGGAAAGGCGAATATATTAAAACTGATAAGCAGGGACATTTTTCGCGGAGTTTTGTCGGCAGCTTTACGATCGCGATCGCAGGTAATCAGTATCAACAGGTGAACAAATATGAATACGCCGATGGTTCGCGCCTTCAGCTTGATTTTGAAGGGCAATTTGAAGATCGGATTTTGAAAATGCGTTCAAGTAGTTATAGTGATTTTTCGGCGATCGCATGGGATGCAGGTCAGGATTTAGTTTGCTTTCGGGCAAATAAGACTCAAGATGGTGCGCTCATTACGTTTATAGAAACAATGACTCTACTAAGCGAAAATCATCGCGTTCGTAGCACTCAAGCCTTTAAGGATGGTGTTTTTGATGGGATTTCCTTTATTGAGGAAACGCGGATTGCTTAACTAGAACCAACAACCATTTTGAAAAGTGTTGCAAAGCAACACTGTTCAAAATGGTTGTTGGTTCAGCGATCAAAAATTGCTGGCATAATAGCGATATTGCGATCTATTGCCGAAACCTTGAATCAATCCTATTTTCAGTCCGAATATTTACTATTTGACCCCACTACACCAGACCATGATGCAGTAAATATTGTCTTTGCTTTCCCAAATACCTACACCGTAGGAATCACCAGCTTAGGCTATCAAGGAGTTTGGGCAAACCTAGCCACGCGATCGCAAGTTAATGTCAGTCGTTGGTTTACCGATGCCCATGAGGATTTACCGCGTCAGATTGAGATATTGGGTTTTTCATTTTCGTGGGAACTGGATTACGTCAAAGATCGGAA
>NZ_NDHW01000148.1 GCF_002251945.1 Pseudanabaena sp. SR411
GTTCATTCTTARCCCTGCGGSAATAGTGTTTGGAGCTAATGCGAGTTTGAATGTGCCAGCCAATTTCTCGGCTACGACCGCAACAGGAATCCAAGTAGGAAATGGATGGTTTGGAATTAATAGCAGCGTTGATGAGGTTCGCAACCTCACGGGTAATGTAACAGGCTATGGTTTTACTAACACTTTGCCGAGTTTGGATAATTCTCCATCAGGGGTAATTTCCAATGAAGGGAATCTTCAAACTAAGATCGGAAAAAGTGTCACTTTAGTAGGGGGTATGGTAGTAAATACAGGCACGATCGCCACACCTGAGGGGAACATTACGATCGCAGCCACACCTGACAATAAATTCATCAAAATTACCAATGAAGGCAGTTTGATGAGTCTCGAACTACCGATTGCTGATCAGCAAGTAGTTGGCAATGCTCCTGTGCTGCGGGGTGTGGATTTACCAAGCTTACTTATTGGTAAGATATCGGGAACGGCGATTGCATCGGGTAATTTAGATGTGTCGGGAAACAATGGTGGGAATGTCCAAGTTTTAGGTGATAACGTCGGTTTAGTAAACGCCAATATCAATGCAAATGGAATCAATGGTGGTGGTACGGTGTTGATTGGTGGCGATTTGCAAGGTACTGGCACAACACCTAAGTCGCTATCCACAACGGTTGATGCAAGTAGCACGATTAATGCTGATGCTTTAACCAATGGCAATGGCGGTAAAGTAATTGTATGGGCAGACGATACAACAAAATTTGATGGCACTATTACGGCAAAATCTGGGACACAAAGCGGTAATGGTGGACTAGTTGAGACTTCTGGCAAAAATACTCTCATCGTGGGCAATACCGCTCAGGTTAACACTTCATCTCCGCAGGGTTTATCAGGTAATTGGCTGCTCGATCCAACTTCAATTACGGTGGTGGCGGCTGGTGGGATTGACCCTGATGTTGCTACAGCTAATGCTAATGCGGGTGCTAGTACTATTGATAGTGCTGTAATTGTGACAGCACTTGGCGTTGGTAATGTCACTCTCACTGCAACTAATTTGATTACTGTCGATGCGGCAATCAATTCTGTTTCTGGAAATAACTTAGCCCTCAATGCACCCACCATCAATCTCAATGCACCGATTACTTTAACAGGTACTCTCGCAGGTAATTCGACTACGGTCAATGTGGGTGCTGCGGGTACGGTGAAAAATGGTGTGGATGCAGCGAATTCTGGCGCGACAGTAAATTTAGCAGCTTCTACTTATACATTAGCAGAAACAGTTCTGATTAATAAAAGCCTGACATTAAATGGTGCAGGTGCAAATAACACTACTGTCAGTGGTAACAATGCTGTCCAAATTTTTAATATTGGGAATAATATCACTGTCAACATAAATGACTTGACTGTTGCAGAGGGAAGATCTGTCTCTGAATCAGGGGGGGCAAATATTGCTGATGGATCGACGCTGAACCTTAATAGAACTATCTTTTCTAGGAATACTGGTGGGGGTCAAGGTGCGGCAATTTTTAATCCTAGTGGTGGCATACTTAATGTCGATAACAGTATCTTCTCTAACAATTCGGCAAATGCAGGAAGTGGCATTGCAACTTTTGGCACAGCCACAGTCTCTAACAGTACCTTTTCTAACAACTCAGCAAATATAATTGGTGCTTTTTACAGCGGAGGTGGAATATCTACAATCTCTAACAGTACCTTCTCTGGCAATACATTAATTAACAGAGCAGGAGCAGCAGTTTTGAATCAGGATGGTACAACTAATATCTTTAATAGCACCTTCTCTGGCAATTCAACAGGTGTTAATGGTAGAGGAATTATCTTTAACTTCTCAGGTACAACCAACATCTCCAATAGCACTGTTTTTGGCAATGCGCCCAATCCACAGGGAGCTATTTTTACCGAAGGTGGTACAACTAATATCGCGAATAGCATCATACTAGGTAATTCGACAGTCGGAAATCCTGAAATCTTTGTAACAGATAGAATATCTCCAGTGGGAACGGGGACTATCAATTTTACTGGAGCAAATATTGTTGGCGCTGATGGAACAAGTGGCATTAGCATTAGTGGCAATGGAACTGTTACAGGCGTAACGCCGATCACTCCGACTGGAGCAGCTAGCACTGTAATTAGTACCACCCTTGCTAATAATGGCAGCCTCACGCAAACATTTGCCCTTGTCCCTGACAGTATTGCGATTGATGCAAGCAGCACCACAGGTGGTGCAATTCCCACCACATCCGACCAACGCGGTATCCTTACAGTTAATGGTACTCGTGACATTGGTGCATTTGAGTCGAGAGGATTTACTCTCACTCCTATCAACGGAACCACACCACAAAGTACCACTGTTAACACATTATTTGGGAATCTCTTAGGGGTTGCTGTCAGCTTTGATTCTGTTGGATCGGTGGATGGAAGAACAGTTACCTTTACAGCACCCAACACCCTAGCATCCGGTCTGTTTGGTGCAACCAGCACCACCACAGCAACAATTACAGGAGGTATAGCCACTGCTGAAGCTTTCCGAGCTAATTCCACATCGGGAACTTACAACGTTACAGCTACAGTAACAGGCTCCACCGCCGCCGCAGACTTTAGGCTAACCAACACCTCAGTCGTTGTCCCACCCACTGCCGACTTTAGCTCAACCAACGACTCAGTCGTTATCCCACCTGTCATAACACCAAAGCCAGACATAGATCCTAACAAGGAGACTCGTCGCCATGATGAGAAGAAAGTGTTGGTTTTACCATCATTAACTCCGATCGCATTTCTCTCAGCCGATGACATTGAATTCCAGCGCTTTGATAAATTCTTGATCGCAATCGTCGAGTTTATGAATAAGGATGGTGGAGATTTAGTGATCAACGCTAATGAGATTTGGAAAGATGCCGATATCAGTATCATTAATGAATCGAGTAACCAAGAGGTGATTAAATTAGCAATCCGTCGTTTAATCGGTAAATTTATTGGCAATGAATATATCGATCTAGTAGATGTCACCTTTGAAACTAAAAAAGACAAGAAAAATATTTTGCTTAAGGTTCGCAAATCTCCAAAATTTGCGAGGTTTCTCAAGGATTAAATGCCAAAATCCACGATTTACTTTTCCAAAAAAAGTAAATTGATAATCTGAGCCTATGCAGGCTTAATGGTTATATGCTTTTACCGCGCAGTTTGTTTCAGTCTATATTATAGGCATGAAATACATCAACAGAATGATTAAATGGTGTGAGCAGAATAATGACCAATCAAACAAAAGACTCCATCAAGAGCTTACTGTGGACAATCATAATTAGTTCAGGATATTTTGTGCTACCCAGCTATGCTGAAACGATCGCATTAAACCCAAAGAATGCAAAGCTAAATGAGACAATAACCAAGACAACCAAAACCACGATCGCCCAAGCACAAACTATCAATCAAGTTCAGTTGATTGGTAATACTGTCCTTAATTCTGAGGCGATCGCACTTATACTTCAGCCACTCCAAGGTCAATCTGTCACTCCAGAGCAAGTTAAAGCTGCTGCCGAAGCCATCACCCAACTGTATATCAGCAATGGTTACATCAACTCGCTTGCTCAGTTTGACCCAACCGATCCTCAAAGCATCGTTGATGGAGTTGCTCACATCAAAGTGATCGAAGGACAAATAGAAAGAGTTGATATTGTAGGTACTGTCCAAACCAATCCCGACTATGTGCGATCGCGAGTGGAATTAGGGATATCGAAGCCTTTCAATGCTAACTCTGTCGAGGATCAATTGCGACTATTAAAAGCCGATCCTTTATTCAAAAATATCGCCTCTAGTCTTAAACCCAGTAGCGAAGCAGGTAAAAGTTTGCTAGTTGTTCAGGTTGAAGAGGCAAATCAGTTTGGAGGTTCCGTCAGCTTTGACAATTACTCACCTGTCGCTGTTGGTTCCGAACGAATGGGCGCAGCATTAACCTATCGTAACCTTACAGGATTTGGCGATTTGCTAGCAGCATCCTACTATCGCAGCACTACAGGTGGATCTAATCTCTATGATTTTAGCTACAGTATTCCTGTTAACCCCATGAATGGAACTGTAGCCATTCGCTACGCACCAAATAATTATCGGATTACCGATCCAGACTTTGCTGCCTTTAATATTCGGGGTGCAAGCAGTCTTTATGATATCGTTTATCGCCAACCATTAATTCGCAATCCCCGTGAAGAGTTTGCTCTATCACTAGGCTTCGCCCATCAAACTGGACAAACCTTCCTATTCGAGAACCTTGCAACCCCCTTTGGTATTGGACCCGATGCAAATGGGATCAGCACCACCAGCGTATTTCGCTTCGGACAAGACTATACCCTACGCGATCAAGATGGTGCATGGTCTTTGCGATCGCAATTCAATCTTGGTACAGGATTATTTAATGCCACTTATGCTGAAGTAACACCAACTGCTAGCTTTTTTAGCTGGCTAGGACAGGCTCAACGAGTGCAAGTACTTGGCTCAGATGCACTCCTGATTGCTTCTATAGATTCGCAACTATCCGCTAATCCTTTATTACCATCGCAACAATTTACGATTGGCGGCGGACAGTCACTACGCGGATTTCGACAAAATTCACGATCAGGAGACAATGGGATTCGCCTCAGCCTCGAAACTCGCTTAGTGGCGGTTCGCGATCAAGAGACTCAGCGATCGATTCTCCAAATAGCTCCATTTATCGATCTCGGCGCAATTTGGAATAATGGTAATAATCCTACACCTTCATCATCACAAAATTTTCTTGCCGCTGGAGGATTGGGTGTGATTATCGAGCCAATTAAAAACTTTGTGATGCGGATTGATGCTGCACTTCCATTTGTAAACTTACAAGGACGAGGTAACAATCTCCAAGATGCTGCTGTGTATTTCAGCACTAGCTACCAGTTCTAATACCAAAACACAAAACGGCTACGCCATTTTGTGAATTAAAAAACCTTACTGGGTTTGGTTTTTAATTCACAAAAGTGTGATGACACTTTTGTGAATTGGGATAATGCAAATTTTTCTGAGGACATAAAACCCAAAAGAGTAATGGCAGAGCGAAGCCCCGCCATTACTCTTTTGGGTTTTGATGAGTTTGCTAATTTAGCTTGGGACATGCATCATTAGAAAAGCTTGCTGTTGGACATTGTTGCTTTAAACATGGTTGATTGTAGTCAGGGTCATTTTCAGAAGTGAGGGGAACTTGTCCAAAAATCATCTCGCAACTTAAATCTTCAAAGTTGGGGGTCATGGTGAGGGGGATACCAAACTTCTCAGTGAAAAATGTTTGAGTTGGGACTTTACACATGTTGACACACATGCCAACACAGCCACTATCCACCAGATAACGACATTTTTTAATATGCACAGCCGAAGGTTGCGATCGCACCGTTCCATCAGCAAGCTTTATCTCAGCTTCAGCGACTTCACAGGGACCCACTAGCCACTCAAACAATTGTGCTGCAAACCACGCATTAAGCACACATACCAGTCTTGTCGGAGAAAAGAATGTGCGAACAACCCATAGAGCGGGTGCTGGAACTAAAGATTGCAATACTTGCGCTACAAGCACCTGCTGCTCTTGAGCATTGCGTCCTTGCATAATTTGTTTCGACAAATCAACAAAGCCATCATAGCCGTCGATTTTGGTTCCCTTACCCAAAGCTTGAGCCATCTTGCGAGAAAACAGCCCAATGAATAGGCGATCGATTAAATTATCGTTGTATTCATCCTTAGCAATAGGCGCAATAGGTTGTACGGCTTTAGACTGCATAGATCCCTTTTAAATCAGACTACCAAGATTTACTCTAACGATCTTAACTGAATTTTCAATCACCCAGCGCTTTGCGCTGTGATTAGCTAGGCACAATTAAATATAAAAGCCAGAGTCAAAACCTGTGACGCACGCGCAGCGTGCGTCACAGGTTTTGACTCTGGCTTTAGCGATCGCTTAAGCTTCTGGGGGATTAATCACCAACACCCGCACTTTAGAATGAGTTGTGGCAATATCTTCATCTACAGGATCGTTTTGATTTTGTTTTAAGTCAAGTTTTAAACCCAGAAACCCTAAGGATTGACAAATAAGTTCGCGGACGATCTCCGAGTTCTCACTTAATTCCGATGTAAACACGATCGCATCCATACCACCTAAACTCATAAGCATGGAGCCAAGGCAAGATCGCAAACGATGAAGGTAAATATCTAAGGCTTGTTTTGCTCTGGAATTATCTGTATCAATCGCAGATCCCACCGATTTTGGATTATTAGATTTCGCAGAAGTAGCAACTAAACTCGATTCTTGTTCTACTTCTTTCTTTGATGAATCATCAGGGGCGTTATCCTGTCGCATCATCTCATTTAAAACATTGGTATCAATTGAGCCAGAGCTATAATCAATCATCAAACCTTCTAAGGGAGTGAATCCTGTAGCCGTATCAATGATCTGACCATTATGAATGGCGGCAAGAGAACAACCACTGTCTAAATTACAAGTAATCAGTCGCAAGTCTTTAATATCTCGTTTTAAGACTTCGGCAGATCTTTGAGCGCAGTAATAGTGGATGCTTTCGTTCAGTCCGTAATGTCGTTTATCAACTTCTACAGGGATACTAGAAACTGTAGAAATGTTCGCTAGATCAGCAGCATGAGGAATAGTTTCAAGTTTGTCCGCAGGCTCATCATCCTCTATCAGTCCCTTGACGACGATCTCTTCCCAATCCAAATCTAGCCTTGCACAAATTTCAAAAAATGTGTAACGATCGACTGGTTTTCCTGCAAAAAAACGCCAAATTGGCTGCCGTGTTTTGATACCCACTTCTTCTGCAAGATAATCTTGAGTCCAACCTTTTTGAGCAAACCGCTTTTTAGCTTGCTTGATACCTGCTGCTGAGGCTTTTAATGATCGCTTAGAGATGACAGAAATCTCCTATTCTTAATTTTGATAATACAAACTGATTATAGCCAAAATCTAATAGCCCCAATGTATATATTTAAAACAAAATCAAACATTTTGAACAAATCAAACAACTGGCTATATATAGCAGTGCTTAAATTAGTTAAGAAAAATCAAAAACCAAAAGATTGAGGAACTTTTACCTTAATAAACTTCTTGCAGAACCGAAAATATGATATGTTAGAGGGTTAACTTTACATATAAGAAATTGTGGGTTTAGAGTATCAATCTATAGCTGTTGATGTGATTGCAGCTAAAACAAATCAGCCAATGATTCTATCATGAAATCGGTTCTGCAAGAGAAATCACCATTTTCTTTATCTTCCAATTGCTTGAATTTTTAACTCGCCACCGTCACTTTCAACTCTAAACCTATCTAGTGAAACAGATAAAGGTAAGAATTCAGGTAAGAAAGGGGATGAGAGAGATGGAAGAAAGATCACTCAGATCTTGCAGCATTCCTGAATATCTAATGGGAATAGGTTTGAGAACAATTACAAAGCCATGACGAGCAGCAATATCGGCGCTAATGCGGATATATCTGAGAAGTTTCAACCAAAGAACAGAAGGGAATAAAACCGAAAGGATTAAATCAGAGGCAGTTTTCCAGTCCAAGACAGGAGGAAGTGACCATTGATCGATCCAATGAGCTAAAAGATAAGCAATTAGAGATAGAATCAACCAACGAAAAACGCCAAGTTTTGTAGACTGCCCAAAACAATGCAAACCAAAGCGATGTTTGATGGCTTTGAAGAAAGCCTCAATCGCCCAACGCTTACGCCCTAAAATAATTAGATAAGCCCCAGAATTAGGGATGAGAAGAAATAACAAAGCGTAACTCGCGTTTGCTATCAGCTCTTTTGAGCCAGAACCAAGGAGAGAGTAAAGTGAGATGTGTAAAGTCTGGGATGTATGGAGAGAGATAATCTAGACACACAATACCAACACTAAAAACAGATGAATATACGCAAAGAATTGCTAGATAAATTGTTGCAAGAATGTAAAACTCCACCCGACCTATTGCGGTTTTCAGTTGACCCCGTACAGCTAAAGCCTGAATTTTGTATATATTTCAGACCACCATTTTTGCTCGTACTCATAATGAAAGCCGCAATATTCGGAGAAGGAGGAATCCTGAAGCAACTAACGACTGCGTTGGTGGAGCGAGCCTTGGAAGCAGAATTATCAACCCATCTAGGGTACAAGAAGCATCAATCCAAACCAGAAGGACAAAGCAACAGTCGCAATGGCTATAGCCAGAAAAAGCTCCAAGGAGACTTCGGCTACGCCGAAATCGCAGTCCCCCGCGATCGCTAAGGTGAGTTTGAACCGCAGATGGCGAAGAAAGGACAAAGCCGCCTCCAAATCTTGGCACAGTCATTGGGTGCACATTATCCCCTTCTTTGCTTTCCCAAACGAGATTCGCAGAGCAATTTATACCACCAATGCGATTGAGTCGATGAATAGCAGTTTGCGGAAGGTGATTAAATCTCAACAGATTTTTCCTTCCGATGAAGCTGCTTTCAAATTGGTTTATTTGGCAATGCGGAATATCTCGAAGAAGTGGACGAGGCTCGATTCAGGGTTGGAAACCTGCTCTCAATCGCTTTGCCATCCTCTTCGAGGATCGTCTCCACTTCTAGCTTCTAGACTTTACCCAATCTGATTGACAGTCTGGAGTCTAGACTAAGTTGATTAAGAAAATCAGAAAAAGAGCAGGAAGAAGCAACCCAGAGAATGGAGAACTGAGCAAATCCAAGAGAATGAAAAGGAGAATATTTAGGATTAGGTATTAGGGTTGTCTTTGTTGACCTTTTTTTGACGAGAAGCGCGTTTTTTGATGATGGGAAAGCGCGGAAAAGGATCTCGCTTGCGTCCAGATTTCCAACCAAGAGACTTACCGCGAGGTTTTGGAGAACAAGCAGGAGAGCCAATCCTAACTAAAAGTGTCGCAAAGCCCTGAGCGACCCGACCAAAGGTGAGATTAGTTTGCGGTTT
>NZ_NDHW01000149.1 GCF_002251945.1 Pseudanabaena sp. SR411
AGCGCTTCGTTTTGGTTCATTTTTTTACTGTCTTTTTATTTCATATTTTACCATGCCTTACAGCGGGAAGGGAGTAAGATGCTCTTCAGGACTAAGGCTAAGAATTACATGGCAAACTTTGTAATTTAATTTAGGGCGCAATTGCCAAGACAAAGAAAATTCATTTGCCAAACTATATGGATCTTTGCCATCCATATTCATACCTACAACTGCTGCACCAGTTTTTCCCATGACATAGGATAAGCAGCCTTGAAAGCTCTTTCCCTTAATAATTTTACCGATCATCATCTTCTCCTAATTTGGGCTTTATACCTGTACTCTCCGTAATCAGAGTTCTTAGTTCGGATATTGAACCAATTGATTGATCGATACGATGCGATATCTCATTAAGTTCCTCCAGTTGTAGTTGCATTGGGCTACCCATCATTAGACTCAAGTTGGCATCATGGGCTAGTTGGTTGATATTTGTACCGATTTTATTTAATTCATATTTGACTTCCCCCAACAGGTGATAAAGATCCCAATCTACGTTTACAACTTGTACCTTAGATGTCGGCAGATCGTATTTAAACGTTGCACATCTCACAATTTCACTGGCTTTAACATTCAATTGACTTGCTTTTTTATCTAGGATTACTTTCTCCTCTTCAGTCATTCGCACAGTAAATCTAACAGATAAAGTCATTGCTGTTATTCCTAAAGTTTATCCTGCTTAATTGTTGTCAAAAATATTTGCAAATCATAAAGAGTCTGATAAGCCGTAGCTATCAGTTATTTTTGCAGTTCCTATTCTCCTCCACACACTTAGATTTTAAAGTGTTAATTCTATATCTAGTTTGTCTTTTCTAAATTTCTTTGCATTTTATCATTTGGCTGAGGGGGATTCCAAAGGGGGTACTCCCCTTTGGCAAGCGTAATGTTGCCGTCGAACAAAAATCAAGCGATAGCGAGATTTCTTGTCCGACGAGCAACATAGCTTGCGAGCTGTTTTAGATATACCTCAAAGCACGGAAAATCGTTGCAGATCCGCATCAATCCGCACGATTGTGGGACAACATTGGGACGATTTTGGAACAATAAAAGGTACGGTTATGGGAAACAAATTACACAGGATTGTCACTCAACTGGTATAGATTTGCAACTCAAAATATAATACTTAAGACATATAAATCACTGTCTAAGTATAAAAAGTATCCAAGATCAGAATTGACTTGATACTATCTTGGTAAGCGAGATTATTAGATTTCAGACATTGACAGGAATTACGCGGTTGTTAACAAATTGTAAAAATCTCATCAAGTAAATTAGCCTAATATTCTTTCGCAATGGTTATGATTGAAAAAAACAATAAACTGGGAGGTGATCGAAACAATATCAAAATTAATCTGGGTCAGAGATTTCCTTGTTGAGGATATTTTTGACAACAGTTTAGGGAAATACGTCCACCCAAAAAGCATTTAAAGCAATGATTGAAGTTCCTTCCCGCTCGTCATTAGCGGACTTAGATACGGATAAACTGGTAGCTTTATCAGAGCGATGGGTCAATGAACCCCAGAAGAAAACCAACCCCAAAACCAAACTCGATATCATCCGAACCTTGGAAAGTGGGATTAGATCTTTAATCGCTTTGGGATACACCTTTGAAGAAGTCAGCAACAAACTGACAAGCGAACTACACATTGCTATCTCTGGTGAGACAGTACGAAAGTATTTACAGAAGATCGATGTGGAAAATAAAAAGGCGGCGGCAAAAGCCAAACGCGATGCTACTAAAGCCGCAAAAGCCTTGGGCGCTCCTACTCTGTCAATTTTGTCGTCTGAACCCGCAAAGTTGTCGGATTCGCATCCTAGTTCAGCACCTAGCAGTCAGAATGTTATTGGCTTGACCAAAGACATTCAACCTACAACTACCAGAATAAATTCAGACTTAAAACAGACTAATCAGGCTGAGTCTATCAAGCCCAAAAGTATCGTCCCCAAGTCTGTCCCTGTAGACGATGACGACGATGATGACTACTTAGCACAACAGAAAATCTTGAAACACTACAATCGTTATTAGGAAGCAAACTTATGGCAATTATTAACCTGATCGATGGTGAAAAAGGTGGTGTGGGCAAAAGTTGGGTTGCTCGTACCATGCTCCAATACCTCAAGGATCGCGCCATCCCATTAGCTGGTATTGAAGCGGATCGTAGTAATCCCACCGTCCTCAATATTTATAAAGACAGCAAGGCTGCTTTTTTCTCTGAAAATGAAAAAATGGCAGATGTCCCTGATTCTATTTTTGACTATGCGCTCAAGAAAACTGTCGTGGTCAATTTACCCGCTCAAGCTCATCGTGCTGTATCGCAATGGATTAACACCAAAGGTTTGCTAGACTTGGGAAAGGAGCATGGCGTATCTTTTACCAAGTGGTTCGTCAGTGATGGTGAAAGTGACTCAATCGAGCTATTCATTGAGTCTCTGGAACATTACCAAGGCTACATCACCCATGTGTTTATCAAAAACTGGGGTCGTTGTGATGAATGGGGCTATTTCCACGAGCATGAAGCAATCCAGAAGGCGATCGCCGAATATGGTGTAGCCGTGATTGATTTTCCGAAGTTGGGAGATGGCAGACGCATTGAAATTAATGCTAAACGCCTAACTTTTGATGAGGCTTCCAACTACTCCGAATTTGGCATCATTGGCAGGAATCAAATCAAAACCTTCCTCAGAGATGCCTACAAAGCCTTTGAGTCCACCAATCTCTTGCCTCAAAACGTCCAGAAAAAAGAAGCAAAATCCTAGTATGAATAGCGATCCTCAACCTAAAACCTATCTGGATATTGCCATCCATGACTACGATCCCAATGTCAAAGCCAAGATTTACGAGATTGTGGCTAAGTCTGGTATTCCCCAGAACGATCCTTACATTGCGATTTTTCTGTCCAATGCCCAAGTTGCGGCTACGGTGGCTACTGCGCCCAACCTACTCCAAAGTGCCTTAGCCAAGGGCTTTGATGTTGGTATTCAAAAGTTCCGTGACTTTCTGGCAACTCTGCGTGAGACTGCGGTTAAGGAACAGGAGGTGGCGATTAGTCAGGCGATCGCGAATATCATCAAAAACAAACAGCATCAGGAATCCCAAGGTTATTGGCGGGCGATTAGCTTGCCCTTCATTGGTTTCTGTGCGGGGATGTTGATGATTGGCTTAGCAGCAGGTCTGGTTTCGGGCTTGGCGATCGCTAGGGTTGTATCTCCTCAGCCTAGTCTCAATCCCCAGACTACAAAGGATTTGGACTGGTTAGCTAGTGATGATGGCAAACTAGCAAGGAATCTCGTGGACTGGAATCGCGACATTTTAAAGACTTGTCTTCAAGACCAGCAAAACCTTAAGGATGCTTTGATTATTCTCAATGGTAAGTACGTTACTAGAGGTTTGTGCGCTCTTTGGGTATTGCCTGAAAGCCAGAGAGTATATGAAGATCGGCGTTAATTTTATTACACCGATTATTAATCGAAAAAACACTATATCCAATGAATTGGTTATAGTGTTTTTTATCAACTAAAGAGTCTCTCTAAAAATAGCTGTATTCTCAATAATGTAAGGTTGAAACCCTTAATTTATCGTTGCTACTGTCAATAATATAGAGATACCCTAAATGTTAGTGCCCTCTCTGGGTATGGAGCTGAAACCCAGAGGGTATATGAAGATCAGCGTTGATTTTGGTTGCAAATATCATTAATCAAAAAAACACTATGTTCAATAATCTGATTAATATGTTTTTGTAAACAAGTAACATTTACAGCAAAAGCTATTCATAATGCAGATTACTTAACCTTTGTATTTGAAATTAGCAGATCTAATGCTTTTCCCGTTGCTTCCATATTTTCGGCTGGGATGATGGCTTGTTGCTTATTTTTTTTGGGTTTCGGCTGCCTTGGTTTCATCTGGTTGCGATCGCTGTTCTCAATCCTGCCTCGCTTCCTGATTTCATATCCATGTCTAATTAACACGGCTCGAACCGTGGAATCGCTAAGACCAAAGACTGCGCCCACTTCGTCTAGGCTCATTGGTTTGCTATACAACTCCCAATATTTCTGGGCGATCGCTTGTTCTTCTTTGAAAGCGGCAGCTTTTGCTCTGCGGGCTACTTCGGAAATGTCGATCCCTGCTTGGACAATTACCCGTTCTATGGTCTTACCTGACAGGTCAAATAGCTTACCCACTTCCTCAAAGTCTAATCCGCCTTCATTTACCAGTTGCCAATATTCTTTGGCACGGTTGTAGTTTTTGAGGCGCTTGAGCTTTTGGTTATCTTCACGTCTCTGCCTGATTCGCATCAAGATCTGACGACGCTCTTTTTGTTTGGGTGTTAGTTTTGGTGTGGGTAAGCCTGCGATGCCTCCCAGCTTGTGTTTTAGCTTAAAGGTGGGACGATTTTTGGAGTCTACGCTTTGCCTAATTGGGTAGCCATTGCGCTTTAGTTCCCGCAGGATAATTGGGTGGGAGACTCCAAATAGTTCTGCGGTTTCTCTTAGGGTTAAGTGGTGATCGTTATAGGCTTTGCTGTACTGGGCGGCGCGATTGGCGGAGGTGACTAAATCGATCCCTCGGCGAATGGGGATGCCATGCTTCTCTAGGACTTGGTTCAGGGTCTTAGCTGAGATATTGAGCTTCTGGACTACGGCTGTCCTTGTCACTCCTGTTTGGTATAGGGCGATCGCCTGTTCTTCTTTTGACATCCTTGTATGGCTCAGTCGCGCATGTTTGGGTCTAAATTCACTAAACCCAGCCGCAACCATCGCGTTATATACCGTCGAAACCGATACCTGATAGTGTTTTGCTATGTCTCGGATGGGGTAGTTTGATTCTTTGTATAGCTTGATATATTCAGATACATCAGGCATAACTCTAGGAGTCTTCTTTTTATTTGTTTGCTGCTTATTCATTCACTTATCCTCAATACCATATTTCTATCTATCTCTAATTATTTTTAAAGAGAAGCTTTCTGTAATCCCCTAAGTTACGAGCAACTAGCTGATTAATAAGCACTTCAGCTTGTTTTTGAGCATTTTCATCTCCACTTTCTAAAGCAGTCTGAAGAATAGAGCAGTAATGTTCAATACGATAAGAACTAAAACATTCGATTGCTTTGTCACCACTAGCCATGAGACTTAGGCATTGAACTGCATCTTTCGGCATTTCAATCGCTAACTTTTCAAGATGATCTAAAAACTCATCCCCACAATAATCGACAGTGCCTAAAAGTCCGAGAACCTCAATTAATTTTGAGATCGCCCACTGATTATCTAACTTATCTGAAGCAAACCACCAACTAAAATACTTTAGATCAGATATGTCATCTGAAAAGCTAGGCTCCTTAACTTTAGCAATACGCCAATCTAAAAACTTTTGAAGACGTTGACGCAATTCATGATTAATTTCAATGTTATGTGGTTCTCTTATCCCATAGAGCAATCTCCAACCAATATCGCGTATAAATTCACTACGAGAATGAATTGAAGCATTAGCAAAGAACCTTTCAATTAATGTGTCAGGCTCATCTAAGTTAATGACTTCAAACCAAAAGAGATCAAGTAAATGGCTTGATAATGCGCTATTCGCCTCTGATTGTTCATGGGAAGTTGAATTTTGATTCGTTAGCTGTTCTATAACATGACTATATTTTTCTCTTAGGACGCTAAAAATATTAGAGTAGACTCGATCGCGAAGTATGTATCCTTGCCATGCAGAGTCAAATAATTCTTGATAATCTGGTTCTTCAGGAAAAATTCGAGCTGTCTGCTGCAATGTCCAATCTGATGCAAGATCGTAGAGATAAGGAAACCATTGACCATAAACTGAGCGAATAGCTAAAGATGGATCTTTCTGAGGATCAAGGTGTTGCTCCAAAATTTGTTGAACTTCTGGCACATCTTGGAAATTTTGAGCCATTGGCACATTGCCGTCAGCGTCCTGTCTAATCCACCGAATATAGTGAATAACTGCGTGCATTGCTTGACCACGTACTGTATTAATGGACGCTCCGTAAGCACCTTGACTACTACCATGATAGTGAGTTGTAAAGCTAGGCGTTAGATGTGGGTCATTAACAAGGTACGTCAAGATTTGCCAAACCTGATCGCGAAGAGTCAGGGGAATTTGATTTGGTGCTTTTGCCTGTAAGCCAGAATCAATCAAGTGAACCATAGAGTCGCATAGTCTGTTCCATTCATTTGAAAGCTCATGATTATAAATTTCTTTGAAGTTATCAAGAATCCAAGTACAAAGGTCAAAAACAGGGTTCCAAAGAAATGCTGACAGTTCTGTTTTTTGTGTTTTTAATGCTTCTTCTAATCCTCGAAATAAACTAATCATGAATTGCAAATCAAGTTCTTTAAATCGTTCAATTTCGTTTACAAATTTTTGAGCATATGGGGTAATTACTAAAGCCCAAGACAAATTATTATGAGACTTTGGACATTCCTTGAAATGCTTAAGTAGTTCATTAATATCTTTTTCAGCCAGTTCTATTATTTCTACTTCTAACTTGGGAGGATTAACATTTTTGCTATCAACAATTACATTAAGTTCTTCATCAAGCTGGCTATACAATTGACTTAGCTCTGGAGAGAGGCAATCTTTAATGATAGACAGCCAATTTTTTCGCCAATACTTGACATATACTTCGACTTTTTGTGCATCAACCTGATTACTCCCTTCCCGCTATAAGATCAGTGAATTAATGAAAAGATAAAATCCAGTGTTTTTCGTAATTGTATTTTTGAGAGAAATTGACTGGATTCAAAAAACTGC
>NZ_NDHW01000150.1 GCF_002251945.1 Pseudanabaena sp. SR411
GCGGAAGGTGATTAAATCTCAACAGATTTTCCCCTCTGATGAAGCTGCTTTCAAGCTGGTCTATTTGGCAATGCGGAATATCTCGAAGAAGTGGACGAGGCTCCATTCGTGATTGGAAACCTGCTCTTAATCGCTTTGCTATCCTCTTCGAGGATCGTCTCCATCTCTAGCTTCTAGACTTTACACATTTTTCTTGACAGTCTCACTGGCCTTTTGCCTTGGGGTTGACCCCACGTGCCGTAATTTTACGACCACTGATAGTTTTCAAACCAATCCTTGTTTCGTCTTGACAAAAGAAACGTACTTTTCCCGTTAACCCCACAACGGTCACAACATACCATGCAATCATTGCTAGGTTCTCAGAGAGTTTTTTTTAAAGTTCTCGCATTGCTCTTGGTTGTGACTGACGCTATAAGGACGTGCTACTTTCGGTTTTGCTTTCATGCGGGAATGTACCAAATCATGCACATTTTTATATGAGATTTCGATTCCCAGGTTTTCTTGTAACCATTGTCGTATCTCTCCGTAGCTATTAAACCCTTGTTCATGTTGCAATTGCTTGTGTAATGCTTTTTGTGCCCAATCTGGGATTTTTGACTTTCAGCCTACTCTCGGTTTGTGCCTTAATATGCCGCTAATTCCTCCCTTTCTGTATTCTTTCAACCACTCTTGCACTGTTACTCGATTTCTGCCGACTAGCTGGGCAGCGTTTTGTACTGTCCCTGCTTGCTTACTTTTCAGCAAATACAATACTTGCACTCTTTTTTTATCTGATGCTGTTTTTTGTTTCCCTAGCATCTCTTTTAGCTCTTCTTCACTTTCGCTGATCTCTAGCTTATATACTCCTGCCATTTTCACTCCTCTTTTGCTTCTCTTCTTTTATAACATCTGTAGTCTCTTCTTTGTGCTTTGTATTAAACATCAACTCACTTACAAAATTTTGCAATTAAAAATATAGTTCTCGTAAAAGAAAAGCATTCCCACCGATATTTATCCATTTAACCAAAATCATTAAATGGGAGTGCTTTGCCCAAACCTCTCGGTATAGCGATCGCCTGTTAATTGCGAAGAAGGCTATGCATTTGCAGATCGATATTGTGGTGGTGAGTTTAGGCATAGTAGAGCAAATGCAAAGCCACTACAATCATATGTCCTGTATAAATTTCGTACCCTATTCTTCGTCAGAAATGCCAAGCGATCGCAAAATGGATGCTTGCAGTTGCAACTTTGCCTGTAAAAGCTCCAACTGCCCTTGCGCCTCATCCGCTCGTTGACGTTCAACATCGACTTGAAGCTTTGCCTCATCTGCACGTTGACGTTCAGCCTCAGCCTGAAGCCTCTCTGTATTTGCCCGTTGTCTCTCGATATCGGCTTGCTCCTCAGTGGTCAGATAGCGATCGCCTCGCTCATCAAACCAACTCAAAACTTCACGCCTGAGGCGATCGCTGGGCAATACACAGCGCCCAATTCCTAAGCCGATTTCTGGCATCCAGAAAGGCTCACCTAACTGTAACTGATAATATCCTTCGATTAATTTGTACACTTCCAAAGGTAAATGTCCATCTCTCTTCCAGAACCTAGGATTGTAAATCACATAGTAACTTACGCCTAAATTGCGATAAAGCGCCAACTTCTCATCATATTCCTCACCATAGGTTTGAGACACTACTTCTAGCGTCAATATGGGAACAACCTCCTGCTCTTCCCAAACTACATAGCTCTTGCGCGATCCGCCACCCTTGCGACGTTCTACCCCTAAGCTCAAGAAACCATCTGGCACGACGGGAACTCTGGTATTTAAACCTGTGGTGTAGTAGATGCTCATGTCCACACCAAAGTACCAATCATCGCGATTTTTCCAAATATATTCCAACAGAAAAAGCAGAACATTCGGCACAAAATTCTGGTCTTCATTATCCACAGGGGTATCATCCGAACCGAGTAATTCATCGCTGGTGGGCAGATGTTTGAGATCTATTTGTAGCATCAGCTAATCTCCACTCCATATTGTTTTTAAGATAACACAAGCCTATAAACCCACATCAATCCTCACTGATAAAGCTGCCAACGTATCCATATCTACCGTACTGACATTGTTGTTCTTTACAACAATCCCTGTGCGAGTTGCACCAGTCAAATCGCCCAGCAAACCATCAATCGTTTCCTCTGGATCAGCCACACTTCTCGGTTCGCCGCTTCTAGCTTGGATTTTTTTCAAACCCTTGAGTGCATCCCGCAAAGGCTTGACACTTGCCAATACCAAAACATCAAATGTTCCCGTTGGTCCCTGCACCTCAAAATCAAAGCGATCGCGTCCCTTTTTGGGAACTTGCAAAGTATCCCCTGCTTTTAGCAAAGAAGCATCTTCCGCCGCACTAAAATCTAAGGGATAGAGCAAAGTCATATCACCACCAGAACCGATCGCCAAAACACCCACATAGAGATCCTGCTTCTCGCTGTTGACGATACTGACTTGGAGATTTGTCCCCGGTTTCACCTTTTGCGAAAGTTGCGCTACTTTTGTTTCTACAGCAATACCACTTCGACTCGTTCCCGATCTACCAACACTTGCCGCCGCCCGTCCGACGGGATGAATATTCACTTGTACATTCAACTTCGATGATCGCGGATTGAGGAGAGACTGCAACACCTTACTCGCTAACAACAGCTTAAACTTCGACTGCAAACGCTTGACGGCATCTTCAGGAGATTCTCCCGCATTGCCGAAGGACTCATCAATCGCCCGTTCCTTTGAGGCAGTGAATAAGCCAATACTGGACAATTCAGGAACCCTAGTAAGCGATCGCTGCAATTTTGGGCGATCGCTATCGGCAACTTTACCGAGAATAAAATCAACTTCACCAGTTCCCAATTCCACAGGTTTGAGGCGACTAATTCCTTGCAGAGCTTTCTGGACATTAGCAACATTTCCCAAGGAAGGATCGATACCGATGTTTAAGCTCAAATCCTTAGGAATACCGCGTACTTCTTCTTGCAAGAGCGCCCCTTCCTTCAGAGCATTCGCATCTCCATCTATCAGCGTTCCCTTTGCTTTCAATCCATCCCGTTTATCCACGCGCAAGGTTGCCAAGGATTTGCCGTCTTTTTTATCGACAATTGCAAAAATACTATCTTTACCAAGGGCATTTTCGGCATCAATGCCACCGAGCCAAAGCTCAGCTTGTTGTTCTTCCACTTTAGTGACGACTGCCTCTGCGGTGGGTAATGGTGAGGGTAAGTAGTAAAACAGCGCTTTGTTGTCATCGTCTCCTGCTTTACAGGTCTTTTTGCATTCCACTTCTGGATCTTGGTCATGGTCGCGAGTAGTTCGCAGAGCAATATTGGCGATCGCACTGGTAAGATAGGTGTTGCCTGTTTGCTGCCAGAGATATTTGGTCATGTAGTAAGTGAATGCACCTGCACTGAAGCCATTAAAACTAGCATCGGTAGCGAATTGGGCTGCACTTGATGCGGCGATGACTGAGCCTTTAGCGACGGCTTGACGGCGGCGTTGAAACTCTTCGGGGGATATTCTCAACTTGGCTAACCATTGTTTTTGATATTCCAGTTCGATGGGGCTAGGAATGTCATTACTACCTGTGATCGCTCTAATCCTTGAGTTGCCGCGCTTGCCGCCGCCTGAGTGACAGCTATCAAGGACAGCCGTAAAGTTATCGGTTTGGATCGCGGACATCAACAGGAATAGGGTGCGTCCCATAATGTCGGATACTTCGGTTTTGTTGCCCACTTTTTTAGCGGTGCGATCGATGGGAACGAAGGTGCTATTTAATCCATCGGTGGTATCAGAATCTTGCACCCGTGAGCCATGTCCTGAATAATGGAAGACGACCACATCCCCTGCTTTGGCTTGTTTGATCAGATGGTCTTCAAAGGCTTGCAGGATACCTTGGCGAGTGGGTTTGATTGCAGCATTGTCGCTGACAATGAGAATGTCTTTGGGATTGAAACCGAAGCGATTGACAAGGAGATGGTATTGCAGTTCGGTGTCGGTGATGCAGCCATAGAGTGGCGCATTGGGATAGGCATTGGCTCCGACAAGGAGGGCAAGTTTGCGGGGTGTGTTTTGGGCAAGGACTTTGCCATAGTGATCGCCCATGTTCAGTAGGTCTAGTTGGCTCAGTCCCATCGCGGCGATCGCGGAGCCGCTAAATTGCAAAAATTGACGACGCTTGATGTTTGTCATAACCAATGCTCCTTAAACTCTTTGATATGGCTTTACCTACTGATAGCTTTTAGCTTATCTGAGGATATGCATTTTGAGTAAATTTTAAGATTTCTTTGTGATCGTGTTGTCTGATGTTGAAGGTTCTCTAGCCCCTCTCCCATCAAGGGAGAGGGGCTAGAGAAAATAATATGGGTTTTGCTCCCCTTCTCCTGCGGGAGAAGGGGCTGGGGGATGAGGGCTTACCCTAAAATCCATTACCGATCAGGATAAAAGGTGCCCAGTAGTAGGGATGATTGAGTTGGCTTTCTACTTCTGGTCTGATGCCTTGCCAAGTGATTCGCAGACCAGCGCGTTTTTCGTCAGTGCTTTTGCTATTGCTGCGGATTAGGCCAATTTGGGCTTGCTGTAGCGCATCGGCTGAGGAACTGGTAAGTTTCATCTTTTCATAGAACTTGCCCATGAGGGCTTGCGTACCACCGTCGCTGATTTCCCAGAGGGTAGCAATTGATGCTCTTGCTTGTGCCTGTTGTAACTGATAGCCAAAGCCGATGATTTCAATGCCGCTACTTAATTTGCCTCCTAAAGCAGTCTGACAGGCGCTAAACACCGCTAGTCCGACGTTGGGTAATTTCCAATCCTTGACCTGTCGCAGGGTCACATATTCGTTGTTGTTCAGCAATACAAAGGAGTCTTCGGGAGAACCTCCGACGAGGTGGGCATGGGTGGCGAAGTGGATGATGTTGTATTGGTTGAGTTTGTCGGATTCGAGGGCTTTGCGATTGAAGTCTTTGTCAACTAGTTTGGTGGTATTGGGAAAGTTAGCAACCAGATTCTCGACTTCGGGTAGGGCGGCGGGAAGGGAACTAAAATTAAGGGAGGTATCGCCAATTTTCACGATGCCGCCGCGATCGGTGAAAGCTCCTGCGAGGATGCGCGGGGTTTGTTGGGTTTGCGGGTCGATGTTGGTGAGGCTGAGGGCGGTGATGTAGTTGATGCGATAGCGTTCGATCAGCCATTGTTTGCCATCGTAGAGGGCGGCAAGGGGAACATGACGCATTACGCCGTCTGGGGCATAGATGATCGTTTGGATGTTAGCTTGTTTGAGATCATTGGCGATCGGTTCGATCATCCAGTTATAGAGTTTTTTGGCTGGGTAGAGAACTTCTAGGGATTCTGGCTTTTGAATGGTATTGCGGAATTCTTCGGCTACTTGGATCAGTTCGGTTTGTTTGACGGGTACGGAGCGGCTAATCGGTGGGGCGTTGGGGACAAAGAGAACGAGTTCGAGGCGATCTTCGAGGATGAGGGGATAGAGTAGTGCGGAGTTGGAGCCTAGTTTTTGGAGTCTGGTTTGTAGGTCTTTATAGGCGGCGAGTTTGATGTTTTGGGCTGGGGCAGTTTGGCGGAGTTGTTGCAAGATTTGCGGGGTGTTGGCTGTGGTTAGGTCGATGTTCTGTTTGTTAAAGCTCTGCCAATATTCTTTTTCTTCGTTGAGTAGTTCAATCCCTTGGGCAGTTTTTTCGTTGCCTTTGACATCTTTGAAGAAGTCTTGGAGTTCTTGGACTTTGAGGAGGTCGAGGACTTGTAATGCTTCCATGATTCGTCCTTGTTTGAGCAGGAGATCGGCAAGACGGCGGTAGGTCTTCTCGACGGTATTTAAATAAGATTTCTGAATGTCTTTGTCAAGTTTTTTGATGTCTTTGCGGATTTCTTCGGTTACATTGACTGCTTGTTTATAAAAGAGAATTGCAAGTTCAGGTTGATTAGCTTTGTTAAAAGTAGTACCCAAATTATTAAAAGAATTTCCCTCACCACTACGGTCTTTGATTTCCCGAGTGATCGCTAAGAATTGCAGATGAAATTTGATTGCTTTGCCATATTTGCCGAGGGACTCATAAGCGGCACCCAGATTTCCCAGCGCCTTTCCCTCACCGCTACGATCTTTGATTTCCCGCGCGATCTCTAAGCTTTGCAGATAGTAATCGATCGCTTTGTCGTATTTTCTGAGGGAACGGTAAGCGAGTCCCAGATTTCCTAGTGACTGTCCCTCACCGCTACGATCTTTGATTTCCCGTAAGACTGCTAAAGCTTGCAGATGGAACTCAATTGCTTTGTCATATTTGCCGAGGGCATCGTAAGCGAGTCCCAGATTTCCTAGTGACTGTCCCTCACCGAGACGGTCTTTGATTTCCCGCGCGATTGCTATTCTTTGCAGATGGAACTCAATTGCCTTGTCATATTTGCCGAGGGAAGAGTAAGCATTTCCCAGATTGCCCATCGCCTTCCCCTCACCCCGACGGTCTTTAATTTCCCGCATGATTGCTAAGCTTTGCAGTTGGGACTCAATTGCCTTGTCATATTTGCTGAGGGAAGAGTAAGCAATTCCCAGATTGCTCAGCGCCGTTCCCTCACCTCGACGGTCTTTAATTTCCCGCGCGATTGCTAAGCTTTGCAGTTGGAAATTGATCGCTTTATCATATTTACCGAGGGAATAGTGAGCGTTTCCCAGATTTCCCAGTGACTGTCCCTCACCTCGACGGTCTTTAATTTCCCGTGTGATCGCTAATCTTTGCAATTGGAACTCAATCGCCTTGTCATATTTGCCGAGGGCATCGTAAGTGAGTCCCAGATTTCCCAATAGGCTCCCCTCACCCTGACGGTCTTTGATTTCCCGTAAGATTGCTAAAGCTTGCAGATGGAACTCAATTGCTTTGTCATATTTGCCGTAGGCATCGTAAGCGATTCCTAGACTGCTCAGTGATGCTCCCTCACCGAGACGGTCTTTAATTTCCCGCGAGATCACTAATCTTTGTAGATGGAACTCAATTGCTTTGTCATATTTGCTAAGGGAATAGTAAGCGTTTCCCAGATTTCCCAGCGAATTTCCTTCACCGAGACGGTCTTTGATTTCCCGCTTAATCGCCAAACTTTGCGATTGGAACTCAATCGCTTTGTCATATTTACCGAGGGAATAATAAGCGAGTCCTAGATTGCCCATCGCCTTCCCCTCACCGAGACGGTCTTTGATTTCCCGCGAGATCGCTAATCTTTGCAATTGGAAGTCGATCGCTTTGTCATATTTACCGAAGGAATAGTAAGCGAGTCCCAGATTTCCAATTGCATTCCCCTCACCAAAACGATCTTTGATTTCCTGATATATAGTCA
>NZ_NDHW01000151.1 GCF_002251945.1 Pseudanabaena sp. SR411
AGTTTTTTGAATCCAGTCAATTTCTCTCAAAAATACAATTACGAAAAACACTGGATTTTATCTTTTCATTAATTCACTGATCTTATAGCGGGAAGGGAGTAAGTGGTCAATCGATAGTTCATAAAGCTCCAGATCAGATTCAACGACTTATCTCAAAAGATGATTTTGTGAGTCTGGCTGGTGGTCCCAGCACTAAAGCTAAAATAGATTCTAGTACTTACACCAAGATCCTTCAATGTCTAAAACAGTTCGAGTCGGAGAATATTGAAGACCGTAAAAAAACGATTTATGAAAATCTAAAAAGACTATGTACAAAATGGTTGGGAGGACATACTGATAGAATTAACACAGAGACAAGAGGCGTGATCGACTACATCCCCAAAGATAAATCGGATGAGACTAAAGCCAAACATATTGCGGGCTTGCTGAAAGAAGTTCTAGTGGTACTCGGCGAAAAGAGTAGTCAGATTAAGAGTGAAACCCCTTCACAGATTATCAATGAAATTCGAGAAGAGAAGGAAGCATCCCTAAATGCGATCAAAAACGAAGAAGAAAAAGCCTCTGAAGGATCTGATAATTATAAATTAACCTTACTTGCAGCAGTTGAGAATCCATACCTCATCGATTTTGCTAAGAAGCGATTGGCTCTGACAATTGAAAACAAACGCAAACTGCGCTCTAAAAACAAAAAAAATAATACCCAAATCAAAAATGAAGCTGCTAAACAGGTGCTAATGGAGAAAGAGGGAGAACAATTTACTTCAATGAATGAGAAAGAACAACTAAAAGCAATCGAAAAGTTAGCAAAGGCTTCGTCAGCAGTTGGTCATACTTGGGTGAATTTGACGACATTAGATACTAATTCTAAGCCGTTAAATAGGCACAGTTTTGGATTCTATCCCAAGGAATTCTATAATCAACCCACGGTTCCCGTCCCTGGTAAAGTTGTCTATCCAGATACTCTTCATGAAAGTGATCCTACCCAAAGAGCTGTAGATTATAAATTAACCAAAAAGGAATACAACCAAGCACTGGATTTCGCAAAAATTCAACTGCAATCTCCGCCCCAATACCTATTAACTGGTTATAACTGCACATTCTTTGCTAAAAAGATGGTGGAGACTGTTGGGAAGAAATTTCCAGGGAATGCGTTTATGACAGTGCCAACAGGAGCCGTATCTGCTATTACGGGGCTAGGAAAAGATAAGGCTTTTAATCCTAATGCCCTATACGATGAGTTGATGACATACGATGGGAAAGACGGAGGATCGCAGTCCTATGAACCGAAAAGAATAGAGCGCAAGAAGGAGCTTACTCCCTACGAAAAGATGCGTAAGTGTGTTTCAGAAATGTGGGCTGACAAATTTACATTAAATCATGCTATCGAAGAAAAATATTCTCAAGGAAATAAAGGGAAGCGAACCTTGGAAAGTGGTCGAGAAATAAAAATTACTAATATTTTTGAAGGCTTAATTGATAATGAAACAGAGATAACAACTATACCTGAAAGTAGAGGGCAATCCTATTGGGTTGATAACGATGTTTTGTATAATGCGATCGCCGATCAGGTTCTTGATACTCTAGGTTTAAGTAACTGAGAAAATTTGGGTGTCGCTGAAACATCACCTAACCTAATTCTGACAACTAGCCTCCCAACCTAATATTGCGGTCTTGCGTTCCAATCCCCAACGATAGCCGCCTAATTCACCTGATTCTCTAATCACGCGATGACAAGGAATCAGATAACTAATGGGATTGCTACCAACAGCATTACCGATCGCCGTCTAGCTACATTGGGACGACCAAGCGATCGCCCTAAGCCCTGCTTAGTCGTAATCCCGTCAAAGGGGATTCGCAGCAAGGCTCGCAAGACTGGACTTCTGAATGTAATATCTCTGAACGCATTGAGGTTATTACTTTTTGCTTATTGATCAAAAAATTCGTGATACTATTTAATAATCCTTTCTTGAATGAGATTTGGTGGCAAAATTTGCGGGGAATCCCTTAGGAGTTAACCAAACATGGGGAATATAAACGATAGGTTATCGCGAATAATACCTTCAGTAAAGGCTACAGTTCTTAACCTGCAAACTAGATCATTTGCTCCACTCGCAACTCAAGAGGAAGAACCTCTTTCTCAAGTACAAAATAAGCCGATATCAGAGAAATTAAAATCTTCTGAAAATATATTAGAAAAGCTAATTAATACACCAACGCCCGAAGCTGCTACGTCAGTTCAAAGAAGTCCAGAGAATCGATTAAAGGCGATCTCGCGGAAAATGGCAATTCAGGCAAAGCTGAATATTGGTGAGCCAAATAACAAGTATGAAAAAGAAGCCGATGCAACTGCGGCTAAAGTTGTTCCACAAATTCATTCACCAACTAATCAACTAGCTCAAAATCAACCAATTCAACGTCAAGAGAAAGTAGAAGAAAAGGTGGAAGAGGAACAGACGGTAAGTAAAGAATTTCCAATTTTAGGATCATCGATTCAAAATGAGATGCATAGCGATATTTCTCATATTCAGAGAGATTTAGTAAATGGAGATGCTGCAAGTAAAGTTGACAGCTTAGATGTTGTTTATGAATTGATTGCTCATAAACTAGCCTATAAAGGTATAGATGGAATACCAGAAGATATGGGGCAATGGCTAGACAATCAAGGATATCAAAGGAATTGGCTTGGTACAGTGCAAGGTTCGGGTTTATTTTGTGGATTAATCATGCCCAAACAGGGTTCTGATAAACTGCCTGTTTTAGCTTTCAAAGGAACGGATTTCAGTAAAACAGGTGACGCTCTCGCTGATGTTGATCCAGCTGCTGTCGGTTTTACAGCATTTAAATTAAAACAAGAGCAAATTCAAGGATTAATTAGTCAAGCTGGTGGAAAGGTAGTAGTGACTGGGCATAGTTTAGGAGGTGCATTGGCTCAACATGCCGCTTCTGCTTTTACGGGTAATATCAGTAAAGTAGTCACCTTTCAAGCTCCTGGTATTAGTCAAGAACAAGTTAGACAATTTAATAACAATGTTAATGATATGGAAGAAGATGAAAGACCAGAAGTTGTGCATCATCTTGCCACAGGTGACATCGTTGATCTAGCAGGTGGCAAACATATTGGCGGATCGGGTTTATATACAGGGAAAGGAAATGCTGAATTCTTTCTACATAATTTAGAGAGTGGTGGTCCCAATAATCATACTAAATTCTTGCTCCAAGATGAAGCATTCAAAGAACAACAAGAACAAGTTGGCATTGATGATGAAGCACGCGAGCAAGTCGGATTAAAGGATAGCCAGATTGGTGCGAATCAAAAAGTTGGACAGTATAATGACAATCCTTTTGCAGGTAATCAATTTATTTTTGAGCGTGGTAGAGAACTTGCTGCACCAGGAGCAGCCTTATTACTCGGAGGTAAGGAAGTGGCTCAAGGAGGGATGGGACTGGCTAAAGAAGGGCTGGGGAATTGGAAACAAGGAGGTGCTTGGAATAGAACTAAAGGTGTTGGTAAAATGATCGGTGGCGGTGTAGGGGCAGTAGCTGGTGGTATTGGTGCGGTTGCTGGTGGTATCGGTGCGGTTGCTGGCGGTGTGGCTGGAGCAGTAGGCGGTGCGATCGCAGTAGGCGCACATGAAACAGGTAAAGGCGCGATAGAAGGTTTGTCTACAGGGGCTAAGATGGGCAGATCTGCGGGTCGTGCCTTAATGAGTGGTGGGTCTAGTCTAGCGGCGGAAGGAAGGGGAAATTGGAAACAAGGAGGATTGTGGAACAAAACTAAAGGTGTTGGCAAAATGATTGGAGGTGGTTTAGGCGCATTAGCGGGTGGTGTGACTGCTGGTGTCGGCGGTTTAGCTGGCGGGGCTTTAGGAGGTGTTGGTGGAGCAATTACGGGAATACCTAAAGCTTTGTGGAAACGAGGTAAAAGAAAGTAAAGATAACATTTAAAAGAAAACAAATTATTAAATATTTAATCAACATTTATGCCCATGAATATTGCGAACAATTCAACATCCAAATTACGATTTTCTGGCAAAAAAACAGGTGTTGCAATTACTTTGCCGATTGGATGGCATCAAGAAAGTAACGAAGATACGAATTACGCTACAGATATATATTATCAATCTCTTGGCGAGCCTTACTCACCTTGCATAACAGTTAAAATTATTGAAATTCCTGAAGCTGAATATCATCAAAATAACTATCAAGAGCTATCAGAGATTCTGTTAACGGAACAGGCACAGGCCAGTTTTTCACAGACGTTAGAAATATTAGAGCAGCGCATAGAAAATATTGATCAGCATTCAGCGCGAATTGATGTTTTTAATATGATTGATGAAGAAACTAAAATACCAGTAACTCAATATCAAGTAACTATCCAATTGGCAGCTGCTGTATGCGGAATAGTTGCAATTATGAAGACAGAAGATCAAGATTTCTATAGACCTATTTTTAATGAAGCAGTAAGCTCTTTGAAATTGACACCAAATTAAACCTAAGCTAAAGATACTTACTCTAAAGCTCCTCAATCAGCGTAGTCAAATTGGCTAGCTTCCCATCCTAATATTGCCGTCTTGCGTTCCAATCCCCAGCGATAGCCGCCTAATTCACCTGATTCTCGAATGACACGATGACAGGGAATGATAAAACTGATGGGATTGCTACCAACGGCATTACCGATCGCTCTGGCGGCATTAGAACGACCAAGCGATCGCCCTAAGCCATGATAAGTCGTAATCCCACCAAAAGGAATTCGCAACAAAGCTCGCCAGACTTGGATTTGGAAATTAGTGCCTTTGACGTAAAGCGTGAGAGGTGGTTGACTAGCAGTATTCAGATTAGGAAGATGGCTAAATAGGCGATCGCAAATTGGTTGGGTAATTTGGAGATCGCAAATAATTTCCGCCTTTGACCATTCCTCTCGCAGCATTAAAGCAGCAGCCTGCTCATCCATTCCATCGAAAAAATATAAATTACAAATACCTCTCTCTGTCGTGGCAATCAGGCAATCACCAAACATCGTTTCATGGATGCCATAGCAAATCCGTAAACCTTTACCACCAGTCTTAAACTCTTGTGGTGACATTGCTTCGAGGTTCACAAATAGGTCATGTAATCGTCCTGCACTAGATAAACCAACATCTCCTGTCAGTTCCAATAAGTTCTTTGTCTCCGCAATTTTGGACTTAGCATATTCTACCGTCAGATATTGCAAAAATCTTTTTGGACTAATTCCTGCCCATTTGGTAAATAAGCGCTGAAAGTGATATTCGCTCAGATGTACCTGTTGTGCGATCTCGGCGAGGTCTGGCTGTTGCCGATGGTTTTGACGAATAAAGGCGATCGCTTTTGCCATTAGTTCATAGGTTGCGCGATCGCCCATAATCTCATCTATAAATTTGTCCATCGGGGAGTTCATGCTCAGCAATACGAGGGTTTACTCTCAATTTAGCAATGATTTGATATTTAAGCTAACCGTTTCTTGCGATCTCCTAAAATGCTAGTAGACTAGTTAGCAATGCGATCACTTGTTTTTTATGAATGGTAATGTTGTAACCTCTATAGAGTGTCTATTTGCTCGCATGGAAGATTGTGAAATATTCGCAAAGGAAAAAGAGGGAATTTGAGCGATGAAAATCACCCTTGATATACCACAAGTTGAACTTGAAAAATTAATTGCTCCTGCAATCGCTGAACCGCGTATTGCTCTCCATGATATAAATTGGCAGCAATACCAAACCTTCATCGATCTATTTTCTGGACATCAAAACCTCCATCTAACCTATCTCAAAGGAGCATTAGAAATCGTGACGCTTTCGCCAGAGCATGAAATGCTGAAAACGCTGATTGCGAGATTGCTATATGTCTATGCCGATGTCATGAATATTGACCTCTTTAGTTGCGGCTCAGCTACTTGCAAATCAGAATTTACGGCGAGGGGATTAGAACCCGATGAAAGCTTCTGTATTGGTCAGCGTCAAGAATTGCCTGACTTAGCGATCGAGATAACTATCACTAGTGGCGGTATCGATAAATTGGAAGTTTATCAGGGACTAGGAATTACCGAAGTTTGGTTTTATCAAAATGGGAAATTTGCAGTTTATCATATCAATAGCGATCGCAGTGGATATAATGCGATCGCTCAAAGCCAATTCTTTCCCCATCTCGATCTAAACCTGATGATCGAATACATCCAACCCGATCAAGAACCTGCAATGGTTAGAGCATGGCGTAAAATGTTAAGCACGCATGATTAAAGCCCAAAAAGCTGTAGCGCACGCGCAGCGTGCGCTACAGCTTTTTGGGCTTTAACAATCTAAAGTATGTTCCAATTCCCAAGGACTAATGCGAGTACTGTAATCATTCCATTCGCGTTGCTTTAACTTGATATAGGATTGCACGAATTCTGAGCCTAAAGCCTCTGGCAAAATCGTATTTGCTTGCAAACATCGCAGCGCATCCAAAAGATTTGCTGGTAATTGTTTCACTGTACCAAAGGGAAGCGGATCGGTGTAGGAATTATTGTCATAACGTTGACCTGCTTCGCGTTTATGTTTGATGCCATCGAGACCACTGGCGATGAGGGCAGCAGGGAGGAGATAGGGATTCGCGGCTCCATCGGCGAGGCGAAACTCAAAGCGACCTGCTTCGGGAATACGGATCATGTGGGTGCGATTGTTGCCTGTGTAGCTGATGGTGTTAGGCGACCATGTTGCGCCAGAGTTGGTGACGGGGGCATTAATCCGCTTGTAGGAATTGACGGTGGGATTGGTGAAGGCACAGACGGATTCGGCGGAATGCAATACGCCACCGATAAATTGATAGGCTAAGCTCGATAAACCGAGTTCGCCTTTTGCGTCATCAAAGAGATTAATATTTCCTTCTAAATCCCAAATGGAGAGATGGGTATGACAGCCGTTGCCCGTTAGATGTGGGAAGGGTTTCGGCATAAAGGTGGCGCGGAAGCCGTGCTTTTCGGCGATCGCTTTGACCATGTATTTAAAAAAGGCATGGCGATCGGCTGTGACTAAGGCATCGGCGTAAGTCCAGTTCATTTCAAACTGACCATTCGCATCTTCATGATCATTCTGATAGGCTCCCCAACCCATCGCTAACATGGCATCGCAGATTTCAGCAATGATATCGAAGCGGCGCATGAGGGCTTGTTGATCGTAACAGGGCTTGCTAGCGCGATCGCTTAAATCAGAAATATCTGTACCATCGGCAGAAAGTAGAAAATATTCACATTCCACACCCGTTTTAACGCGATAACCGAGGGCTTCAGCTTGGCTGAGGGCTTGTTTAAGAACATAGCGCGGGGCTTGTTTGACGGGTTCGCCATTCATGTAGAGGTCGGCGGGCATCCAGCCAATTTCGGGTTGCCAAGGTAAGGGGAAAAGACTATTGCGATCGGGAATAGCGAAGAGGTCAGGATCGGCGGGTGTCATGTCCAGCCATGTGGCGAATCCTGCAAATCCTGCGCCATTGGCTTCCATCGAGTCGATCGCTGCGGTTGGCACTAATTTGGCGCGTTGCACGCCAAAGAGGTCAGTGAAGGAAATGAGAAAGTAGCGAATTCCTTTTTCTTGAGCAATTTCCGATAGAGCCTTAGTCATAATCCCGTAGTCACAATGTTTATCTCTCAGCAAACGGGATTATCGCGCAAATTAAAATGCAATCTAGTATCAATCTTGTCAATATTTACCAAATTTTTGTCTATTTCAATCCCAGAGAGTCTTTATTTTTATCTTCAGCAATAAACCAAGCTAGAGCATGAGTATCTACCAAATAAGTATCCATTTGATTTGCTACTCTTGCCAGTTATTCGCATCTTTAAATATAGCCATTCGCGCATCGGTAAAATCCTCATCATGAATCTCAAAATCTTTCCATAGACCTTTGATAGAAGTTTTCTTACGAGAAGTATGTAATAGTTGGGAACTAACAATCTTTTTTAAACTTTCAAGCTCTTCTTGAAGAGACTGAATACGAAGCAAAACATATTGACTCATAATAAGTTACCTCTTTAATAATCTAATTCTACAACCGTTCACCAAGTCTTTGCTACAAAATCCTGACCATTAGCGATCGCCACCGTATCCCCCGAAGGCTTAATTAGAAATAGTCCTTCCTGTGTGGCATATTCATCGGCTCTCTCATCCACCTTAATCCCAGCGATCGCCCCATAAAGCCTATAACTTTGATACTTAGGCAGAGCCTGTTTAAAACGATTTAAAGTGATTAAAAATCGCTTCACATCGCGAACTTCTAAATGAGACTTAACCTCAATCGCCACTACTTCATTAGTATTTTCCGCGAGAACATCAATTTCGATAGAACCATTTTCATCCTGAGCTTCCACTCGCAAGGCTGTAAAATGCACTTCAATCCCCTTCTCGCGAAACATCCGCACTGCCGCAGGTCTAACTAAATTTTCGACAAACTCACCCCAACGACTCGTAATCCCACCGACTTGCTTATTTGTCTGCGCGACAATTTTTTTGAGTTCAGCCATTTCTTGCTCAGAGGTCTGTTTATATTCTTGCAGAGATCTTTGCAAAGACTGCTCAAACTCTCGTTGTTGTTCTTTGCGTTGGCGTTCGCTTTCACGAAACAACTCGAAAATATCATCTATGGTTACAGGGCGTTGAGACATAGTTTTAAGCGATCGCGTTAGATATTAATAATAATTATAAACTTTTCCAAAAGTCAAAAGATGAGTAGCTCTGCTACTCATCTTTTCTAATAGCGTAAACTGTAAATAGCGATCGCTGGATGAGTAAAGTTAGGAGATACGCAGATGACCACCCTATTACGAATCTCACAGATTGAAACCTTAGCAGGACAAAGTACAATCCTTCATGAAATCGACTGGGAACAATTTGAATCTATCCTCCAAGACCTTGGCGACAAGCGCAGATCAAGAATTGCTTATTTAAACGGTGTATTAGAAATTGTCATGCCATTACCTGAACATGAAAAAATTAAAGTCTTGATTGGAGATTTTGTAAAAGCACTTCTGGAGACAATGGAGATCGATTTTGAAGGGTTTGGATCTACAACCTTCAAGCGTGTTGACAAACTCGCAGGACTAGAACCCGATGACTGCTTCTACATTCAAAATAATATCGCTATGCGTGGTATCCGTAAACTAGACATGACCATCGATCCTCCACCTGATCTAGCGATCGAGGTAGATGTAACTTCCAAAACTAAGTTTGATGTTTACCGTATCCTTGGCGTACCTGAACTATGGCTATACGATGAGACATTGAAAATTTATATCTTGCGTGATGGCGAGTATGTCGAATCACAGTTAAGCCCTATTTTTGGTGATATTCCTATCCGTGATGTCATACCGCAGTTTTTAGAAATTAGCTTTCAGCAAGGACGCAGCGCTGCTATGAAGGCTTTTCGAGTATGGATGCAAGAAAACTTATCCAATTCATGACTAGTAATGATGCTTAGTTGCTTGAGTTAGGGCATCTAACAATATTCGTAATTTATTGCTGTTAAACTTAAAGATAGTTCGCAATTGCCATCATTTTTGACGCTTTAATCGCCCATTTTATAAAATAGCAAAAATTCAAATTGTTATCTATAACGACTTCCAACATACTTATAGAAATTGGGACAATATAAACACCATTTCCATTATTTATAATTTGATTTTTATAAAGATTAAATTCACCAATTTCACTGATAGCTGTTTCTTTATATCCATTTCCAATAAAAAAACTTAGCGCTTTACCTTTTGCAGATCTCCAGCAAGTTTTTTCAATTTCTGGTCTTGATACTTTTTCTGATGAATAATTTTTACATTCTCCTATTAGATTGGATGGATAATCATTTACCATTCCCCATACGTCGTACAGAGAGTTATCAACAGCTATCAAATTTATATCAATTTGTCCTAAGGCTGTATCTTTATTAGTTACATCGAAAGAGTTTATCAACTCGATCCTTGAAAATAGAAGTTTAACAAGATTTTCTAACGCATCACCTTTTTCAGTATTTGTTGAAAATTCATTAATTTTAATTGTATTTAGAATCTTCTTTTCTTCGGTATATTTATCTGAAAAGTCAAAAATATTGTTGCAAGAAGGATGATTTCTTATTTGAGCATCATGCTTGCTTGATTTATCAATAAAGTCTTTAATAACTATTAAAAATTCAGGGCTATTTCATTCTTAAAAAAGCGAGATAAAATAGGATTGGGAAGTATGTTAGAGGTATAGCAAGCCATGACAGAGATCGCAATAGTGGAAGCCTTCAAAGAATTACCAGACGCAAGACAAGCAGAGGGAAAGCGTCATG
>NZ_NDHW01000152.1 GCF_002251945.1 Pseudanabaena sp. SR411
ATTAGGAGATATCACTAATCAGCTAGAGCAGTTTTTTGAATCCAGTCAATTTCTCTCAAAAATACAATTACGAAAAACACTGGATTTTATCTTTTCATTAATTCACTGATCTTATAGCGGGAAGGGAGTAACAGAATAAAAAAGGAGCGCTTTGCGCTCCTTTTTTATTCTGACTGGGGAACTTCTTGCCATAATGTCGAAACTTCGCGAACGCTCGAAAAGGTTCCATTTCCTAAAATTAAATGATCTAAGAGCGGAATACTAAGCATTCTTGCCGCTTCAAGTAACTGACGAGTGAGCGTAATATCTTCGGGACTGGGTGTTGTGTTACCCGATGGATGATTGTGCGCGACGATCAAACGCACTGCGCCACTTTTGAGAACTTCACGGAAAATATCACGGGGATGGGCAAGGGTTTCTGTGGCTGTGCCGATGGTGATAATGCGTTGGGCAATAATCCGATTTTTATTATCAAGCATCACTACAGCGAGACGTTCTTGCGGTTGCCACATTAGGTCTTGGCTGAGTGCAGCAGCAGCTACCGATGGATCAGTAACTTCAGTTAAGTCTGGAGGCTTGGCATAGAGAGCTCTCTTACCTAGCTCGATCGCCGCTAAGATGGCAGTTGCTTTGGCAGGTCCCACACCTTCTATTTGCATGAGTTCTTGCGGTGAGACAGTTTGCAAAGCTGCCACAGGGTCACTAGTGCGATCTTTACCAATGGTTTGTAAGATTAGTTGTCCTAAGCCCACTGCTGAAAGTTTACCTGCTCCCTGACCTGTCCCCAATAAAATTGCGATTAATTCTGCATTGGATAAACTGCGAACTCCTTGACTGAGTAACCTTTCGCGGGGGCGATCGCTCTCAGCCATATCCACAATTCGCAGAGAATATGTCATTTAAATGCGTACCGAGTATTGCAAGAATATTTTCTGCATTTTATCGCGATTGTTAGCAAAAATATCAATTGCGAAGGGGGGAAGATTTATCTATTACGAATTACGAATTACGAGTTACAATTTCCTCGTAATTCGTAATTCGTAGTTAAAAATTCTCTCTCGAATGGCTGTTTGCGATCGCAATGATAAATACCAAAATTGCTGTCTAATATCGCGATCGCCGAAATATTTAGTCTTTCAGAGATGACAATTAGTGACAAATTGGCAAAGTTGGCATTTTTAGCTAAGCCTTGCTAATAGCGTCTTCAATCTCGTCTAGACTTACGTCTGCTTGATCTGATTTTGCATAGATGAGTAAGAGCAAGACTAGCTCAGGTGAAACTACTTGATAGATAACACGATAACCGCCGCTTTTTCCTGTGGGAATATCACTGTTTTTGGCGCGGACTTTAAAAATGGTGAAGTCTAGACCAGAGATTTGATCGCCGATAAGGTTCCCATTTTGTAGCTGTTCGATAATGGGCTGTATGTCAGATTGAACCCACATTCCGCTCGTAATGGAATGAGAAAAACAATTACGAAACAGGTGCAGGGAGCAAATAATAGCGTTGGCAGGTGGGAGAAAAAAACTTTAAAATATGAAGCCGAAGAGGAGACAAATTAACAACTTGAGAGAGTCCCTGAGAGTAAACTAAA
>NZ_NDHW01000153.1 GCF_002251945.1 Pseudanabaena sp. SR411
GCCCAGAACAAAAAGCCCAACATAAAGCCAGAGTTAATAAAGCAATTAGTTTAGAAAGGCGTTCAGGGTCTTGAAGGTGCGTAGACTCCAAACAAAAAACACGAGATTTAAAACAACCAAACAAAGTCTCAATTGCCCAACGCTTGGAGTTACCTTTTTTATCTAGCAGCATCCATACCAAGGGGAATGCGATACCGTGATGCACTACTCCCGTTATAGCCATTGCGACTGTTGGTTTGTCCTGCTAGTTTGAGTTCGTGCTTTCCGTAGCCTAGCTGAGTTGATAGTTCTGCTTCCAATGCTCTTTCCACCAAGGCGGTGGTCAGTTGCTTCAGAATTCCTCCTTCTCCGAATAGGTCGGGTGGAGTTTTACATTCTTGCAACAATTCATCTAGCAATTCTTTGCTTATATTCATCTTTTTAGTGTTGGTATTGTGTGTCTAGATTGTCTCTCTGTATACTTCCCAGACTTTACACATCTCACTTTACACTCTCGGTTACTAATGAAGGTAGTAGTTACTGCGGCGAATCTCAATGATCGCAAGGACACAACTATACGTTTAGAAAAAATCAATCAAATTCGTGACCGTTTTCCACGTCTATCAACGATTTGGGTAGATCGTGGTTATAGTGGTAAAGCTTTCATTCTCGCGACTCTGCATACCTTTTACTGGTGTTTTCAAGTGGTTGTTCCTCCTAGGGAGCAAAAGGGTTTTGTTGTCCAACAGAAACGTTGGGTGGTTGAGTGTACTTTTGCATGGTTTTCTCGCTTTTGTCGATTGAACAGAGAGTACGAACTTTTACCTGAAACTTCTGAGGCTTTTTTCTATGTTGGCATGATTCAATTTCTCATCAAACGCCTCGCTTAACTTCTCAAACATGCTCTAAGTGTTGTTACTGTGCTACTTAATCCCTCGATGGGCTGTGATTTTAAAATTACTTCATCCAATTTGCTCACTCATCCGTATATTCAATAAGTAAATCGCGAAAGGATTACTTGACATCAATTTTTTGGAATGAGAGCTTATAACGATGAACTATAGATTTATTGGACTTATTGCTGGGTTGGCTTTGACTGCTGGAATTGTTTCATGTTCCGCTACATCTACGACACCTGAAGCAACTCCTGCAACTCAATCTACTCCTGCGGCAAAGCCTGCTGATGCCATGAAGAATGATGCTATGAAAGGCGACGCTATGAAGGATAAGTCTGGCGACGCGATGAAGAGCGATGCTATGAAAAGCGACGCTATGAAGGATAAGTCTGGCGATGCCATGAAGAATGATGCCATGAAGAGCGATGCTATGAAGGATAAGTCTGGCGATGCCATGAAGAATGATGCCATGAAGAGCGATGCTATGAAAGATGGTAAGCCCGCTGAATCTCCTAAGCAATAGTCCAATCCTTGTATTTATTGAGTTGAGACTGCACATTAACTACAAAATTTAGGAGCAGTTCTAGAATTGCTCCTCAGATAAATTCTAGACGGAACCCTATTTATGATTACAAAAAAATTGAGTCTAGCTACTGCGGCTGTAGTTTTGGTGTTGGGATGTGCTTCTATTCCAACCAACGTCCCCAAAACTTCTCAAGCAGAGGCAAGTTCTACACCAATTGCCTCTGCTTCTAAAGAAACTAATACAAAAGCCAATACTACATTGCGATCTGGTAGTTTTATCAGTGGTGAGCATACTACTAATGGCAAGGCAAGTATTATTCAAGAGAATGGAACCTATTTTATTGAACTTGACCAAACTTTTAAGACATCAGAGAATGGTCCCGACCTATTTGTGATTTTGCATCGATCGCCAAATATTCTGAGCGTATCCAAGCCACCTGACTATGCGATCGCTGAAGGAGACTACGCATTGATTGCTCCCCTGAAGAGTTTTAATGGTAAGCAACGCTATGCAATTCCTAAGGATATTCAGATCGACAATTACCAATCTATAGCAGTTTGGTGTCGTAAGTTTAATGCTACTTTCGGCTTTGCTCCTTTGTCTTGAGGCTAATATGGACAAGAGTTTATTACACCGTCGTCGATTTTTAACCTATGCAGGTTTGGGTATTTTGGGAGCAGGGAGTGCAGCGATCGCCACTCAAATTGGCTCTTCAAAAATCTCTAACCCAATTATTCCTAAAATATCTACAGAAATAATTCCTGTGTCTGATCTTCCTAAATCCAATAATCCTGATAAAGCGATCGCTTCTGCTAATTCGATTAGTCAACAACTACCAGAATTCCAAGGGATTTCCCAATGGCTAAATTCCAATCCTATGTCAATTCAAGACTTAAAGGGAAATGTCGTGATGATTCAGTTTTGGACTTTTGCCTGTATCAACTGTCAGAGAACCTTACCCTATGTGACGCGATGGCATGAACAGTATGCTGCTAGGGGCTTAAAGATAATTGGTGTGCATACACCAGAGTTTGCCTTTGAGCGCGATGTGAACAACATCAAAGATGCCATGCAGAAACATGGTATTAACTATGCAGTGGCTCTGGATAACGAGTTCAAGACTTGGAAAGCCTATGGAAATGAATATTGGCCGCATCTTTATTTAGCCGATCGCGAAGGCAAATTACGATATGATCACATCGGCGAAGGCGCTTACACACAAACAGAACAAACAATCAAACAATTATTGGGATAACCGCGATGGGACTCTCTCCTTTAGCGATCGCCTTAGCGATTTTGGGTGGTTTATTAACAGCTTTTTCGCCCTGTATTTTGCCCATTTTGCCAATTCTGATTGGGCGATCGCTCCAAACCCATCGCTATGGGCCCGTCGCTTTGGTTGCAGGAACCATGAGTGGATTTGCGATCACAGGCAGTTTGCTTGGAATTGCTAGCATCTGGCTGACAGACTTAGCAAATTTCATGCGAATTACGGCGATCGCATTCCTATTGATTTTAGGGATTCTCTCAATTTTTCCGAAGTTAAATTATCTTTTGCTATCCAAGTTACCACTTCCTAAGTTTAAGCAGACAAATAGAGTCAACCTAATGGGAGAATTTCTTTTAGGTTCGCAACTAGGTTTGTTATGGACTCCCTGTGCAGGTTCAGTGTTAGGTAGTATTCTCGTTTTAGCGGTGGCTGAACAACAAGTTTTTAGTGCTTTCGTTCTGCTATTGTTCTATGGGCTTGGCGCAGGTATTCCGATGTTGATCATCGCTTACGCTAGTCGATATTTTAGCAAGTCTTTTTTGCGGTTACGTGCTCACAGTCAGCTTTTACAGAAAATAGGTGGCTTAATGATCTCCATGACTGCGATCGCCATTATTCTTGGTTGGGATATCCAAATCCAACTTTGGTTAGCGCCTTTCTTCCCACCATTATTTGATCTGTAAGAATCTATTTTTGGTGCGGCTTCGCCACACAAAAGAATAGATTCTTATAACAATTAGCAGCCAAAATTCACTAAGTCAAGGTTCCTGTTATGAGTCCAAAAACTGCTCCTGCTCCTAAACAAGCCATATTTGTGAAGGCATTTCATTCCATTAATTTGATTGCGCTAATCTTGATGACAGCTAGTGGTTTGCAAATTTATAACGCAAATCCTGTATTTGGAGGACGCGCAGGATGGCGTTTTCCCAAAGAGTTACTCTTGGGCGGATGGCTAGGAGCAGGTCGCAATTGGCATTTTGCTTCCATGTGGCTTTTCTCCATGAGTTTGCTCATTTATGGCATCTATATCTTTCTCACGCGCCGATGGAAGCATCGTTTTGCTTCTGACAAAGATATTCAAGCGCTCCAAGCCAAAAATCCTAAGCGCAAAAATTATGCTTGGCATCGTCTTGTTTATACCGCAATCATTCCCATTCTGCTGCTAGCTATTCTCTCTGGGTTATGTATGTACAAACCTGTACAGTTTGCGTGGATTTCAGGACTATTTGGTAATTGGCAAAATCTCCGCGTTGCTCATTTTCTTACAGTTCCAATTGTGCTGATTTTTGCGATCGCCCATATCTTTCTATCATTGAAAGTGGGTGGTTTAAAAATGATTCGCTCGATGTTTATTTAGCTTTTACAAAAATTACTCAAGAGATTGATTAGGATGACAAAAATGCAATTTGATAAATATCAGCACCATCGATTTTCTCGTCGTCAGTTAATGCAATATGCGAGTCTATCAGGCATGGGCTTACTCTTAGGTAGTTGTGGTGATTCTGGATCGAGAGTTAGTCCTATTTTTAAGCCACTCAATCAACAATCAGACAAAGTTAGAGCTATATTTGAACCGCTTAATCAAAGTATTGAAGAGTTGATTTTTCAAGCGAAAACCCCTGCACCAGAATATCCCATTAGTGCAATTGAGCCTAATGCTTTATTGATTAATTCTTTTGATACCACACCTGTAATCAATCCCAATTCTTTTAAATTGATAGTAGATGGAGCAGTAAATAATCCTATGCAATTGAGCATGAGTGATGTGCGATCGCTACCTTTAATATCAATGGTAATTCGCCATGTATGTGTGGAAGGTTGGGCAGCGATCGTGCAGTGGGGAGGCGTGCGTCTATACGATCTAGCGAAGTTAGTCCAGCCCAAAGCAGGAGCGCGTTATGTCTATTTTGAATCCGCCGATAATTATTATGAAAGTTGGGATATTGCTTCAGCTTTACATCCGCAAACTTTACTTGCTTATCAAAAGAATGGTCAAGATATTCCAATTGAGAATGGCGCACCTTTGCGCTTAGCTTCTCCGATTAAGCTTGGTTACAAGCAATCAAAATGGGTAATTCGCGTTACCTTCACCAATGAGCTTGTTCAACAACGTCGAGGTTACTGGGTAGATGAAGGATATGAATGGTTTGCAGGACTGTAACTTCACAGCTTAACTTATTCGATCAGGCTGTGAAGTTAATTAGAATCTTCCGACTAATAAAGCTTCATAACAGTATCTTTGTTACTTTCATGAACATCTAAACAGTTTTTCGCTCTATATACTTAAGACAGAATCAAATTTCTATCTTATAAATCTACATCGTACTGATTCCTTTCAGGCTGACTTTCGGAAGCTAAAAAGATGATCAAAATAATAGCTCCTACAAAAGGAATGAATGCTATCAAAAGCCACCAACCGCTACGACCTGTATCATGTAGTCTTCTAATACCTGCAGCAATCCCTGGTAATAAAACGGCTAGAGAATAAAGCCCACCAAGCAATCCAAGCCCCGAGCCAGGGAGAGTTAAACGAAGTAGTCCATCGATAAACCCTAGTACTAGAGCAATTAGAAAGTTGAACAAAACAAAGTACCAGTACTCGTTTCGCCTTGACCTTCCATCGAAATCCTTATACTTCTTTAAAGCCAGTAAGTACCATTCCATATAGTATTATCTCCTCATAATTATTTATAGTTTTTATGGATTATTTGTAATTTTATAGATTTTAAATTAAGCCACATTAATCGCAATATTACTTTGGTTGTTCAGGTATGTCAACGAATGATTAAATCCTTAAATCATTCTCATTATATTAAGTCACAAAAGTGTGATCACATTTTTGTGACTTAATAACCAAACCCCGAAAGGGTTTAAGAAACACAAAATAGACTTGATAATTATTTCTAAGTACAGGAAAAGCTAAAAACCTTGAAGCTATTTCCCCGTAATTCTTCCCCAAAGATTCGTCAACTTCTGCATTTGTAAAGATTCTGTACGACAGATTAATTTGTGAGCTTTTATAGCAATATAAATTTTGCTTACTCCTTTCCCACCGAAGAAATAGACATATAAAACAGACCTCTTGCAGAACCAAAAATATGATAGATTTGCTGGTTTCGAATTTTTGCATTA
>NZ_NDHW01000154.1 GCF_002251945.1 Pseudanabaena sp. SR411
TTACMRAKCGCAAGGGAAGTACAGCGAAGCTGAATCTCTCTATCTGCGATCTCTCTCGATCTTGGAACGCCAACTAGGAGCAAACCATCCCAATTTCGCCTTCAGCCTCAACAATCTCGCTGAACTTTACAAATCGCAAGGGAAGTACAGCGAAGCCGAACCTCTCTATCTGCGAGCATTAGCAATTCTTGAAGTTTCACTAGGCACCGAACATCCCACTACAAAAACAATTCGTAATAATCTACAATACCTAAGAGAGTTGAGGAAAGAGCAAACCTAAAAACGATGAAACTTCCTAATCCTGAACAAGCCATAATTGACTCCGAAAAACTATCAGGATATTGCCTCAATCCCGAACATCCCGATGGTCAACACAAAGCGCGAGTCTTTCAGTCAGTTTTGGGACTAAGACAAGAAAATGAAGAAGAACTCCGCAACGCCCTAAAAGAAGCACTCAAAAATTACAATGCAGCCTTTGAAAGAGAAAATAGTTATGGCAAAAAATATATAATTGACTTTTCGATGAACAGACGCGACAAGCAAGCGATCGTTCGTAGCGTTTGGATTGTCCGTTTTGAAGAAAATTTTCCTCGTTTAGTCACCTGTTACATACCTTAAAAGGAGATAATTATGAAATTACTAGATGTAGTCGCTCTTTTAGAAGATGTCCCCAATTATCACTTATATCGAGGACAAGTCGGCACAATTGTAGAAGTTTACGAACCTAAAGTCTTTGAAGTCGAATTTAGCGACCTCAATGGAAAAGCCTATGCGATCGAAACCCTAACAGAAAGACAGCTAATGGTTTTATACCATCACCCCATCCAAGAAAGACAATTAGTTGCTGCCTAAATTTAGGCTTATCCGTTGACTCGGTTGGCTTCAGGCAATCCGTAAGGCATCTCTATGATTGCAACTGACGCACCTGCTCAACTTTTAGACCAGTAACCTGAGCAACTTGCTCAATATCCATACCAGACTTCAGCAAATTTAGAGCGATTTCTTGGCGACCCTTTAGCAAGCCTTTTCTTAGTCCTCTTTGCAAACCCTTTAATTCGCCTTCTCGCAAAGCATCTTTATATACTCTGGTATTTTTTATATCACTGAGTGTAAACATCGCTTCAATCTCCTCGCGGCTTAAGTTTTTAAATTTGGACACAAGCACAGCTTCGACTAATTCCATAATATCAGGATTTAAGTTTTGCTACTTCAAACCCTGCACAATTTTCGGCGCATCACTTTCAGGGCTTGTAATTAACTGAACTATAGCGATCGCCACTGACTCAGACTCACCCAACTCATCGAGATAAATTGGTATTAAACGTTGATTATCAATCAACTCTTGCTGGAAACTTGATAATTTGGTGGGAGCAACTTGGCGATCGGCAAATATTGCAACTGCCTTCCAATCATTTTCTGGCTCATATTGACTGAGATACAACAAAATCTCGCTGAGAAACTCCCAATAGAAATTAGCTTTTTTCTGGAACTGTACCTCGACAAAGTAAATCGGCTTATCTATGGTTTCAGGAGCAAAGATGCCATCAAATCGAAAAGCCTTCTCCTTTACCTCCACTGAAATAAACTCATACCCCTCTTCAAACGGTTGATTGAGAAGTTCAAACAGCAGAGTATTAAAAGTTTGAAAGAGTTTATAAAAAATCGTGTCAGTTCGCATGAGAAAAGAATGAAATGGAAGTTGTCATTAGCTGCGCGAAAGCATACTCAGCAAATCCTAGAAATCTTTCAGCCGCATCTCGATTGCCCATCGCTAAAATATAATTTGCCTGTCGCCTAATATCTTGGGTAGCGCGATCGCGAACAATTATCTGAAAAGCCATACCTACTAATGCTTTTCTCCAAGTACTGACAAACGAAGATCCTGCCAGTACGCTGAAGTTGCTAATTCAGCTTCTGAGTCCAAACCCTCTTGTAACAAACTTGCTAATTTTTCTTGAGCCTCTCTTCTTTTGCGATCTTGATTTAGCAACGCCAAAAAATAATCCGCTACAGTATCATAAGATCCAGACTGAATCTGACCTTGAACATAGGACTCAAGTTCTTGTGGTATTGGAAAACTTACATTCATAAATCTGCAAGATGAATAAGTTACTAACAGTAATTTTAGCCCACATTCCGCTCGTAATGGAATGAGAAAAACAATTACGAAACAGGTGCAGGGAGCAAATAATAGCGTTGGCAGGTGGGAGAAAAAAACTTTAAAATATGAAGCCG
>NZ_NDHW01000015.1 GCF_002251945.1 Pseudanabaena sp. SR411
CCTCACATCCAGTCTGACGGACTAATTGCCTAATCCTTTCCTGTGGATGAAAACTAGCATTATCGATGACTAATATTTGCTCTGGCAATAGTTCTGGGACAAGAACCTCTTCTACCCATTTACATACTAACCCAAGTTGCTACCTATCAAAAATTGCTTTAAAACACGTTAGAAGTAGCCTCGACAAGCCCTAAATAGCGTTATTTTCATAAAAACATCTAGCAAATTTTATTTTAAATTATGTTTTGAGCAAATAGGTAGCAACTTGGGTTACTAAGTTAGCATTACAGTAGTCCTCGAATAACATTGGTGCAACAATTTCACCGTCTCGTCAACCACTAATTATGCTCAATCTCTCAGTGCGGGGATAAAGCGCAACGGCGACAGCTCTGAGATAACCTGTTGCATGATAGAAATCAAGAATATGTTCACTTGTATGCCCCTTGAGAAATGACCAGTTTGACGTTGCCCCATCAGCAATACCGATATAAGTGGCTTGTGGATATCGCTCTTTGGTGCGCTGAATTTCTCGCTCTAGACGTTCCAGCGCCAATTCAAGGATGAAATGCAACACCTAGAGATCTTTGCGTAAAAGGACTCACAAGGATATTCTGATATTAATCACAATAATTAGGATACCCTCATGAGCTTTGTCGATCTTACCACCACAGAAAGAAGTGAACTGTATAAGCTGCGAGTAATTGAGCAGTTATCWTTATCAGAGATAGGTCGTCGCCTGAAGCGAAACAAAAGTACAATTTCCAGAGAACTATCGCGGAACACAGATAAGCGACAGCTCGGCTATATGCCAGATACGGCGGTTGCCCTGATGAAAGCACGACGGAAACAAGCAAAG
>NZ_NDHW01000155.1 GCF_002251945.1 Pseudanabaena sp. SR411
GTCCCGTTTCCATTTTTTGCGCCCATGTTTACGGATATAGCGGAGATTTTGGTCACGGGGATGGGGTGGCGCATTGGTATTGCCATGCTCCCAGATTTTGGCATCTTTGCGCGGAGGAATCACTGCTTTAGCGTCATGTTGGGCAATCTCGTCATAACAATGGCGATGGTCATAGGCTCCATCTGCGGAAACTTGAGCGATTTCAGCATCAATCCCTTCGAGAATATCGGCCAGTACTTCACCATCGTGGCAATCATTCATGGTGACCACCGCAGCCAGAATTTCTCCTGTTGATTCATCGCCTCCAATGTGTAGTTTGCGCCATGTCCGTCTCTTACTAATCCCATGCTGCCGAGTTTTCCATTCCCCTTCACCGTAGACTTTTATTCCTGTCGAATCGACTACTAAATGCACTGACCCCTGTTTGGGGATTACTGGTAATGTCACGCTTAAACTTGCTGTCCGTCTTGATACGGTGCTGTGGTCTGGGACTGGTAAATCTATACCCATCAAGCTAAATAGTGACTCTAACAATCCTTGCGTTTGTCTTCTAGCTTGGTGGTATACCGCTTTGACGGTAATAAATGTCGCTATTGCTATATCGCTATAATCTTTGGATGCTCCCCGTTTCCCACTTAAGGTTTGATTTATCCATCCTTCGATTACTTCTTCGCTAATCCAAAAGGTCAGGCTTCCTCTTTGTCTTAGCCCTGCGTTATACTCTGACCAATTGCGGATCTGATATTTCTGTGTCATTTGCTGGTTTTGCTCTCCTAATCAATACCTAATTTACCCTTCCCTCCCCTTTTTATGCAACAACGCCATTATGAGTTCTTAGTCTCAGCTAGAAGTTGCTCTAATTCTCTAATTCTCTAATTCTAGCTTGCATTGCTTCCACTACAGCTTGTGAATAGCGCACAGGAATATGTTGCGGACAATTCCAATCACAACCCTCGATTTCAAAAATGATCGCCCGTTCTACGGTGGCTGGATAGTCTAGATCTTGAACTTGAGCAAGGATTGCAGGATCGTCTTCAACAATCCTTGCACGAACGAGGATTTTCAAACGGTGGCGATTTCGATAATCCATTAAAAATAGAAATGTTTTGTCATGTTCTGAAAGATTTCCCACCGAGATATACTGCACATTGCCGAGATAATCAGCAAAGCCCAAAGTCTTCTCATTAAAAATCTTTAAAAATCTTTCTATTCCTATGGTTCCTTGCGGAAGTCCTATAGATATGAGTTTTGCTTTCAATCACCCTCAATCTCTCAACAAATGTGACACACCACCAAATGAGTTTGTAAATGTACATTTACCGCATAAGAAGCCAAGAGGTAAAGAGTTAACTGAAGCACAAAAACAGGAGAACCGAGAATTTAGTCGTCAACGAGTGGTCTGTGAACACGCACACGCAGGTATCAAGCGTTGTCGGCCTGTAATAGATGAATCGTGTGACTGATTTTGATGATCGTCTGATGTTGAATACTACTGGATTATAGAACTACTATTTAACCCAAGTTGCTACCTATTTGCTCAAAACATAATTTAAAATAAAATTTGCTAGATTTTTTATGAAAATAACGCTATTTAGGGCTTGTCGAGGCTACTTCTAACGTGTTTTAAAGCAATTTTTGATAGGTAGCAACTTGGGTTATTTAGAGACAGCTTAAAGATACGATAATGACGGAGAACCTATCCACCACTAGCTTTTAGAGGGTGTACAGGTCTATTTTTTTCTTCCTTTGAGAGCGGAATGTGGGTTCAAAGAGCATCAGAATTATTTTGAGAAACTGCTTGACAATTACGTAGTATTACGTATACTACAAGTATACTACAAAGCAATTACAAATGTCTCTGAACCTTGACAACTAAATAATCATCACAAATCCAAAACTGTAAAAAATTACTCTTAGTAGCTCAGTTGGTAGTAGCGCCTGTCTGAAGAACAGGAGGTCGTCAGTTCAATTCTGACCTAAGGGGCTTATCCCATAATCATGTGAAGTGTAACTACACTTCACATGATTGAAATCATTACCTAGTAAGGTTTTGAGGTTTTAATAATAGCAAAGCCATTTTTAAAACGGGGACTATTGCCTTGTAGCTCAGTGGTGGTAGCGATCGCCTGTTAAGCGAGAGGTCGTAGGTTCAATCCCTACCAAGGCAGTTGATTTTTTTGCTCCTGTAGCCCAATGGAAGAGGCGTTCGGCTTAGAACCGAAGCGTTGGAGGTTCGAGTCCTCTCAGGAGTATTGAATAAAAGCAGTACTTTGCACTGCTTTTATTATCTTTTCCAGGTGTGGCGCAGAGGTAGCGCGGCTGCTTTGGGAGCAGAAGGTCATAGGTTCAATCCCTATCACTTGGATACAGTGCTAAGCGCTGAGAGCAATTCAAGAAAAAATTGCAAAGCAATTTTTTCTTGAATTGGAAAAGCTATGCAGGGATGGAGCAAGGGAGGCTCTTGAGACTCATAACCTCAAAATCGGCAGGTTCAACTCCTGCCTCTGCAACCAAATATCACTTAGATTCATCGTGCTTTGCACGATGAATCTAAAAATACTTTTGCTGGTGTAGCTCAACTGGCAGAGCATCTGTCTTGTAAACAGAATGTTACAGGTTCAATTCCTGTCATCAGCTTAAAACCTGTAATGGATTTTTTCTACAGAGAAATCCATTACTTACTAATTCAGGAGAACAATCATGTTGCATTTCGACTTATCCCATTCATTAAAATTTCTGTACTTCATCATCAGCTTTCAGAACTCCGTTATTAGATATTTGAGATTATGAGCGAACATCGCCTCGAAGAGATTGTGATCGAACGTCCGCGTGGTGGCATGAGACAAAGTTCGCGTAGATTAAAAGGTGTGCGAAAGAAACTCGATCGTCTAACCCTTGAAGCTAGCGAAGATGGTTTGCTAAGTCCCTACTTGATCAAAGTAAGACAGAAAACTAAATACTTCTCCGATCATCTAGCTCCATTACGGCGATTTTTGCGATCGCATGTGGGTCAACCTTGGGATCTGGTGTATAGCAAATTATGCGATCGCCTTGACCAAAGAACGGTGACTGGACAGCATGTGGTTACGCATCTTTGGCAGTATGTGGAGCGCTATGTCGAAATCGTCGATGGTAAGCCCTGTCGTAAGCCATATCAACCTCGCTATCTTGGCGATGGCTGTTTTGGCAGAAGATATGACGAATTTTATGTTCATCCTGAAACAGGACTGCTATGTGAAGCAAAGCGCTTGCTTTAAAACATAGAGAGTGGGCTTTGCCCACTCTCTATGTTTATTTGGGAATGTCGCCTAGTGGAAGGGCATCGATCTTCTAAATCGATCTGTGTAGGTTCGAGTCCTACCATTCCTGTTACAAAATAGAGGCGACACGAAGTGTCGCCTCTATTTTATTGTGGTAAAGATCGGATAAACATGATTATTTAATGAAAGTTTGATTGGTGTTAGCGATCGCATTATGATATTTGCACTGTAAATAGTATGCGTACTGAGAGCGAGGTTAATGACCGCCCAAGCAACACATCACAAGTCTGAGCATGAGCCAAGCAGCCCAAAGGACTGGTCGTGGAAATTTTGGCAGGTCGTGCCGCTTTATCCCTATGGTCAGAGACGCACTATTCGTAAAGAAATTGTCAAGGATGCGATCTGGACATTCGAGCAGATTCAGGGAATTTTTTATGTGGTCGTACCGATCAGAATGACGGTAGTGAAGTTGTCGGCTGGTGGACTGCTAGTATATGCCCCCGTCGCCCCGACTCTAGAATGTATTCGCCTCGTTAATGAATTGGTTGCCGAGCATGGCGAGGTTAAATACATCATTTTGCCAACAGTTTCAGGAATTGAGCATAAGGTTTTTGTGGGGCCATTTGCGCGGCAGTTTCCCAAGGCTCACGTTTATGTCTCGCCGCACCAATGGAGCTTCCCATTTAATTTACCACTCAGTTGGTTAGGTATGCCTTGGGGACGTACATCACTGTTACCTGAAGATAGCTCGAAGGTTCCCTTTGCCGATCAGTTTGACTATGCGATTCTTGGCTCAATTGAACTGGGATTAGGTCGGTTTGCAGAGGTCGCGCTATTTGACAAGCGATCGCAGACGCTTTTAGTTACCGATACGATTGTTTCTGTTCCTGAAAAGCCACCAGAAATCTTACAAATCGATCCCTATCCATTGCTATTCCATGCTAGAGATGGTGCGGATGAGCCAATTGTCGATACAGAAGTAAATCGGATTCGTGGTTGGCAAAGAACGGCATTATTTTTGTTCTATTTCCGTCCCCAAGTTTTGGAAACTGTTTCCTTTTTCCAAGCCTTACTAGATATCGCTAAAGCGCCAGAGCGATCGCACAAAGCCTTGTTCGGTCTATACCCTTTTCGCTGGAAATATAACTGGCATCAATCCTTTGAAGCTCTACGCGGTCATGGACGTATTTTCGTCGCGCCAATTCTTCAGGCTCTCATTCTCAATCGCGATCCGCAAACGGTAATTGCGTGGGCGGATAGGGTTGCCAGTTGGAATTTTGTGCGGATTGTTCCTTGCCATTTTGACAATGCGATCGCCGCAACGCCCAACGAGTTTCGTCAAGCCTTTAGTTTTTTAGAGAAGAATCCACAACTATCACATGCTCTCAACCTTCCTGAAGAAGATTTTGCAGTTCTTAATCAAATCAATAATATTTTACAAAGCAATCGCATTATTGTAGAAGCAAAGGAAAAAGTTTAAAAAGATTAGTGATATTGGAGCCTTCTGTGATCGCTTTGGAATTTGAAAAAAGTTGAGGCAAAAATTTGCTCGCCAACAAAATCTAGAACATTATCAGTAATTTTATCCAATCAATCTTTGATAGAAAATGATTACAGGTATTACAGCGCTTTACGATCAAAAATTGCTACATATGGAAGTCTTCAAATCCTTACTAGAAAATTTAGAGAAGTACTTATGCTGGATTTACAGAAGTTGATGGGACAGATGCAGGGCATGTCTGAACAATTGCAGAAAGAGGCTCAGCAGTTGACAGTTAAACTCGATCGCGCGGAAACCATATTTCATCAAGCCACTGTCAATCAAGCCTTGCTCTGCCAACAAAGTCAGCAATTTCGCGATCGCCTCATGTTTAATTGTGCTGAACCAGTAGAACCTTTATTGCAAATTCTAGCAGTCGCCCCTATTACTACACCACACATAGTCTTAGCCACCGATGGTTCCCAAATTGCACCCAGTCGCCATGAGATCGCCTATTGCTATTTGATTAATATTGGGCGAGTAGTGATTTACTATAACTCTGGCATCTATCCATTACTTGATAATATTCCTGAAGTATTTTATAAAACGGAAGATCTCTACAAAGCTCGACAATGGGGAATTCAGACTGAGCAATGGATGACATTGCGGCGTACAGTTGCCGAAAATGTGGCTCTAGCGAATTTAGCTATAGAAACGAGAGCGCAATCTCCCAAGTTGCCAATGCTAGCATTTACTGATGGTGCGTTAGTTCATTGGGAATTTGACGAAGTTCCTGCCGATGCGCGATCGCAACTTTTGCCAGATATTCTCTTAGCATGGGATGCCCTGAAGGCTCAACACATTCCCTTGGCAGGATACATCAGCGCTCCCCGTGCTGCTGAAGCTACAAACTTTTTGCGTTTGCAACTCTGTCCTTTTGAGCAGCCTGATTGCCATACCCATTGTTCGACTAAGCCTCTAGATTCTGCACCTTGTAGTCAAATTCAACCCTTGCGTGATGGCACTTTATGGAGTCGATTGCTGAAGGTAGGCGAATGTAGTCCTCTTTGGAAAAGCCATGCGAGGATTTTGCAGGAATATGGCGAACATCAGATTTATTTTTGCTACCTCCATGTCGGCACAGAAATTGCCAGAATTGAGATGCCAGCTTGGACTGCTCTGGATGTGAACTTGCGATCGCAAGCTTTGCAAATCATTCTCGCGCAAGTGCAGAAAGGCTATGGCTACCCTGTGGCGCTTGCCGAAGCGCATAATCAGGCTGTTGTCACTGGAAGCGATCGTCGCCGCTTTTTTGCAATTCTCGAACAGCAAATGGTGAAATCAGGGTTACGGAATGTGACGACTTCTTATAAGGAGTCCCGCAAGCGGAGCAGCATTGCTTAGCAAGAATGAAAATGGCGGCGCTTCGCGCCGCCATTTTCATTCTTGCTAAAATGTCAAGATAACCTTCTATTAATGTTCGTGGGTTATGATTAAGTTCTTTGCAGATTTATTAGTTTGAAAACGTGAATAAAGAATGCGATCGCTTGCTGTACAGATTAAAAATTGCTTGCTTGACCTAGAAATCAAAGTAAATGTCACAGTCAGACAAAAGCCTCAAGAGTTACATATTTTATTGGAGTCTACTTATTTTGGCGATCGCCAAGTGCTAGTAGAAGCGATCGCCACATGTTGTCATGGCTTTGACCATCATAATTTCAAGACTGCACGAATTTATGCATTCTGGTTTGGGCAGCCCTTACCACAATGGATCGAAACCATAGAGTTTGATCAAGATCATCTAGCCATAAACAACAAAGAAAAAGAAACTTCAAAGCCAACTACCAATTCAGGAACTAATCTAAACGCAGAGAGTGAAAGTGTATGCGATCGCTTTATTGTCTGTGGCTTAGGCAGTCTAGGACAGCATTCTGTCTTTAACTTAAAGAAATTTGCCTATCGCGAATATGAAGTAAAAATTTGTGCGATCGATAAAGTCCATCCAGAAATTATGGAGTTTGATAACTTCTCAGAATTCCTTGATCAATCCATAATTTTAGGAGATTGTCGGCGCTCTGAAATCCTAATCAAAGCAGGAATCGACAACTGTCGAGCGATATTGCTAGTCACCAGTAATGAGAATGTGAACATTGAAACCGCGATCGCCGCCCGTCGTCTCAATCCCAATGTGCATATTGTCGTTCGCTCCTCCCGTCAAAATCTTAATCAGTTACTTAAAGATCAATTAGGAAACTTTGTTGCCCTTGATCCTGTAGATCTCCCTGCCGCTTCCTTTGCCGTGGCAGGATTAGGCGGAGGGACATTAGGATTATTTCAACTAGGCGATCGCAAATTAAGGGTAGTGGAACGTTTAGTAGAACCAAATGACTATCGTTTTTTGAGAACGCCTGCCTATCTCCTACATAAAAAATATTCTCGCCTGTTGAGTGTCACTGACCATAACTCCGATCGCCTCTTCTTTCAATGGGAACCTGATACAATTATCCATGTTGACGATCGAGTAGCCTTCATTGAATTTGTGGAAAATGATTTCTCCACGCCTAGCCGACTTGCTCAACTAACTGATTTTCCTTCTATTCATCCCAGTTCTTCAGCTTTGCAAAGAATTGATCAACTGCTGCTCAAAATTACAGGTTCCGCATTTTGGAAGTCGAAATGGCATCAGATTAGCTCTTGGTTTCAAGCGGTGCGATCGCGTCGTCTCATTCTATGGGGCGTGATAACTGCAATTACCCTATGGGGAATTAGCTCAGTAGTTTTATTCTTTAATGTGCCGAATATTTCATGGCAAAAGGCTGTTTCGGCAAGCATGATCTTGTTGTTAGGAGGATTTGGGGATGTATTTGGAGGACTGAGCGAAGACCAAGTACCTTTGTGGGTGGTGATATTTTGCTTATCCATTACCTTGATCAGTCTACTATTTGTTTTAGGTGTAGTCGGATTGATTGCCGATAGCATTCTCAGTTCCAAATTTGAGTTTTTTAAGCGATCGCTACCTATTCCCAGACGCGATCATATTATCCTGATTGGATTTGGTCGGCTGGGTCAGAGAATTGCGGATCTTCTATTCAAGTTACAACTTCCCTTTGTGATCGTTAGTGAAAATCCCCACGACTGTGATCTGGCGGACAAAGTACCTTGGTTCACAGGCAACATTATCGAAGAGCTATCAAAAACAAATCTGGCTACAGCCAAGAGTATTCTCTCGGTCACCGACGATCAAATGCTCAATCTCGAAACTGCTTTACTAGCCCGTGATGCAGCCAAAAGAATTAATCGCCAAATGAATCTTGCTATTCGTACTTATGATCGCTATTTCAGTGAAAACCTAGCGGAACTTCTGCCCAGTTCTCAATCTTTTTGTGCCTATGCCTTATCCGCCGAAGCCTTTGCAGGAGCAGCATTTGGGGAAAATATGTTAAGTCTATTTCGCCTCAATCAGCGCACAGTTTTGGTCGCGGAATATATCATTTCTGAGAATGATACATTAATAGGCAAAAATCTTTCGCAAATTGCCTATGGTTATATCGTTGTGCCAGTTTATCTAAAAACTAGCGCTCCTAAAGCTGATGGGCATAGTGAGTTCTATATGCCATCCGATGATGAGGTGATGAAAGTAGGTGATCGCCTGACACTATTAGCTTCAATTTCAGGACTGAGACGCATTGAACTGGGTAACCTCCATTTACCAAAACGTTGGCAGTTACGCGCTAAACCACCCCTCAATTCCAGTGTCTTGCTGGATGCGGGCAATAAGCTTAAAAATATTTCAGGTTGCGATCTGGAGATTGCGCGGCGCTTTATGCAAAGTCTCCCTGCGGCGATCGAGTTACCAATGTATGACACGCAGGCTTATCGCCTAGGACAATCTCTCATGCGATTACTCCCAATTAAAATCTATCCTTTATAGCGAATTTGATTTTGCCGTAGGCAAAATCAAATTCGCTATAAAGAAAGGCGGCGCGAAGCGCCGCCTTTCTTTATTTGGACTTCATCAAAAAATCAAAAATCGCAAGGTGACATAGAGCGCCGCAACTACAAGTTGCAAAATCATTACAGGAATGCCATAACGCAAAAATGTCTTAAATGATATTCTCCGCCCATGCTGCTCAGCAACACCTGCGGCGACAATATTTGCCGAAGCTCCTACTAAAGTTCCATTTCCGCCAAGGGTTGCGCCGTACATCATCGCGTAAAACAGAGGCAACACGATCGCTGGTAGTTGTCCTGCAAAATCGGGAGAGATAATCTCCGAACTAGCTAAACCGACGTTAACCACATATTGCTTGAGTAAGGGAACCATCGCCACCACGAGGGGAATATTCGGGACAACACTGGAAATTAATCCTACAAAAAAGATCAGACTAATCGAACCAAAGGCAATATTTTTTCCTAAAATTACTCCCAAAAATCCTGACATACTGCCAATTACCCCTGTTTTTTCCAGTCCCCCAATCAGCACAAAAATACACATAAAGAAAATTAAAGTACTCCAATCCACATCCCTCAAAATATGCTGCACAGTGTCAATTTTGCTATGGTGCGCTAGCATCAACGCAAGGGCAGATCCTAGTAAGGCTATGGTTGCTGGAGGTACAGGAATTGGTAATGATTCACCAATTACAAAAAATAGCAGTACAAAAGCAGTGATGATTGCACCAACGATCAGAGTACGGGGGTGATTGATCGTAGGATGAGGAAGACGCTCAAGATTTTCTAACTTTTTGTTCCAAATTTTGCGAAATAGAAATGGCAGTATGGCAACAATCACGCCAACAGCAAGCGCCCCACCGAGACTAAGTTTGAGTAAATAATCGACAAAACTCATATTGATCGCATCACCGACAATATAAGTTGCGGGATCACCAACAATTGTTAATAATCCTGAGCTATTTGCCACAAACACCATCAAAATTAACAATGGTACAAAATCCACCCCAATTTCCTCAGCCATAGGCGGAATGAGTGGTGCTAGTAACATTACAGTTGTGGCATTAGGGAGAACTGCACAGATTGGGGTAGTAATGGCAACTATGCCCAATAACAAGCGATCGCCCCTTCCTTTAGCCAAGATCACCATTTGCGTGGCAAGATACTCAAAGACTTTAGTAGGTTGAAAGGCGCGTACCATGACCATCACGCCGAAGAAAAGCCCTAATGTGCCATGACTCTTGCCAATGTATCCAAGGGCTTCAGGCATGGTCATCACGTTAGCAACGATCAGGATTAAAGCGCCTAAGAATGCGGCGATCGTAAAATGTAGCCACTCAGTAATCAGTAGAAAAATTACACTGATAAAGGTAACCAGCGACACTATTGCTTGCCAAGTTGCCATTCTATTTATTCAATCTGTATAAAATATAGCTGTCAGTAAAGTTAGGTCATAAGTCCTAGAAAGTAAAGGCGGCGATATACGCCGCCTTTACTTTCTAGGACTTATGTATTCCAGAGAAATTTTAAAAAAGCTTGCTTTGCAAGCTTTTTTAAAATTTCTCTGGTTTTCAAGAAAGCGCAAAACGCTGTACTTTCTGGTTATGCTACAAGAAAGTTGCGATGACTTGAGGAGACACAGTTACAAAAGAATTATTTTGTAACAGATCGGTTAATGCTTGACTTGGCAAATTAATCGCCTCTAATAATCGTTCACTAAAAGCAAGATTATTTTTAGCTTGATAGCGAATTTCTAATTTGAGGATGGCTAGGCGATCGCTTTCCGATGCATCAACATAGCGTTGTAAATATTGCTCAGAAAGCTGTTCAAAAATCTGATGTAGTTCTTCAATGAGAATGTGTTCTTGTAAAACCTCAGAGCCATGCTTCTCTAATTCGGAACCTTGATTTATTTTGCTCACTAATTTGACAAAATCACCTTGAGCAAATTTTGCCTTGGGATTAAATGGGCGGCGATCGCTATATTTTCTGAGAATATAATCAGGCAAGCTTCTAAGAAGATGCTTTAAATAGATAGAATCACAGATCACCTCATCTAACTTGGTATCGCGATCAATAATCCATTCCTCAATACATGCCTCTGTGAGATTTGCGGAACTAAAGTTAGTGCCTAAAGCCTGCGATCGAAATAGATCAGCACCCTCAAGACTTGCATTAGAGAGATTAGCCTTACTAAGATTTACGGCAAATAATTTTGCCTTCTGCAAATTCGCACCACTGAGATTTGCCTCAAAAAGATTTGCAAAATCCAAATTTGCTTCACTGAGATTCGCACCACTGAGATTTGCTTCTTTGAGATTGGTCTGGTTGACATTCACAAAAGGAATTGTGTTTCCAGACAAGATTGCCTGAATATTTTTTGCTTTGACAAATTCTGGTATACCGAGACTGAGATTGGCTTTGTGTAAATTAGCATTGATCAGATTCGCATTACTTAGATTAGCTTCGCAAAGAAGTACTTCGGTCAAATCTGCATTCTGAAGCGATGCATTTTGAAGTTCAGCACCACTCAGCGAGGCACTGCTCAGATTCGCCGCATTAAGATTTGCACCACTCAACTTTGTGCCAAATAAAGTTGCTTCACTGAGATTAGCATTGCTGAGATTAACTTCGCTAAGGTTAGAACCACTGAGATTAGCTTTACGCAGATTCGCGCCACTGAGATCAGCTTTCTCTAAGTTGGCTCCAGCCGCACTAAATCTGTGACCTTTCTCACCATGACTCTCTAACCATAGTTGATGCTTGGCTAAATTCTCTTTTAAAGATGTTCTAAAAATCAACATAGATAAGCCTCTAACAATTAGGAGCAGAATAAGGAACCAAATTTTTTTGTGGCGAAGCCTCACAACAAAAAAATTTGGTTTCTTATTCTATTTAAGTAAGTTGGCGATATGAACTAAAGGGAATGCCAGTACGTTTTTTGATATCCATAATCGATTTAAATTCACCACGTCGTTGTCGCTCCTCAGTGATCGCGATCGCTACGTTTAGTTCCATACCGATCGCCATCAATTCATCAACAGTCATGGAGTTAACTCGCTTCCATGAATAACTTGTCTCTTGGCGATAGTCATAGCCAAAGGTTACCATTGGCGCGATTTTTTGCAGAGTTGCGTTAGGAATTTCGAGAATGTCGTGCAGTTCTTCGAGACTAGTGAAAATATGCCCTTCAGCCCTTAATGAGTCAATATCATTGGCGTAGACAATCGGTAATCCTAAAACGTTAACTAAGTCATTCTTAGAGCAGCCATTAAACTCAATCTTGGGACGAGTAGCAGCGATCGCCTTAAATAGTTTTTCATCTTCAGGCAATGCTAAATGCTTTGGATAAGTCTTGGTTAAATATTCACGCTTCAACGCAAAGGCTGTCGCAATTTGGGCAAACCAAACAATTGTCGCAAAGCCAGAAAGATATGGGGAAGAGTAGAAAACAATTCCAGCAGTGACAAAGCCTGCACCGATACCAATCCAAATATTAGAGCCAGACTTTACACCAGCATAGGCGATCGCGCCACCACCCAATGCTGGTACAAAAGACCACCAAACCCATGATGGTGTTTGATCAAACCATGAAGGTTGAGACATAATTCTAAATATTTTTTCTAAATATTTTTAAGTAGCTTTTTTCGTTTTTCTTCGTACTCTTCAGCCGTGATTATACCGTCATCATAAAGTTTTTTGAGATCGCCCAGTGCTGCGGTAGAGTCTCTAACCGAGGCTGTGGCTTGATTTATCACACCGTTAAACCTACGGTTAAATTCAATATCAGACATTAACAACAACATAATAAACTCGATAAACGCAGCAAGTGAGGGGATGCCTGTCCAGAAAAACAGTAGGTAAATTAATCCCCAACCAGATTGTCCTAGATAAAATTTGTGCGCTCCAAATGCTCCCAGAAAGAAACACCAAAGAATTGCACTAGTTCTAGTCCTCATTACTCGCTACCTCTTAAAACTTTGTTAATGTGTAACTACAGGCTTATCTTACAGGCTTGGAAATCTTCTTAGCTAGTAAATATACTATGAGGATTCCCAATTTTGCCTCTAGTAAAACTATGGAAATTTGCAGATAAGGATGCATATCGGGATTGGCGTTAAGGGCAAACACAGCTAGCCCCACAAGAGCCAAGGGTAAAAATCTCAAGTTTTTGACTATGGGTTTCACGCTCAAATGTTTAAAACCAGATATCATTGCTTTTTCTCTGCACGAGCGATTTCTAAGATCATGCCCTATTTACATTTAAAACTCAACACCTCGATAGATTTCGGCGATCGCTAGTTCAATATTCATCGACTCCAGCAAAATTGACTGATCTACACCATCAAAATCTCTGTATGTCCAGACTTGTGCTTGCTTACTATAGCGTTCCACAAAAATTTTGTTTTGGCGAATTAAGAGATATTCACAGAAACTCGGAATAGACCGATACATCCGAAACTTATCTGTGCGATCGTATTCTTCGGTTGATGGCGAAAGCACTTCTACAATTAGAACTGGATTTAAAACTTCATCCTCGCGGCGGGACGCATCCCCTTGGGACTCGCCGTTAAATTGTAAAGCCCCATCAAAAACCATTGCATCAGGATATACGCCACGCCGATAATCAGGAATCCATAGCCGTAAATCATTGTTAATTGCTTCAAAGTTCGTATTTTGCAGCTTATTATCCAGAAGATTGAGTATATTTCGACTAATACGGCTATGTTTAACAGTACCACCAGTCATTGTAACAATTTCTCCATCGTGGTATTCACATTTTTCTTCGGAGGTATCGGCGATCGTGCGATATTCATCGAGACTATAACGACGTTGAATGGTGGCAATCATTGGAGTTGTAACTGAAAGACAACATTGATATTCTAGCGTCACAGTATAAAACCCAAAAGAGAGTTGCCGCGCTCCGCGCGGCAACTCTCTTTTGGGTTTTATACTGTGACGCTATACCAACACTTTTGTGAATTTAAAAACAAACCCAGT
>NZ_NDHW01000156.1 GCF_002251945.1 Pseudanabaena sp. SR411
TGATGTCGATTGAACTGCTTCTGCCAATCTTTGAGATCTAACGGCTTGTTCAGAAGCGCTTCGTTTTGGTTCATTTTTTTACTGTCTTTTTATTTCATATTTTACCATGCCTTACAGCGGGAAGGGAGTAGCTTGCGAGCAAAAGAAATTGGACGCACAACATTACTCCACTGTTCTGTATCTCTAGAACTTGCGATTCGGAATCCTGAAGCTGTTCTTATAGTAGGTAATAGTTGCAGCTTTGTCCCATCTGGATAAGACACTGTTACCGCCAAATTACCAGATGACACTTGAACTCCATCCATATTGCTTAACGCAGCTTTGATTTGGGATTCAAAGTGACTTAAAACTTGCCGAGGTGAACTTTGTACCAGTGAGGTGTTGTTGATCTGCACTAATAAATCAACATCACTCAAACCGTTGACATAGGTATGCTTGCGAACTGAGCCACCAAAAGCTAGGTCAACTGTTCCTTCTATGCCAGCATTTATTGCATCCTTTAGGGTATTGATATATTCCCAAGTTTTTGGAGAATCTCTTTGGTTAAAATCTCTTAATACTTCTTGAAGAATATCATTAACTTGGCTGTTATAGTCTGATTTTTCAATTCGACCTTCAACCTGTTCGACAAGTCGATCAATCCCTTGGGAAGAACTCCTTGAGTTATAATATCCTGAACCACCACTGCCGCCCATCAATCTTCTCCTTCGATCTCGATGCCTGATAGTTTAACTAAACATAACACTTTCTTAAGTATATCCTGACTTATTGGAAATTCTTTAATAGAGATTGTTTTGCAGAACCTTTTCATACCTCGAGTTAAAACTTCAAGATATTCAAGATTGGAAATCCAACGAGTAATGAGTAAATCATTCTCAGGAATACACCATTGCTCTCTCATCATAGTTGCCGTTGAGTGATAGGTTACAAATCCATGATCAAAGGTATATCGTAACCAAGCTAATCCATCAAAAATATCAGCACCACATAAAAAGTAAGCAATCATGACAGCAGGATCTAGACAACCAAAAATATGAATGGGTGTTTCCAATCCTACCTCCAAAAGCGCAGTGCGAATTTGAAGAAGATTGCGACATCTTTCAAGTAGTGAATCTCCTAACTCTTTCTCTGTAATCCCTAAAATTGAGAATGAGTCAATTAGTTGAAAATTATTAATTAAGGCATCTAAGTTAATTAGATTTACACCTTCTATTTCTGGTTTATAAAGAAAATCAGTGGCGTAGTTGGGGTGTTTTTGGAAAAGTATTTTTGCCAAATCAACCTGATTGCTAATAGGCTGAGGAACTGAGTAGTCATAATTCACAATTACTAAGGGAGAAAGAGGCTGTAATTCCTCTAAAACAACTTCATAATAATCCGTTGACCACCCACTTGATAAACGCCCGTCTATATACGATTCAGTGAAATCTGCAACAGGTTTAGCTTCATAACCACCACTATCAATAAAGAGAATATCAGAAGCATATATATCATCTTGAGATATGTTTCCGTAATGAATATCATAGGCACTAACCAAGGAGGATTTACCTAAGTATCGCTTTATGTCGTTATGAATGCTACCAATGCAAGGAAATCCACGGCTTGAAAAAGATGGGATAACAATAGGTGTAGATACATTGATTACAGAAATTTCCCGCGACTTACAACTTTCACTTATCTTCATTCAATGTTCTCCTATCGATACATGAAAGACATTCTCCACAGGGAATATCGCTACTTCGTTCGCAGCTATGGGTGATTTTAACTGGGACTTTCAATTTATCACAAAGACTCAGTATTTCACCCTTTGTAAGCTCTAAAAATGGAGCCTCTACCTGAATAGAACCATTAAAATATCCATCAAAAAGTCTTTGAATATCATTAACAAAAGATTGAGAGCAATCATAGTATGGAGTACAAGAATGAATGCCTATAGCAAATCTGGCTGATTTAGAGGAAGAAATGCTAGCAGCAGAAAATAATAATGTTGCGTTACGGCATCGATATTCTCCCTTATTACTAAATATTTGCAAGCCTAAGTCAATTGTTGTTACAACAATTTTATAGTGAGAGGAAATTTTCTCAACGGCACGTTTTTCACCAGCAAAACTAGGATGTCCATAGTTAAAATGAAATCCTTTCACAAGCACGCCTCGTGAGAGGTAGAAAGCAGCCAAAGCTGTTGAATCTATTCCACCACTTAGCAATAGATTTACTTCAGGTAAGCTCGGTTCCACGATAATATCTCTCTTATAAAATCGGTGTTGTACGACAATTCATTGCCTTTTTTGCTCTATGTTATACAACTTATTAGATAAAACAACCAATAAGTGTAATAATAAGATTTTCGCTTGGGTGGGTAAAATCCATGAATAGAATTTTATTTGGCAAAATGCAACCTTGTAGAATCCTCTAGCGAAGAGTAACCAACAAACAATAAGCATTAAGTAATGTTTGGATGCGTTACATTGTATCAACGAACTCTACAAGATCGGTGATCTCAGAAGAGTAATGTATTGCGATCGCTATGTTTGATAACTCGGAAAAATAAGAAGGTGATCGCTTTCTAGTATTTAATCGTACACTTAGATGTACAGACGGGTTCAAAAATACTGCTGTCGAATATTCCTATTACAGAAGTTGGCTTCTAATGTGCTCCCAAAAAGAATTACTGTTAACGCTCATCAGGGATTAAGGATGGTAAGTTGAATTAAACTTATAGAGTTGGCGCGATCGCTCTAATATAAGTTATCTCGAAAGCTTTGCAGTATCTATACTGTTGAAGACGTGATGCAAAGCTAAAAGTATTACTCATGTCATAGTGTTGAAAGATATCTAAACCACGATCTAAAAGGATTTTCCAGCCATGATCGGTTTGGATATGACGGGCGTGAATAGTTCGACTATTATCAAATTCCCAAGTAAATTCGATTCCTACATTAAGACAAGATTGCTTAATTACTTCAAAATATTCTTGTTGCTGTGTGCCTTTAAAATCGTCTTCGGTGGTAACTAAATGGATATTTATCTTGCAGTCATCAGGTTTATACTTGACAACAGTTTCTAAGAAATCCATTAAGTTGCGGACTTGATAAAAGATCCGAATATAGGGATCGGTAATAGTTATTTGCTTTGCTTCTGCCAAATAAGCCCCAAAGAGAGAATCAAATGATACGCCTTGCTGATTTTCTATAAATGTTAAATGTTGCTCTTTAAGTGTTGGATTAAGGATATCTGGAGATTCTAAAAGTGATGTTATCGAATATTCTCCGCTTTCATTATTGGTTGCTTCACGATTATTTTGGGTAATAGCAGTTTGATAATAGTAATCAGGATATTCTTCTTCTTCAAGACACTTGACTTGATTTGGTTGTTCTGTTTTGTCCAACTTGTCGAAATAAACGAATTGGACTGCGGAGTAAGTGGCATCAATCCGCATTAATTGATCTTTTACTCTTTTGCGACCTTCGATCGCAAATTTGAGGAGTTCTTCTATTTCCGTATTAGTTGCCTCTCGATGGGGGAAAATAAGTTTCATTAATCCTGAGAAAGTCTTATCGATCGCGTCACGGTCGCGGGTTGAAATATCTGAAGATAAGGAAAAATGCTCTTTGTAATGTTGTGAGTAATCATAATTACGCATTGACCTGAGAATTTCGGCAAGGTAATCAACTACAAAGCCGTATCCATTGGAAAACATCTCTCCTCGAATTATATCGGCTTCCCAGCCAGCAATATAAAAATGGAGGCGATCGAGGAAGGCTGAGTCATAAAACTTGGGCGGTAACTCTTCAAATAGGTCTGAATGCTTCAGCATATGGGGAACAGTATTTTTAGTATTTCCCACAAAAACCATAGATGCTTCTGCGCCGAGCGTCTCAATCCCCCTCGAAAAAGTTTTATTTGCCATATAATTTTTCAGGATATCGACAAGGGATTTATCGATGCGCTTTTGCTTTCCTGCAAATTCATCAAAGGCAACTACATCCCAATATCCAACCAACCCAATTTTGCCAGATGAGTTATTGACAAACAGTTTAGGAACTGTCACTTCACCGCCAGAGAGGAGAATGCCATGAGGTGAAAACTCGGAATAGATATGAGATTTACCCGTTCCCTTGGGTCCCAACTCGATCAGATTATAGTTGCGTTCGCAAAAAGGGATTAAACGGATCAATTGACTGAGTTTATGGCGATCGCTGAACATAGCTGGATTAAAGCCAATACTTTGAATTAGCAGATCGATCCACTCATCTGTTGAGAACTGTCGGCGAGCGGCAATGTAACTATCAAAATTAAAGTGGGATAACTGAATTGGTTTTAGTGATGCTAAAACCCAAGGACTGATATTTTTATCTTCTACGAATTGATATTCAATATCGGCAATGCTCCAAACGCCACTTACTAAAAGTTTAGGATGAGTTTTAATTGTGCCTGAGTCAACTAATACTTTATTTATGCCAAGATTAGCGAATTCAGCTTCATAAATATCGGCTCTATCGTTGAGAGAGACGCTAATTTTATCAATAACTTTGTATCGTCCTTTTTCCTTGATGTTAGAACGGACTAATCCTGCTTCGTTGCGATGGACATAGTGTTTACCTAAAATCTCCTTAACGGTTTCAATTCCAGTGGCGATCGTTGCCTCATCACTGGTGGCACAGTATTGACCTAACAAATATTCAAGGACATAGGAAGGTACGATCGCATTACCTTTGACTGTTTTTACTAGGTCTTTACGAACAACTAGTCCTGCAAAGTGGGTGTTTATTTTTTGGTCTAGAGGGTTCATAGGAAGTTGGAAGTGGGGAGTGGAAAGTGGGGATTAGGGGCTAGGGGTTAGGGATTAGGGGAAATAATGAAAAAGGAAAATTCCGTACTTTACACTTTACACTCTCTACTTCCCACTTCTAACCCCTACGCCCTAACCCCTAAAAATCAAAATCACTACTAAATGATCGCCTAATTAAATAGCGGATTGATTTATATTCTTGATAATGGGTGGTTCCCGATAGTTTTTCTTCTAGGCGCAAAATCACTTCTTGGTTATTGGCTTCATCGGCTTTTTTGGTAAGTAGAAATCTGACCTGTAGTTCACGTTCTCTAGGGTTTTCTGAGGCTAAGTCAAAGTTGAGATCGTGGGAATCAGATATTAGATCGCCTGATTGAGTATAGATCCCTGCACGAAGATAGCGCGATCGCACTTTATCAGTAGTGGGTTGCACTTGATAAAAAGTCACTGCTAACTGTCCTGATGTGATCGTTGAGCTACTACCGCGCAGGATCTCTACTTCTACGGAAGATACATCGCTCTGACGCTTTTTATTAATCCTGATGATCGGAATCGTTATTTCTTGAAGTGTGGCTCCACCATGCACAAATCGACTACCTGAACCTTTGAGTCGTAGTCGGTTGATGGATTTGGGAATACAAACTTCAATATCACCTACTAGACCGAGGCTATTTGAGTCGAAGAATTTGATGCTATCGGTACGATCGAGGCTTTTACCTAATACAAATCGACGATCGCGATAGAGAACGGTTTGACCTTTGACATCTTGGCTGAGAAAATCACTTTGTTCGAGGTCTTGATTTTGATAGATAAATCCATGATCGGCGGTAAGCAGAATATTATTTGCGTTTGACGCAGTTAGCTTTTTAACTAATTGAATTAACTCTTTGAGGGTGCTTTCGGCAGCTTCAAAGGCTAATCCTTCAGATTGCAATTTGTCGCCAGTGTGGTCGATGCGGTTGTGATAGATATAGATAGCATCATTCGCTTTCAGGAGTTCGCGGGACTCGTCGCGATTGAGGGCGATTAAATCTTCAGCCGCGATCGCTCTAGCCCGATCTCCAGTTGCTTGTTTGAGGATTTTGTCACGATTAGCCGTACCGTTGGAGGGCTGTCCATTGACAAGGACATGACCAGTTTCATTGTCGGCAATGGCTAAGCTAGAATTTGGTAATAGGGCTGCCATGCCTAACTGGGTATAGCTGGGCAGCATCGATAATGCTGGCTCTAGGGTCGCTTCGTAGCGATCTTCTTGGCGGATTAGGCTCAAAAATTCATCGCCAATTTCGTAGCGCATGGCATCGGAGATGATCACACAGATTTTGTTGTCACGATTGAGAAATGGGAGCACCCAACGTTCATAAAAGTTTCTTTGAGAAGGGATCGGGATCGCTTCCCATTTTGGCGCAGCATCGATGAAGGTTTGCCAGCGATCGCTAAGTTTTAAAAGATAGTTATTGGTGTATAGATTTTCAATCTGGGCTTTTAGATCTGAAATCGCTTTACTATTGCTAGAGCGACTGTGATAAATGACTTTGCGATAATACTGATCTAGACGGAACCAAGTTTGGCTATATTTTTGGATGCCATCGGCGATCGAGTCCATGGTCAAGTTAGCTTCGGCTAGGGTATAGATAAACTGAGCAGCAAAGTTAATGGATTCATAAGCGTCACGAAAGCGATCGTACCAATGGCAGGTGCGGCGTTGATAAATTGTGGAAGTAATATCACTTAGGGAGATTGTCCTTGCGGTGAGCTGATGTACTAGGTCATTGAGAATTTTTTGATCGATTAGTAAAAAATAATCTAACTCGATCAGTTGATGCAAATCGCGGTTATGTAAATCCTGTTCAATATTGAGAATCTCAGCACAGTTATCAGAGAGCTTCTCAAAGGATTCCGCAAATTGACGGCTATCTTTCCATCGCTTCAAAAAGACGATTGCATCGGCAGATAAGGGATTACTAATTTGAGAGCTATGAGAATTGGAGAAGTTCTGAAAATAGCAATATTTGAAGAGTTGAATTGCAAAGTCTTTGATGCTTGTTTCTGCGGATATATATCCATAGGTTCTTTGCATTTGCTCCCATAGGAAACCATCTAATCCACAGCGATTAATTAATTTGATTTTGGTATCTTGATCGTTGGCGTGTTCTGCCAATAACTGCTCGACGATCGCATCGAGGCGTGGGTCAGATGATGCACAGACAGCTAACATTTTTAAACGCAACATTCCTTGAGTATCATTGGTGGTAAGC
>NZ_NDHW01000157.1 GCF_002251945.1 Pseudanabaena sp. SR411
AAACACCATTTCAAGTGCCTTAGGAAACCCAGTCAAACCATCAACACAAGCAATCAAAATATCTTTGACTCCACGGTTATGAATTTCGGTGAGTACCGACAACCAGAATTTGCCTCCCTCATTGGGGGATATCCACATGCCCAATAATTCCTTTTATCCATCCATATTCACTGCCAAGGCGGAATTGTGTGACTGATTTCGATGATCGTCTGATGTTGAATGCTACTGGATTATGGAACTACTATTTAGAGACTGCTTAAAGATACGATAATGACGGAGAACCTGTCCACCACTAGCTTTTAGAGAGTGTACAGGTCTAATAAGTTGCGGCACTTCGTGCCGCAACTTATTAGACCTGTTGGGTTTTATGTCCTAAGCAAGACTTACATTGCTATATTGGCTCTTGGATTAGTACAAATAAAACTAAAGCTAAAAATTATGCCGAGTGACAAAATTATATCGATGAGACTAGGACGATCGCTAATTTATCTAGCTCTAGGGACGATCATCTTTCTCTTGGCTTCGACTCCAGCTTTTGCCCAAACTGCTGACACCACAGGAGGATTCAACCCTCAAGAGTTACTTCGCAATGCTTTGCAATGGGTGGAAAGCCTCGGCTATGTCGGGGGGATAGCCTTTATCGGTATTTACATTATGGCAACTGTGGCTTTTCTGCCAGGTTCTATTCTCACCTTGGGCGCAGGGGTGGTATTTGGCGTAGTCCTTGGCTCGATCTATGTATTTATTGGTGCAACCATTGGCGCGATCGCTGCTTTTCTAGTTGGACGCTATTTCGCACGGGGTTGGATTGGCAAAAAAATTGAAGGTAATCAAAAATTTCATGCGATCGACAAAGCTGTAGCCCATGAAGGATTCAAGATTGTTTTACTAACTCGCCTCTCACCAATCTTCCCTTTCAACTTGCTCAACTATGCTTTTGGAGTCACAGGTGTGTCTCTCCAAAACTATTCCCTAGCTTCCATAGGTATGTTCCCAGGTACGGTGATGTATGTTTACATTGGTTCTCTAGCAGGTGATCTTGCAAGGATTGGGGGCGAGAATCAACCCACCGATCCCACAATTCAATGGATCATTCGCATTGTTGGTTTTATTGCCACAGTTGCTGTTACCTTTTATGTTACCCGCATTGCCCGTAAAGCCCTAGACGAGAAAGTGACTGAATAAAATTCTTAAAGCTATGTTGCATGCTGTGCTTACACCATGACTTTTGTCTCCGTAATTATACTCAATTACTTAACTATTACCAAGATAACTATGTCCCCCACCGCAACTACTTCTTTAAACCAACGCCACGCTGCTTTATCTAGTCCTCAAAATCAAATTGAACTATTAAAATCCCTTGATCTTGATCGCCTACCAGAGCAAGGTGATTTTGCATCAACTATCAACAAAAGCGGTTGGGAAAAACTAACTCCATCCCAGTTAGAAATCTTCCAAATCAATATTGGTAAACTTTGCAATATGACTTGTCGTCACTGTCATGTTGATGCGGGGCCCGATCGCCGCGAAAATATGGATCGCCAAACTATTGATGACTGTCTCAAAGCTCTTGATCAGACGCAAGCCCAGACTGTCGATATTACAGGTGGCGCTCCTGAATTAAATCCCCATTTTCGTTACTTGGTTGAGCAATGTGTCGTGCGCGGCAAGCACGTAATTGATCGCTGCAATCTCACTGTGCTGCTTCTCCCGACAATGCAGGATCTGCCAAAATGGCTTGCCGAACATAGAGTGGAAGTTGTTTGCTCTCTCCCACATTTTCGCCAGCCAAACACCGACAAGCAGCGCGGTGATGGCACTTTTGAGCAATCTATAGAAGCTTTACACCGCCTAAATGCGGTGGGTTATGGAAAAGGCGATCCACTTCTTAAACTAACTCTAGTCAGCAATCCTGCCGATGCTACCCTGTCTTGCAACCAAGCGGCGATACTAGAGCAAATGTGGAAGCAAGGCTTGAGCGAAAATCATGGAATTACTTTTGATCGCCTGATTGCGATTAACAATATGCCAATTTCGCGTCATTTGGAATGGTTAGAACAGTCTGGTAATTTACAAGCTTATATGGAACTGTTGGTTAATTCCTATAACCCTGATACTGTATCAGGGCTGATGTGCCGTAATATGATCTCCGTTTCTTGGGATGGGAGATTATTTGATTGTGACTTCAATCAGATGTTGGATTTGGAAATTCAATTAGATAGTCAGATGGGCAATCGTCAATATTTGCATATCCGTGATTTTAATCCTCAATCATTAGCTAATCGCCAAATCATTACAGGTCGTCATTGTTTTGGTTGTACCGCAGGAAAGGGTAGTTCTTGCAGTGGTGCGATCATTTAACTCCAATTGGGTTAGTGCTATAAATTACTTACGGTGATAGTAGTGTAGCTATTCATCACTTCTTTAGCAACCAGTGCCTAAGTTTGTCCACTTAGGCTTTTTTCGGCTTGTTCTCTCACCTGTTCATGCAATGTAGTCATGATTTCCCTCAGTACTCCTGACTCTCGCCATTGCTTGTAGGGACCTGGAGTTTAGACTAAAAAAGGTAAGAAAGGCAGAGTAAAAGAGATACAAACTGCCTAAAGTAGATAAAAAAGAAAGACATATCTACAGCCATGATTATTGACAAACTACAGGAATTTCGTCAACAGGTATATGG
>NZ_NDHW01000158.1 GCF_002251945.1 Pseudanabaena sp. SR411
GTAAGTCCAAAATGTCTGTCATTGGTGCYGTCATGCACAAGCTATTGCGGCAGGTCTTTGGTGTTCTCAAGTCTCAGCGTTCTTTCGATCCTAATTTTGTCCAAATTCCCTCTTGACTTTTTGGTGCTTAAGACAGTATCTACATCTGTATTGGGTGATTTGCCTTGAATCAATAGAGGAATGCGTTTGTAGGTTTCGATCATTAGCTTCAAAAAGTTAGTTTCGCTTAGTTCGCCATTGTATCGAAGTATAAAAGCACCAATCACACCTACTCCTAAAATTCCAAAGATAAAAACAATGGGAATGATATACCAAGGTACATAGGCGCTGATAATCGCTGCCATTGCGGTAATTACGACGATCGCTAATAGAAAAAATCCGCCCGTTGACCAAAGGCTGGGTTTATTTGCGATCGCTGGTTTGGGGTTGAGATCTGGTTCTTGCGTCATGGCTGTGGTTTGCTGTTGGTTGATGTTGTGGATATTAACATTCACGATAGGCTGGGATGGTCGATCGCTATACGAATCTCTTTCTCGCAAGTCATCTTTTGAACGTGATCGCCTATCTTCGATGCCTTCGATGAGTTCGCGGATATTGTAACTGCGATCGGCTTCTTCGGGGAAATAGGTTGTCTCGCCTCGATCTAACAACTTGAGTAGATGTTTGTAACTGACCGTGACTTGGAGATTATCAGGGAGAACAATACGCTCATCGGGAGTGAGTTTTGGACGGTCGTGAATATCGTCAAATTTGTCGCGGATGACGGAGAGAAAACTATGACGGGTGTGGGAAGCGCCTTTGATGCGGATAAAGATTTTGGTATCTTCGAGATCGGCTTTGATGTAGGCGAGGTTGCCAGTATCGGAAGCGAGGATTACGCCTGTACGCCAGTAGGTGCGGCTGTTGGTGCGGGCGATGAGTTTGTGAGCCTTGACGATGAAACGGGAAATGACGCTATTGGGTAGGACTTTATCGTAGCGATATTCAAATCTCAGGCAGTCGTCCCATGTGCCTGTGTGGGGTTCCTCTTTGGGGAGTAAATCGGGAATGAGGTATTCGGGATAGTCGCGATCGCGGGAGTTTTCCATTGCAAAGCATAGCTCGAACTTTTCCATCATTCTGAGAATGAATTTACGCGCTTCATCGGTAGCGTAGCAGTCCTGTTCTTTGTTCGATTTGGGTCGAAAAATTCGCTCTGTGTCTTGCCAATGCAATACACCTTTATATTCCGTCATCAAGAGGTTATCGTTAATGATTTTGTACGCACCGACTGTGACCCATTCGGGGTTGAGAACGTTGGTGTCTTTGAGGCGTTTGTCATCGGTGAAGTTGAGAACGATGCCCAATTCATGCAGGAGGCGGACGAGGGTATGGCGCGATGATTCTCTAGTGATGCCAGTATCGATGCATTTTTGTTCATATTCTTGATAGGTGATGTAGTCGAGATCGTCCTGTTCCAGTTTGTCCTTGAGGTTTAGCCATTTGACGGGTATGGGATCGAAGACATGGGGCATTTCGTTGGCGATGATTTCGGTGATTTTTTGTTTGAGTTCGCTAATCCCTAACCCTGTGGCGCAGGATGTGCCGATAAAGCCTTTGATGTTGGGATATTTGGTTTGCAAGCCGTGGCGATCGAGGTCGAGGGGATGGTCATCGATTTTATTGCCGACAATGATCACGGGGGCTTGATTTCCGAGACTTTCAATCAGTTTCAGCCAATATTCGATGCGATTGGCAAGTTCGTCTTCGCGGGTGTTGATGACTAATAGATAGAGGCTGCGCTCGGTAAGGAAAAACTGATGGGTGGCGTGCATGATTTCCTGTCCGCCAAAGTCCCAAACCCGTAGTTTCACCTGTTCATTTTTGGCTGTAATCTGCCAATCCCGAATATTAATACCATCGGTTTTGCGTTCGCCTGTATCAAATTGATTGTCGAGTAAGCGCTTGACCAGTGAGGTTTTGCCCACGGTTCCCTGTCCAACTAATATCACTTTCCCTTCGTTTAATGGCTGTCTTGGTCGTTCCAACCAAAAATCAAATAGTGCTTTAGGGTTGTTCCTGTCATTGAGAATTTCTGGCGGAATTGGTAAAGGATTTTCCCCTAGATTAAGCGTAGTTAGATTTGCTAAGTTAGCGATCACGTCTGGTATCGCCGTGATTTTGTTGCTTTCGAGATTAAGCGTAGTCAGATTTGCTAAGTTGGCGATCGCGTCTGGTATCTGCGTAATCAGATTACACGATAGGTTAAGGCTTTCCAAACTAGATATACTAAAAATAGAGTTTGGAATCTCTATGAATTTATTTCCTTGTCCACTGGAAATTCGTCCAAAAAATAATCCAATATTCAGAGATTTTAATTTACTTAATTGCGAAATACTCACTGGTAGAGTATGAAGTTGATTGCTTCCAATGTTAAGGTTTTGGAGATTGGCTAAGTTACCGATCCCTTCTGGTATCTGCCTTATTTGGTTGTTACCGAGATTAAGCGTAGTCAGATTTGGTAATTGGGCAATCGCATCTGGTATCTGCGTAATTTGGTTTTCCCACAGGTAAAGCTCAGTGAGATTTGCTAAGTTAGCGATCGCGTCTGGTATCGCCGTAATTTGGTTGTTATGGAGGAAAAGCGTAGTCAGATTTGCTAAGTTGGCGATCGCGTCTGGTATCGCCGTGATTTGGTTTCTATCGAGGCGAAGCGTAGTCAAATTTGCTAAGTTGGCGATCGCGTCTGGTATCGCCGTGATTTGGTTTCTATCGAGGCGAAGCGTAGTCAAATTTGCTAAGTTGGCGATCGCGTATGGAATCACCGTGATTTGGTTGTCAAAGAGGTCAAGCCAAGTCAGATTTGCTAATTGGGCGATCGCGTCTGGTATCGCCGTAATTTGGTTGCTAGAGAGGACAAGCGTAGTCAGACTTGCTAATTGGGCGATTGCGTCTGGTATCACTGTGATTTGGTTATGTGGAATATGAAGTTCTTTGAGATTGGTTAATTGAAAAATCTCTTGGGGAATAGCAGTTAAACTATTTCCTTTACCCTTTCTTTCCTTACTGTCCCACTTCCCTAAAATCAACTTTTCCAGACTTTGCAACCGTCCAATTTCGCTGGGTAGACTTTCCAGACCTTTCCCCGACAGATCGAGTTCTGTCCAGCCCTCTCGTTCGGCTTGTGCGATTATTGCCAATAACTCTGCATCGTTCATAAGGAAAAATTAAAAAGGAAAAAGGGAAAAGTTTGTTTTAGGATAAGACTAATTTTTGCGAATCGGTAAAATTCTTACCTTCGATCGCTGCATATCAATAGAAACCAGCGCACCAGTTTCAAGCTCTTCACGAAACTGGGCAATACCTGCCATTACCACATCTCCAATTACACTAGCAAAAGTTTCCTGAGTACGAATTTGTAACACACTAGGCGCATCAGCCTGAGTCGCCGCCAAAATTGCCCCAAAATCAAGATCGTGCGTAAACACAATAAAACCATTGACTAGAGCATATTCCATAATTTCTCGATCCTTTGCCGATGCGCTACCAACTTTCGACCAATGTATCGCTTCTATTCCTGACGTTGCAAAATAACTTACCCAATCAGGCGACAAATTCATATCAATCAAAATCTTCATGCAGACACCAAAGCAACCTCGACCTCCTCAGACCTCCAAGCCGCATAGGACAACGCCGCCATAATATCCTCTTTCTCTAAATAAGGATAAGCATTTAAAATTTCTTCAAACGAATGTCCAACAGCCAATAGTCCAACCAATGTACCTACAGTCACCCGCATTCCCCGAATGCAAGGCTTACCACCCATCACTTGAGAATCCCATGTAATTCGTGCTAGATATTTCATTCACAAGACCTCACTAAATCACTGTAAAGATTGTACATTTGTTGTTTCATTATCCAACTTTCCTAAATCAATTTTTCCAGACTTTGCGATCGTCCAATTTTGCTAGGTAATTCTTCCAGATCATTCCCCGACAGATCGAGTTCTGTCCAGCCCTCACGTTCCGCTTGTGCGATTATTGCCAACAACTCTGCATCATTCATAAGGAAAAAGTAGAAAGGAAAAAGGAAAAAATAATGGGAAATTTACGGTTGAATTATAGAAATCTCTTCATTACGATGTTTGCGATAAATTTTGAAATCACTATCTAAAGTCATCACCGCACTATTAGCAATTCGCTCAGACATTCTCACCAAACAAGCATCCGCAAACGACATCGGCACAGACTCATAACGATCCATCAATACCCGCACATTACCCGCCTCCTCTTGCAAATCAAAAGCGATCTCAATTACATTTCCTTCAATCAACTCAACTATGGCACGTTGAATATGAGGCAAATCTCGAAACAGAAAACAAGCTTCCGAAATCACCGCATCACAAGTGAACACAGGTAAATCAACCAGTTCCCATTGCTTTACAGCCCATTGATGAAAGCGATCAGATTTTCTAAAATATGCAACCAAAACACCAGTATCGAGAATTACATGCTGACTCATTTCTGACCATATCCTTCCATGTACTTCTGGTTAAAAGAAAGATCGTCAACGCCACCTTCAACAGCCCCTTCCCATTTTTTGAGTAAATCACGAGGAGAACCTTGGAATTTTTTAGTAATTGGGCGTTCAGGTTCTTGGTTAACTTGCCGATCACCCAACTCAAACGCGAGAAATTCAATAAATCGCAAAACTTGTTGCTGTTGCTCAGTTGGTAATTTCTGCATCTTACTCAAAGCATTTTCTAGCACCGTCATTCTCTGAATCCTCCTGCATATTGAATTACTGACATTTTACAAGATTTCTTAGATGGGCGATCGCGTTACGAAGGAAAAATTAAATCTATCTTCACCTACTTCCCAATATGAGCAAACTATTTCTATTACGGCAAAGTAAGGTGACTTAAGCCACCTTACTTTATATTTGTTAACGCATCGATTCGCGATGAACCTTTACTAATTTGATCTCATCCTCTTCGGCAAGATACTTATTCATCATATAGACCACATACTCAGGTTTGAGATTGCTGTCGGGCTTACAACTTCCCATAAAATGAATCTTAGGGAACTCAGGATCGGGGTTAATTACATTAATCGCAAACAGGCGATCGCGTAATTCCAGCATCTGATTACGACCTGATTTCGAGACTTTTGGCATTTGGATTGAAGTTGCTGCCAGCACACAATAACTAGCACCTTCCAGTAAATCCATAATATCCGCCGCATTACGCTCTTTTGGCGTAATAAAGGCACAAGTGAGCGTATATTCCGCAACTTCAAGCATTGCATCCAAAGAAGGCGCATGAACAGGAACCTCCTCGATCGCATAAATTGGCAGATCCGCATCTAATTCTGCTTTGAAGCGTTCGAGGAGGTTCCTGTTCATGCGCCTTCTTTGGATGCAATGC
>NZ_NDHW01000159.1 GCF_002251945.1 Pseudanabaena sp. SR411
GACTTGAAACAGTATTTTCCATTTTGGCAACGTTCTGATACTTTACCCAAATGGGATATAACCATTGTTCCTAATTGATTGGTATCTTATTTCCTCGCAAGTCCCTAAAGCCATTTCTACCGTACCTCAATATTACGCTCAGCAGCGATCGCAATTTGTCGCTCTGTGAAAACGATACTTTTAGATTTATCTTTCTCAATTCGATGAATAGTAATCCCATCCTCGCTCGGATTTTCAGCATTAGCAATATCTGCTAAACTCTGCCAGCAATCATTGCTATGGGTAGTTGCAAAAATCTGTACATTAAGACGTTTTGCTGTTTCCCAAAGCATTTTCCACATATCAGACATCACTGTAAAGTGCAACCCTGTATCAATTTCATCCACCAACAAAACTCCATTTTTTGCATTTACAATCGCTAGAGCAAGTCCTAAAATTCGCCACATCCCATCGCCCATGCTGCCAATTGGTATGCGTTGATTTTCAGGTGTTTGGACAATAAAACTACCGCGTGTGCCTTTATATCCATTCTTGCCAATAAGAGGTGCAATTCGTTTTATTTGAGGCTCAATAATCTGTAAAGCTTGAATAACAAGCTCTTCTTCTGACGTAAGTACTATATCTTCAAATAAATCAAGCGCTTTTTCAGCAGTTAGTGATGATGAGTTTACAAACTGGATATTTGACTTGCTATGATTCAAATTATTGGTTGCAGATCGCAATATTTTGAGAGATAGCATTCCTGCTGAAGAAAGTTTAAATGGTGTTTCAACTTCCATTGAGCTTATTAGCCGTTTGACACATAAGAATAGTGATTCTTGATCTACTAGATCTGTATGTGTTTTTATATTTTTAATAGAAACGATTAGCTCTGCTTGATTGTCACCAAAACTTTTACCACTAATTGTAAATTTACTATCAATATCAATATGGTGGTTATAAAAAAGATGACGAACTACCAAATTTCTATCTTGATCTTCGTCACTTATAACATACTCACTTCTACCAGTAGTTATTTGTTCTAGTATTTCAAAATCGAAAGAAAATGGTGTATTAAGGAGTAATTGCAGTGCTTCTAAAATAGAAGTCTTGCCACTGTTGTTAGTGCCAACTATGAGATTTAACCTGCCAAGTTGTTGCATCTCAAAGAATGGGAAGCAGCGGAAATTTTCAATTTTGAGGGATTTCAACATAATTGGGTACTAGGCATATAAGTAATTACATGTAGGATGGGTTAGCGATCGCGTAACCCATCACCTTTAACTTTATAGATGCGTTACCTTACGCTAACGCATCCTACAAGTAATTAAGAGACTTCCTACTTATAACTTTTAATCTATTTAAGCACTAAAATACTTAGCAGTAGGATGATGCACAATTAATGCAGTGGTTGACTGTTCGGGATAGAGTTGCTCGCTTTCATCCATAACTAAATCTACACGCTTCGTATTGAGCAAATCTAAAAGCTTGTACTGATCCTGCATATTCGGACAGGCGGGATAGCCAAAACTGTAGCGAGAGCCATGATAGCGCTGAGCCAGAATATCGCGGATATTATCAGGTTCTTCTGCTCCAAAACCTAACTCATGACGAATGCGTGTATGTGTCCATTCAGCGATCGCTTCCGCCATCTGCACCGCTAAACCATGAAAATAGAGATAATCGGTGTATTGATTAGCCTTAAATAGCCCTTGTGCGAACTCCGTGGCTATATGTCCGACAGTAACTGCTTGCAAAGGCAGTACATCAATAATTCCTGAATCCTTGGGTGAGAAGAAATCGGCAATGCAGAGACGACGCAGTGACTTCTGACGTGGGAAGACAAAGAAATTGATCGGTTTTGCTGATTGAATATCATTGATATCTTGAGGATCGTAAACATAGACTGTATTTCCTTCAGCTAATACAGGGAAATAGCCATACACTGAAGTCGGCACTAGCAGCTTCTCATTGATGATCCGCGCTTTCCAAGTTTCTAAAATTGGATAAACAGTCTCTTGCAAAAATGCATCATATTCTTCACGGGATTGATCTTGAGGTTTACGGAATTGCCATTGACCTGCGATTAGGGCTTGCATATCCAGATTCCAGAATAGCTCCTCAAAGGGAATATTTTCAGCTTGGAGAATCTGGGTTCCCCAGAAGGGAGTTATGGGACGGGGAATATTAGTATCTACAGCTTCAGAGCGCTCAATGTCCAGATAGCGCTCAGCTAGGAAAGCTTCTTGTTTAGCTTTTTCCTCAGATGTACTGATTGCTGTATCGTTAGAGATCGCTAAGTCATCAACTACCAAATTCTCATCTAAAAAGCCTTGAGAGTCTTCCCATTTACCTTCAGCTTTGGCGGGCATGTATTTGTCCATAAAGTTGAGGTCAGAGAAAGCATCTTTGCCATAGATTACTTTGCCTTTATAGACATTCTGGCAATCAGTGTAGACAAACTTCGGGGTCAGCGCCGCACCACCAAGAATCACAGGCACAGTAATACCGCGATTATTAAATTCTTGCAGGTTATCTTTCATAAAAGCAGTGGATTTCACCAGCAAGCCACTCATGGCAATACAGTCTGCCTTGTGTTCTTCGTAGGCTTTGACAATATTCTCAACGGGTTGCTTGATGCCAATATTCACAACTTTGTAGCCATTATTGGAGAGAATGATATCGACAAGATTTTTGCCAATATCATGCACATCCCCTTTAACAGTGGCAATTAGGAATACTCCTTTATTGGAGTCTTCTGCTTTCTCCATAAATTTCTCTAGGAATGCAACGGCGGATTTCATGGTTTCGGCAGATTGCAATACAAAGGGAAGCTGCATCTGTCCTGAACCAAACAACTCACCGACTACTTTCATGCCATCAAGGAGATATTTGTTGATGATATCGAGAGGTTCATATTTCTTGAGGGCTTCAGTGAGCGCATCATCTAGACCAATGCGATCGCCATCGATAACATGGTTTTTGAGTTGCTCCTCAATGGGAGTATCAGCCTTATCGACCTTCACACGCTTTGCGGAAACACCTTCAAATAGCTTGGTAAACTCGCCGAGCGGATCATAGGTGCAAATATCACCATCAAACTGGCGTTGATCGTAGACCAATTGACGAGCTACTTCCATTTCTCGCTCAGGAATACGATTGAGCGGCACGATTTTACTAGCATTGACAATCGACGAGTCCATGCCTGCTTTCATTGCTTCATGCAAAAACACGGAGTTAAGCACCACACGCGAAGCAGGATTTAGACCAAAGGACACATTGGAAACACCCAGTAACACATGAGTTTCAGGCATTGCTTCCTTAATGCGTCGAATTGACTCAATCGTTGCCGCTGCATTCTGGCGATCCTCTTCAATCCCTGTGGAAATTGGTAAAGCGAGAGTATCAAAGAAAATCTCACTAGGGGGCATTCCCAACTCTTCCGTAGCTTGTTTGTATGCACGGGAAGCGATCGCAAATTTCTTGTCCGCAGTTCGTGCCATGCCCTCTTCATCGATTGTACCAATGACGATCCCTGCTCCATATTGCTTAGCAAGACTAACGACTTTACAGAAACGTTCCTCTCCATCCTCATAGTTTGTGGAGTTGAGAATACACTTACCACCTGCTACTTTCAGCCCTGCTTCCATCTTTTCCCATTCAGTGGAATCGAGCATTAGGGGCAACGTCACATTGGTGACTAGGCGCGATACCAGTTCATGCATATCCCGCACACCATCGCGACCCACATAGTCCACATTCACATCAAGAATATGTGCGCCTTCCTTGACCTGCGATCGCGCGATCGCCACTAGTCCATCCCAATCTTCCGCATTCAGCAAATCACGAGTTTTCTTAGAGCCACTCGCATTTAATCTCTCACCGACAATCAAGAAAGAATTATCTTGAATATAGGGTTGAGAACTATAAATGGAAGCTGCTGAAGGAACTACGAGAGGATGTCTTTGCTTTGGCTTCAGAGTTTTTGCTACATCCGCTAAAGCCTTAATGTGAGCGGGAGTCGTGCCACAACAACCACCGATTACCTGAATTCCTAAATCTTCGACAAAGTGTTGCAGATGTACTCGCAAATCATCGGGAGTAAGTCGATAAAAAGCATTGCCCCCGACATTCTCAGGTAATCCTGCATTCGGCACACAGGATACGACAAAGGGAGAATGCTCGCTCAAATAGCGCATATGCTCCTTCATCAAGTCGGGACCCGTGGCACAGTTCAGACCTAGCACATCAATGGGATAGGGTTCCAAAATCGTGACTACTGCCGAAATATCGGAGCCAACGAGCATTGTGCCAGTGGTTTCCATTGTCACCGATACCATTACAGGAATTCTTGGTTTCCCTTGCTTAGATATTTTTGCAAAAAATTCTTCGATCGCATTTAACGCAACTTTGATTTGGAGTACATCCTGACAAGTCTCAACTAGTAGTAAATCTGCACCGCCATCATACAAGCCTTCGATCTGCTCGATAAATGACTGCTTCATCGTATCGAAATCAATATGAAGCAAAGTTGGCAACTTGGTAGTTGGACCGATCGAGCCAGCTACAAAACGCGGTTTTTCAGGAGTGGAAAATTCGGCGGCGACGGATTTGGCTAATTCAGTTGCTTTTTTGCTGAGTTCATAGGCCCGATGCCCAAGGTCATACTCATTCAGGACAATCGATGTCCCGCCAAAGGTATCCGTCTCGATCACATCCGCCCCTGCGGCAAGGAAGTCTCGATGTACTTTGGCGACTGCTTCAGGTTTGGTCATCACTAGATACTCGTTGCAGCCCTCATACTCTGCGCCGCCAAAGTCTTCGGCGGTGAGGTTTTGCACCTGCAAGTTTGTACCCATCGCACCATCAAATACAATGACGGGGCGATCGCTGCTGTGAAGACGTTCCAGAAACAGACTGGTCATTTGATCTATACCCTAAGCTAACAAAGTGACTCTAGGAATTCATTCTAGCAATATCTCTATGTTTTTTACCTTTTCCCTAATCCTATTCATCGTCAGAATCATGGATTAAAAGGATTAAACAATTTCATAGCAATTTACAGCGTTGTACACCCAAATCCAAATCAATAAATTCCCTAAAATTGTTGTAAAGCAATGCCAATTAACAAAAGTGTAGCCACACTTTCGTTAATTAAAAAACAAACCCTTTTAGAAAATTTATTGTGGTTCGTTTGATCGGAAATTGCTGTAAATCCGATTGAGACGATAGCCCATACTGTGAACAGTCTCGATTAAATCTTCGTTAGCTCCTGCGGCTTTCAGCTTTTGGCGTAACCCACGAATATGAACCTTTACTGTATGTTCTTCTGGAGGTGATTCCAAAGACCAAACATGTTCGATCATTACGCTGCGGCTCAAAACTCGCCTACCATTGCGTAATAGCAATTCTAAAAGTGCATATTCCTTGGGTGTTAAATGGATAGGATTGATCCCATAGCCTACTTCACAAGTGCTTGGATTAAGATACAATTCACCCCACTCTAAAACTGGTGAGGCACTCAGACTGCCTCGACGTAGCAAAGCCCGAATCCGTGCAAACAGCTTTTGTAAATCGACGGGTTTAACAATATAGTCATCGGCTCCTACATCTAGCCCGTTAATTTCATCATTGATCGTATCGCAAGCGGTGAGCATGAGGATTGGTAAGCTGTAACCATGCGATCGCAAGCGATGACAAAGACTAATACCATCTAATTCTGGCAACATTAAATCCAGTAGCATCAAATCATATTCTAGAGACTGAGCTTGATACCACCCAGATTCGCCATCAGTGGCAATGTCAACAACGTAACGTGCATCGATTAGAGCTTCAGCCAAGGTTTCGGCAAGGCGAACATCATCTTCAACTAGAAGAATCCTCATAGCATAGGAAAACCTTGTTTTGGGAATTTATTTTTGGGGGAGACATGATTACTTATCCCCTGATTTTACAAAAGTTTGTCCCAAAATTCTATTGTCGTTAGGATTGGAGTTTAGATATACAGCTATCGCTAAGTCTATTACAGCGCTTTGTGTTTTCTCAAAACCCAAAAGATTTGAAGAAAGTGGTGCTAAGCACCACTTCCTTCATACAAAACCTCAGTTAGCTGTCGCCATTCTTGTTAGGACATAAAACCCAAATAGTGTGAGGCGGCGCTTCGCGCCGCCTCACACTATTTGGGTTTTGATTTGTCCTGATACAGGTGACTATAGCCGTATCATAAAATCGGACTAACTACTTCAAATATATATTACCGAAAATCAAGATTTGTTGCTTTCGATCATTCTTTCCGTTTTCTTTACAATTTCCTGATCAGTTTCCTTACTTTTGATATGGGACTATCTAGGCGGAGAGATATACCGAATCCAACTCCCGATGCTGCACTTAAAGCATCTCAGATCTAAAGACACCAAAAATTTTAATGAAATTTAAGTTATTTGTTCGGTCAATATAAACCACTTTTTAGGAGAATATTTGTGTCGCTTCCATTATTAGAGTACAAACCCTTATCTCAAAACCAGCGTGTTGCTGGTTTTGAAGTCGCAAGTGATGAGCAACCTCGGATTTATAGTGCCGACAGTTTGCTATCTGGCTTTGAGCTAGATCTTTTAATCAGGGCAGCTTATCGTCAAATCTGTAATGAGCAGCAGATGCTCGAAAATCATCGTCAACTGAATTTAGAATCTCAGCTACGATCAGGGCTAATTACAGTTAGAGGATTCATTCGCGGCTTGGTATTGTCTGATTCCTTCAGACGACTGACGTTTGACTGTAATAATAACTATCGCTTTGTCGAGATTTGCATCCAGCGAATTCTTGGTCGTAATGTCTATAGCGATCGCGAAAAGATTGCATGGTCGATTGTAATTGCAACTAAAGGACTCCAAGCTTTTGTTGATGAACTGTTAAATAGTGAAGAATATCTAAATAACTTTGGCGATAGCATTGTTCCCTATCAACGTCGGCGCATTTTGCCTCATCGCACTAGAGGCGAAGTCACCTTTGCTCACATAGCGCGTTATGGTGCTGATTATCGTGATCGCTTGCCCAAACAGGTCTTCACTGGCAATAAAGGTGCGGCAAAATTGGATTATGTGCGTTGGGAATGGCAAAAGAACCCACCTGCTATTGTTGGCAAGATTGGTGCAGGAATTACTATTGGCGGGGCTGTCTTTGTTTGCCTCCTAATATCCTTAGTCTTACTTGGATTATAGTTTCTGTAAAATCATCCCAAAACTCCAAATGGCGTAGCTATTTTGCATTTTTAAAACCCTTAAGAGTTCTGCAATTTAATAAAGAACGAGATTGTTGATGGCGCGGTGAAGCCGCGCCATCAACAATCGTTTAATTTATTTTCTAAAAAGGCTTTGGCTTTTAAATTTTTTTGTTTTTATTCTTGTTTGCGGCTTTTAGAATAGCCAATGTTAATATGAAAATCGCTCTAGTATATAGTGCTTATCGCTTTATACTTGTAGGAATAGTTGCTTATGACCAGTGTTTCTGCGATTGTTTTTTTTCTAATTCTCCTACTGCTATTGGTAAGTTCTTTCTTGGTAGTAAGAGAAAGAAACCGTTGTCGGCAGATAGAAAATTTATTGAGACAGCAAAGCAATCGCGAACGATTGGTCACACGGATAGCGCTACAAATTCGGCAATCCCTTGATCTGGAGCAAGTTCTAGCAACCACTGTAAAGGAAGTGCAGGAGTTCTTGCAAGCTGATCGCGTCTTAATCTATCGACTTTGGGACGATGGTACTGGTAGCGCTATTTATGAAACTGTTTTACCGCCCTATCCCAGTATTTTAGGTCAAGTATTTCCCGAAGAGGTTTTCCCAAAAAAATACCATCAAGCCTACTCCTTGGGGAAAGTTCGCTCCATTGTTAATGTTGAACAAGAAAATGTAGAATCTTGTCTGGCTGACTTCGTAAAACAGTTTGGTGTTCTCGCTAAATTAGTTGTACCAATTATTCAAGAAAATCGTGAAAGCGGCAATTTAGATACTTCTCAGACCTATTTATGGGGATTACTAATAGCTCATCAATGCAATCATCCTCGGCAATGGGAAGATTGGGAAGTGGAACTAATGAAGCAACTAGCAACCCAAGTTGCGATCGCGATTCAACAATCAGAACTTTGCAAACAACTTCAGCAACTTAATACACAACTAGAACAACGAGTCCAACAGCGCACTGCCGAACTCGCTAAGGCTAACGCTTCTCTGATGACAGAAATTTCTGAACGACAGCGTACTGAACTTGCACTACGTCACACTAATGAAACATTACAAGCTCTTGTCAGCGCTTCTCCTCGTGCAATTTTTATGCTGGATATAGAAGGGATAGTAAGGATCTGGAACCCTGCTGCTGAACAAATGTTTGGTTGGAAGGAAGATGAGGTGGTCGATTGTCTTAGTCCAATTCTATTAGATGATCAATTAGAAGATTGTACAACACTGCAAAATAGTGTGCTTCAGGGCAAAACATATACAAGAGTGGAAATGACTCGCCATAGAAAAGATGGCTCAGCGATCGACATCATCTTTTCGGCTGCTCCTCTAACTGATAACAATGGACATATTAATGGCATCGTTGCTGTGATCGCTGATATTACTGAGCAGAAACTTCAAGCTGAACAAGTCCGTTTACTACAATCGGTTGTGATCAATACAAATGACGCAATCATTATCACTGAAGCAGAACCCATTGACACTCCAGGACCTCGCATTATCTATGTAAACGAAGCGTTTACACGAATTACTGGCTATCAACCCCACGAAGTATTAGGTCAGACCCCACGAATTTTACAAGGTGCTAAGACCGATCAAGCAGAACTTCAGAAAGTCCGAAAAGCTCTATCCCTTTGGGAATCCGTTACGATTGAAGTGATCAACTATCGCAAAGACGGTTCAGAATTTTGGAATGAATTTAGTTTGGTTCCTGTAGCTGATGCTAAGGGCTTTTATACTCACTGGATTGCGGTGCAGCGCGATACAACAGAGCGCAAAAAAGTTGAACAAGCCATGCGACATAGTGAACAACGCTTCCGATCGCTAATTGAAAATGCTTTGGATGTCATTATGATTCTTGAGGTGAATGGCACAATTGGCTATGTTAGCCCATCGGTTGAAAAGGTCTTAGGATATGGTGTTGTCGAACTCTTGGGCGAAAACATAAAGGATTTTATCCATTTAGATGATTGGACAATCACTCGCGATCGCTTAACTAATCCAGCATCATCTGAATTGCAACGACCGATTGAGTTTCGGCATCGCCATCAAGATGGAACATGGCGGATTCTTGAAGCCATCAGTCAACCCTTTGTAGATAGTACCGACATTCTGCGGATGATGGTGAATGCTCGCGATATCACCGAACGCAAACGTCTTGATGAAATTCGACTTGCCTTAGAACGGGAAAAAGAACTCAGTGCTCTCAAAACGCGCTTTTTCTCTATGGCATCCCATGAGTTTCGTACCCCCCTAAGTACGGCTTTAGCGGCAGCACAGGTTCTTGAGAATTCCCAACATCAATGGGACAATACCGAAAAACGATTACGCAATTTACATCGTATTCAAGATTCTGTTAGAAATATGGTGCAGTTACTTGACGATATTTTGACAATCAATCGCGCTGAGACAGGCAAACTTGCATTTAATCCCAAATCTTTAGCATTAGAGGCATACTGTCGTCATTTTATTGAAGAGATGCAACTCAGTGCAGACAATCAACACCAACTTACTTTTACTTGTTACGGTAAATCACAGCATGTTTGTCTTGATGAAAAATTAATGCGATCGATGCTCTCTAACTTGCTTTCCAACGCTATTAAATATTCTCCACAGGGTGGCATTATCTCTCTTTCTCTAGAGTTCCAATTAGATAATCTCATAATCAAAGTTCAAGATCGCGGGATTGGCATTTTATCAGAAGATCAAAAGCAATTGTTTGAACCATTCCACCGAGGCAAAAATGTCAAAACCATCTCTGGTACTGGCTTAGGTTTAGTTGTTGTCAAAAAATGTGTGGATTTACATCAAGGAAATATTATCATCAATAGCGAAGTTGGAAAAAGAACAACCTGTATAATCACTATTCCCTTGAGAGATAGTGCGCTCTTTAGGAATTAGTTTGTTGTTCGGCTTACAACATTTTTGATTTAGTGCAGAAAAGATTATTCAGGTCTTCTAGAGAAAGGATTTATGTAAAATTATAGGTATCAGATAGTTTGTGCTGCCCGCATATTTGGCAGCACAAGCTTCTAGGTTTTACCATGCTCTGATTGCTATAATCACCTTATCGCTCCGATTAGGAAACCATTATGACTCCAGCGATCGACCCTTCTAGCCTCTTAGCCGATGCCCCAGAGGACAAACTCCTCTGGACAAGTGCTGACCTCCAACTACTACCCGAAAACGGCAACCGTTATGAAATTATCAATGGAGAACTTTACGTGACGAGAGCGCCTCACTGGAAACATCAAAAAACTTGCGGTAGACTCTTTACGGCTTTGGATACTTGGTCGATCGCTACGAAATTAGGTGAAACAGCTTTGGGTGCAGGTGTAATCTTTGGAAATAAGGATGATGTGATACCTGACGTGGTGTGGGTTAGCAAAGAAAAATATGAAGCTTTAATTGATGAGGCTGGACATTTACTGGGTGCACCTGACATTGCGATCGAGATCCTGTCAGCAGGAACAGAAAACGAAAGGCGCGATCGCGAGGTTAAGTTAAAGCTCTACTCATCACAGGGAGTATTGGAATATTGGATTGCTGATTGGCGAGAGAAGAAACTTCAAATCTATCGCCGTGAAAATGGAGTTCTCAAATTAGCGATGACCTTATTTGTGACTGACATGCTCACTTCCCCATTATTACCCGAGTTCGCTTGTCCCCTCTCCCAAATTTTTGCATAAAAAAGCGACGCAATGCGTCGCTTTTTTATTTACTTAGAGCGCGATCGCTACTTCACTTCTTGCAAATCTGGCTCTTTCTCCACTGGTTGAATCTTTGGTAAAACCTTGGGTTGAAGTACAGGTGGGTTGGCGAGATAATCAGCAAGTTGAGCTTCAATCTGTTCACGCACAATCGAGCGATATTCAAGGAAATGCTCACCCTGAGCGCAAACTGAGAGATAGCTGGTGACCACGTTTGGATAACGCTTCATCAAGTCAAAGAGATTAATCCAGAATTGGAAACGGGTTTTGCGAACGAAACCTTGTCTCCAGCAGAGAATGAGTAAAGCTTTGATAGCAGTCCAATCGGTTCTCTTCTTTTGATCAGTCTTCTCGCGCTTGATCCGCTTGTATGGCGATTCGCCAAGAATCAAGAAATGGCGATAGGTACGATTGAGAAAGACGAGGGGATCGTAAAGAGTCCAAAAAGCATGAACATATTCCGTCGCAATGTCTTCCAATGGACGAGTGGGCATGAAGTTCATCAAAGTGGCTTGATGCCCATTGCTATTCTGGGTAATCATCCGTCCTTCTTTATTTAGGCGATGCCACAGCCCAGTATCAGGCAAGGCTTGCAGCATACTGAAGAGAGCCGTAGGAACCGCAGTCAACTCTACAAATTGGACAATGCGATCGCCTGCTCCTTTTTTCTCGCCATCAAAGCCGATGATAAATCCTGCCATCACCCGAATTCCTGCTCTGGCGATATTAATCACTGATTCTGAAAGCGGATCACGATTGTTTTGGAACTTCTTAGTGAGAGCAAGGCTATCGGTATCAGGAGTTTCAATTCCAAGGAATACTGAACCAAAATTACATTCCACCATCATCTGCATCATTTCAGGATCTTGGGCAAGATCGACTGATGCTTCCGTGGCAAAGGAGAAGGGATAATTGCGCTCTTTCATCCAAGGCTTTAGCTCTTGCAGCATTACCTTAACGTTACGCTTGTTGCCGATGAAGTTATCATCGACCATGAAAATACTGCGTCTCCAGCCGAGATCGTAGAGACATTGCAATTCTGCGAGAATCTGAGCAGGAGTCTTGGTGCGTGGCTTACGTCCGTAGAGAACGATGATGTCGCAAAATTCGCATTGGAAGGGGCAACCACGGGAGAATTGCACCGACATTTCGGCGTAGCGGTTCATCTCTAGAAGATCAAAGCGCGGGATGGGCGTATCGGTAACCGCAGGTTTTTCGCCATTGGATCTGAGAATGCCTGTGCGATCGCCTCTTTCAATAGCCTCGACAAACATCGGCAACGTAATTTCGCCTTCATCAAGGATTAAGAAATCTGCCCCCGAAACTTTCGCTTCTTCAGGTAAAGCGGTCGGATAAGGGCCACCAACAGCAACTAATTTACCGCGTTTTTTCGCCTCTTGGATCTGCGCTAGAAAGTCATTTTTCTGCACAATCATTGCTGAGAGAATCACCACTTCCGCCCATTCCCATTCGGCTTCGGTGATATCGCGCACATTGCGATCGACTAATTTAAATTCCCAAGTTTGCGGCAAGATCGCGGCAACTGTGACCATGCCAAGGGGCGGAAGCTGAGCCTTATAACCAACTAATTCTAGTGTTTTCTCAAACGACCAAAAGCTTTTTGGAAATAACGGATAGACGAGTAAAACACGCATTGTTTGTAGTTGGGGCTTATTTTTGATTGATTATGAACTGCACCTATTATAAAGGGTGATGCAATGGGTAGTCTTTATACTCATGAAAAATCAGCAATTCTCGGTATGAAAAAACAATTTTTGGGTTGTCATCACCTTCGACGCTGACAACCCAAAAATTGTTTTTTTGAAAGCACCGCGATACTGATGCATTAAGACAAATCAAAACCAGAAGCGAGTTGCGGCGCAAAGCGCCGCAACTCGCTTCTGGTTTTGTGTCCTAACAAGAATGGCAACAACTATAATTCTAAAAACCAAAAAACTTGCCGACGATGCTGGTGAAGTTACCAATAAACTGGAAATTCTTTTCTAGTGGGGTAAGTTCTTTCTTAGGAGCAACAGCTTGGCGCAAAAATACACCTTTTCCAGAAAATTGATTATCAATTAATGAGACTTTATTACGAAAATATGGCCAAAATGTCTCTGTACGGATAGTTGAATAGCCCAGTCGGGTATCAAATCCTATCAATAAATGACTCTCAACACTTGTCTTTGATGGCGATGTTTCCATTACATATATCCCCCCACTCCCTTCTAAATACAGCTTTCCTGTGCCATGAAAAATAATGTACCGATGCTGTCCTGTCATCCAACTATGAAAACTCCATATCCATCGAGTCTTTAACTGAATATCTCCAGATATCCCAGTAATACAAGCAGGATGCATCACAAGTCCTGGATGTTGTTGCAACTGTACTTCAGTAATGTAGTTACTTGCTATTTTGGGAGATAAAACAACCGTTCCATCTTCAACTGTACTTTTAGTTGTAAATTCTGTTAGCTCAACTAATCCCGATGCATAACTGATAAATGGAGCAGACCATTTCCAAAATAATTTAGTTCGCTTAGTCAGATTACGATCATATTGATTCATGGAATCCATTCTCATATATAAAGGATTAAACAGATCAACCCTTATACTGACCGTCTTTTCTGCATTTTTATAAAAAATATTTCCATCAGTTATGGGATCAGTTAATTGAATGGGAGGAAACTTTTCTGCACAATAGGCAATCCCAAAAAAGCACCAAGCTTTCCACAATGGAGAAGCCAATAAAACAAGAAGAATAGTGCAAAAAAAATATATCCAGTTCTCTTGAAAATTTATAACTAATAGTTTCCATACTCGATCCAACCGTTGTTCTGATTCTTCAAGTTGGAAGAGCTTTTGGCTCAACTGTTCCTTAAGATTTCCTAATTGCTGCTCGCGTTCGAGATATTCTTTTTCTAGGCGTTGGTATACTGCTTTTTCTTTTTTTAATAATTCGCAAGCAGTCTCTTTTTGCAATCTTATATCGAAACGATAAAATTCATACCAAGGGATATCTATATTACATTCTGCTTCAATTCTGAGGTCAATATCCTTATTCAAAAGGTTGATTTTTGACTTAAACTGCGGATTTGTATTGATCTCAAGTTGCTTGATATCTCTGTTTATCCTATTAATAACTTCCTGCATATCTTTTCCAGAAAGTTGACTCCAGAGATCTTGCCCAATCGGTTTAAGGATGGTAGTCGCTGCAAATAGAACTGTTAGTACAGCAATAAGTAAAGCGATGCTTATGGCTTTATTTGCCAGCCATAAAACAATGGCAAATATTAGTTTCATAAAATATTATGCCCTGAGCCGACAATCACGTATGTAATTAGTATAGAGAGATTTTGAAAGCGTGGCTTTGCGACGCTTTCAAAATCTCTCTATTAATTGCCCAGTTCCTAAATACAGCGCTTTATTAAAACCAAACTCAAGAAATTTATTATTCAAAGGCTGGCTTGGCCAGCCTTTGAATAATAAATTAAGCTGCGATCGCTGATTTCTGTTCTAATTTCTGAATGCGTTCTTCTTCTTTCCAATAAGCAGCTAGCTGCGATTCAATTTCACGACGTACAATGTCGCGGTACTCCATGAAGTGTTCATTGTGAGCGCAGACGATTAGGTAATGTTCCCATACCGCAGGATTTCGCTTGATCATGCTAAACAGATGATGCCAGAACTTCCAGCGGGTGTTGCGCTTGATCCCTTGTCGCCAGACGATAATTGCTAGAGCTTTAAGATCAGTTAGCGTTGGCAGTTTTGCCTCTGCTTTGATTCTGGGTGCGCCAAGTTTCAAGAAGTAGCTGTAAACGCGATCAAGATAGGCGTGAGGTTCATACAAAGCGCAGAAAGCTTCCACATATTCGCGGGCAATCTCTTCGACTGGGCGCGTTGGCTCGAAATTCATCAGGGTTGTTTGGTTCAAGTTCCCATTTTGAGTTCGCAAACGACCTTCTTTTTCGAGGCGATGCCAGAGAGCAGTATGGGGCAATGCTTGCAACATTGCGAATGTTGTTGTAGGTATGCCTGTTAGCTCGGCAAATCGGACAATGCGATCGCCTGCTCCTTTTTTCTCCCCATCAAAGCCGATGATGAACCCTGCCATGACGCGAATCCCTGTTTTGGTGATGGCTTCAACGGAATCCAGTAACGATGATCTGGTATTTTGAAACTTCTTGGTCATCTGTAAGCTATCTTCATCAGGGGTTTCAATACCAAGGAACACCGCATCGAAATAACATTCCACCATCAGATCCATGAGTTCTTGATCGGCAGCTAAATCGATGGAAGCTTCAGTATTAAAGCGGAAGGGATAGCCATGCTCTTTTTGCCACTCCTTCAGTTCGAGCAGGAGCAAGCGAACATTGCGCTTATTACCGATGAAGTTGTCATCCACCATAAACACGCCCCGTCGCCAGCCGAGACTATATAAATAATCTAGTTCGGCTAATAACTGAGCAGGAGTCTTGGTGCGGGGTTTGCGTCCATACAGTACGATAATGTCGCAAAATTCGCATTGGAAGGGGCAGCCGCGAGAGAACTGCACCGACATCGAGTCGTAGGCATCAAATTCTAAAAGATCAAAGCGCGGTACGGGTGTGCTAGTGACATCGGGCTTTTCACTGGTGCGGAAAATACCACTGGTTTCACCCTTGGCGATCGCCTCGACAAACATGGGCAAAGTAATTTCGCCTTCATCCAAAATCAGGTAATCTACACCTGCGGCTTGAGGATCTTCGGGCATCGAAGTGGGATAGGGGCCACCGCAAGCAACTTTTTTACCGCGTTGTTTGGCTTCTTTAATCAGAGATAACAAATCATCTTTCTGAACAATCATCGCTGACAAAATCACCATATCCGCCCATTGCCACTCAGCCTCGGTAATTGAGCGCACATTGCGATCGACCAATTTGAAATTCCATTCTTGGGGCAAAATCGCCGCAACTGTAATCAAGCCTAGAGGCGGTAGTAACACTTTACGATTTACTAGCTCTAGGATTTTTTCATAAGACCAAAATGTTTTTGGAAAAAGTGGGTAAACCAGTAGAACGTTCATGCCTTTTTTTAGGTAAGTGGGCGGATAATCTTAATCGCATCCCCCAAAGGGGGTTGCGATTAAAATTTAGACAGCGGGGAAACCTGTACGGATATCTTCGATGATGCCATCACGGAGAACAATTTCTACACGCATTTGAGCAATTAAATTGTCCCCCTTGCCAGCAGGGAAATAGCTATCAAGTTGCCCTTGAGAAACTTCTTGTTCAAGTTCCAGATTTTGAACTTGGGTTAATTGCGTGAGTAATTGATTCTTTTGGTCTAGCAATTCGGCTTTAACCCGATTCATTTCCGCACGAATACCTTCGATCGCATTGGAAACTTCGGCAGAAAATGGTTTGATGCTTTGACGCTCAATTTCATTGATTTGACGTGAGCCTTGAGCATCGACTTGCTGCACTTGTGCATCAAGTTGAGCAATTTGTTGTTGCAGTTGTTGCTGCATTTCCTCTTTCCAGCGCTGCGTCACAATGACTTGAATATTGGCGGTACGACGCAATAAGAGCTGATTAGAAAAATCCATCGAATTCACACTTATCTCCAAATTTAGTAGTTTTTAATGTGAGAGCGGCAAAGCCGCTCTCACATTATGAAGTAGTTTTTAATGTGAAAGCGGCGCAGCCGCTTTCACATTATGAAGTAAACATTTTGACAATAATATCTTGATAACGCTCAAATACGATGTTACGTCGGATCTTGAATGTTTGCGTTAGGAACCCATTATCGATGGTAAAGGGTTCAGGTAAAAACTCAAAAATGCCGATGCGATCGTTAATGCTATAGCCTGGACGGTTTTGGACTTCGCGATTTAGTTCGTCACGGTAAAGATTCCGAATTTTTGCATGATTCAACTCAGGCAAAATATCAGCAAGAGTTGAGTCAGAAGGAATCAATCCTGCGGCTTCTAGAGCTGAGAGATTGGGAACGATCAAAACTCCTAGCTGCTTTTGGTCTTGACCCACTAGTACTACCTGATCGATATAGGGACTACGAATGCAAGCATCTTCAATGGGCTGAGGTTCAATGTTTTCGCCATTGGTCAAGACGATCGTATCTTTTGCCCGACCTGTGATTACCAAGTCATCCCATTTGCTGACATAGCCTAAATCGCCTGTGTCAAACCAGCCCTGAGGATCGATCGCCTTAGCCGTGGCTTCAGGGTTTTTATAATAGCCTTGCATTACTTGCGGCCCCCGAATTAGCACTAAGCCCTGTTGTCCCACTGGTACGTCGGCTCTGGTAGACATATCGACAATGCGAGTTTCCGTATTCGGAAATGGCTGTCCATCACCACCACGAATATTGCGATTTGGGCGGCGCACATGGGTAATTGGGGAGGTTTCAGTCAAGCCATAGCCACCTAAGATCTCGATACCAACAATTTCATAGAAGTCTTCAAGGTGTTCGGCGATCGAGCCACCACCACTGACGATATATTTGAAATTGCCACCCGTTGCTTCGCGGACTTTTTGATAAACCAATTTATCTCCAAGCTTGTGAACAGCCCATAGTCCAATCACTGAAGGCAAGGCAAGCAATTTCTCGACTAGGGAAGGATAGAGATTTTCTACATTTAATCCTTGGAAAATGCGCTTAGCGACAATATATTTCTGACTAGCATTGAAGAAAAATTTGACTAGCCCCTGCTTATTTGCAGGTTGTTCGCGAAAGTTTTTCTGCACACCTTCATAGATCGATTCCCACAGACGCGGTACGGCAACCATGTAATGGGGTTTATGTTCCTTGAGATCTTTTTTGATGGTGCGGAGATTGGTGTAAATCTGAGTGCAACCTTGGGAAAAGATGAAATATTCAAAGGTGCGCTCGTAGGAATGCCATGTGGGCAAGATGCTCAGAACTTTTTCGCCTACTTGCAGTTGCAAAACTGATTGCGCCCCTTCGACTTCATACAAGAAATTTCCATGGGTAAGCATTACGCCCTTGGGACGAGCAGTTGTGCCTGATGTATAGATCAGTGTGGCAAGGGTATCGCGTTGAATTTGGGGATTGCCTAAATCTTTGCTACTGCCTTTTTCGAGTAATTGCTGGAAGTTATAAGCACCTTCGGGTGGCGTTTCGTCTGATAGCAAGATAATTTGCTTGACGGGTAATGTATGTAATTCAGGTTCTAGTTTTTTGAGGGTGGCAAGATTTTCGACGACGATCGCGACGCTATCACTATGCTCGATGATGTAGAGCAATTCGCTACGTTCAGCTTGAGAGCTACGGGTGGCATTGGCTGCGCCGATCGCTAAAATTCCTTGGTCAGCAATTAACCATCGTGGTGAGTTATCAGCAATTAGAGCTACCTTTTCTCCAAATTGGATGCCTAGCGAACGCAAGCCTGCCCCAAAAGCATTAATTTGCTCAAATGTATCTTTATAGGAGACTCTGACAGGCGGTTTTGCATGGGGATCGTGGAGAGCGATCGTATCAGGATGATTTTTTGCGCCTTGCTCCCATAGTTGCCAGAGGCTAGAGGCTTGCGAAATAGGAAAAGATGTAGCCATAAAAGGAATGATCTCACTAATGTTTAATTATTTTTGATTACTAGAGTTTATAGTCAAAAATAAGCATTAACTTAATAATTGTATGATGCCTAAAATCATTGAAAATAATCAATGGTTCTCATTGGGTTTCTCATAGATTTCTTTTAGCAACCCTTTTTGATTACGACCACTTTTAGTTTTGCCCCCAATCACTAGCAGCCATAATTCTGTAAACTGCCATTTGTATATTGGCATAGGATGTGCCGTCAAATTTCGTAATTTAGCGATTTGGTCAATTTTACTGGCTGCTTTTTGATTGCCTAAGAGCCAACTAGAAACAGGGTGATTCCACTGTTCCAAGAATTCATTTACTAATTGGCGATCGCTAGTTGATATTTTCTGATCATTAATTTTGTGATAGTAAAGGCGATCGCGATCGACATTAGATAAACTATCTCTATTTAATATTTCATCACTAAAAGTATCCCATTCCTTAGCAATCAGATAGGGCAAACTACCAATGGTATATCTGCCTCTATTTTTGAGGATCACTCCCGCAATCACAAAATCTCTTTGCATCGGATTTTGCTTGCAAAGAAAGTGATAGAAACTCTTATAAAAAGAATGCACAATTTCTCTCTCGACCACACTAGCTATATATAAACAGGAGGGTTTGTAGTCTGAAAAATCCTCTGTAAAAATGTCTGACTCAACTAAATATTTATGTTTATAGGCACTAAATAAATCATTTTTGCTAGATATTTCCAACTCTTGCCAAGCCTTTACTCCCAGCCTTTTGATTAGTTTTGTCTCAGTCTCTCGCTCATCATAATTAAAGGTAGGAATATTTTGGCGATCGGATAAAGTTTTGATTTGATCTCTCAGTTGTAAGATTTCACCTCTTTCCTCGTCCGACAGATTAGCTTTTTCCTTAAAAATGGCAATCTCTGCATTAAGCAGACGAATTTCTTCATCTTTATCTTTAAGCAGCTTGTATTTTTCAGCAAGATCGAGCGCGTTTACAGCAGCTTTGATTAAGTTGTAATAGTTATTTTTTAAAATATCGACTTCCTGCGAAGTCGCCCGACTTTTACCGCGCAAAGCTGTTTTCTGCCCTTGCCTGACAGCTAAGATTTCGCCTTCATGATTGCGGATGCGTAATTCTTTACTCTCCCCTCGCTCATCGGAAAGCACCACAACCATGCATTCATACTTACGCTGACTGTAATAAAATTCCGCTTTCATGATTAATTAGATTTCTGATTCAGCATGGCGGCGCTTTGCGCTCAAATCCAAACCAAGAGATTTTTAAAAGTGTTGCAAAGCAACACTTTTAAAAATCTCTTGAGGTTTGTTTGATCGGTATTTGCTGTAGATTTCCACTTAGGGCAATTCATCGGGGTTGATTCCTTGCGATCGCAAATAATTAGCTAACTTTTCAGCCCGTTCATTTGCCTGCTCAGCACGTAAACGCTCCTGCTCGGCAATTTGTCGCTCCTGTGCAACTAGCTCCACAGCCCAAGGCAAAATATTACCTAGCTCATCCCACCAGCGTAACCAATAGCCATCACGTTGTTCTTTAGACCCCTGCCATACGCCCAAATACAACTTCATCGCCTCGATCCAGAAATGCCCTTCCGCGTTTGGTTGAGCGAGTTCATAGCGATCGCCTTGCAGATAGTAGACCTCTAGCACACCTGTAACTGGCTCAAAAATCACATATACAGGCACATGCAAAATCTGCTCATAAAAAAACCATTTACCAAGGGGGAAAGTCCGCTTTACTGAATATTCGCCACCATCGCTATGGGACAAAAATTCCATAACTACAGTCGGTGTCGCCCCTTCAAGTGTGGGTGTATAACTACGGCGATCGCGAATCACCTCATACTTTTGAACATCCGCGACATACAACCAATCAGGAGCCTTGATCGCGATCGTATCGTTGACCGTAGCGCATAGCCCAAAATTAGACGAAATCAACATCTCAGGTTGAATAAAACCTACCAGTTCTAGGCTTTCGCGCAACGCACCTGCCAAAAGCGGTTGCCCTTCATTTTCCACAGGTTCTTCCTCTAAAGGCAGATCATCTGGCAATTTTTCCCACTTAATCACGAGGGGAGATTTGACAATAGAAGATGGTGTCGAAACCATATATCCTCCAAAAATTCTAGTCAGTTAGTACACACGCGGTGCGTGTGTACTAACTGGTTAGCCAATAGAACCATCGCAGAGATTTCAAAAGTTAATTAGCCTTTGATAATTAGCCTTTGATAAAGGCGATCGCATGTTGCCAAATCACGATCTTATGTCCCGATGCATCCATGCAAAGGCATTGATCATCAATCCAGACAATTTTGCCGCGTAGTTGATCGCCTGTAACCAGTTTAATTTCCACTTCGTTTTTGTCGCGAATAATGGCATGAATGCGACGAATACTGGGCAAAGCGGTATTGAGTCCGATCTTAGTTGCTGTTGGTGCGCTCATCGTCTTACCTAGGACAGTTTTACGAATATTATCATTTTAATTTGTAGGACTTACGCCAAATAAAAAACCAGTTTTTTGTAGCGCGGCTTCGCCACGCCACAAAAAAAACGGTTCTTTGTAGAAAAGACTAAGCAATGTCGCTACTCTATAGCAACGCAAGAGCTAGCTAGAACAAATCAAAACCAAAAAGATGAGTGGCGGCGCTTCGCGCCGCCACTCATCTTTTTGGTTTTATGTCCTAAGCAAAACTTACATTGCTATATAAAAATAAAAGCAGCCCCAAAGGCTGCCTTTACTGATTTTTGTTGGGACATGATAGGAACTGCCTTTACTAGAATCGTAAGCCCAAACCAGTTTGTAAAGAAGTTGCTGATGTCCCTGGAGAATTGCGATAGGCATCAAAAGCGAAGATCACATTACCAAATAGGACAAGATTACTATTAGGTACTGTGTAATCAATACCAGGCTGGATCACAAAGCTATTTCTGTTGCCTACTGGAGTTGTATCAACGGTATTAGAAAGCGCTACACCAGCACCAATATAAACATCAGTATCAAAGTTTAATGGCACATCAAAGGAAACAGTTGGCACAACTGCGGTGCTATTACCAATCAAAATTTGGGTTCTGACGGAAACAGGGAATTCTAGAAACTTATAACGAGCTGCAATTAGCCCAGAGGTGCGCGAGCTTTCACCTGCACTACTATTGCCACTGGTAAAGCCAAAGCTAGCACCTGCACCTACGTAGCTACCATAAGCAGGCTGGGCTTGAGCTGAAGGAGCCGCGATCGCTGTCAAGCAACCCACGGCAGTCAAGCCAAGCAAAATTTTATTTAGGTTAATTAGATTTTTCACAGATATCACTTCCTTGTGTGAGAAACGATTTACTTAGTTTTTTTACTGATTTTGAATTTTTGTTTACAAATGAGTCAGTAATCGCTTGTAAACGGCTTTAGTTTTCGGAGTAACCCCGTCAGGGAGACAGACTATCACAAGTTGGAGAGTTTGGCGAAAGAATTTACGATAAATTCCGACAAACTAAGTGGAGCATTTTGATCTCAACTTGGTTTGTCGGAAATATGGTTAAAATATCGCCCGACTGGAGATAGCAAAAATGCAAATAAGGTTGTATGGTTAAAGATCTATCTGGTGGCATCTGCTACAGATCAAAAACTTCGCTATACAAAACTTGTCTCTTGACCTATGGCAGAACTCGCAGTTTGTTTTGTTTTGAGTCTTGGTGTCCCTTACACGTTCTGGAAAATCGTTAAACCTTTTACAGATATGTAACGACTTAACTCAAAAAAGTAGAGGGGACGTAAAACGTCCCCTCTACTTTTTTGAATAATTTAGAGGTGCGCGGCGGAATCGCACAATCTAAATTATTCACTTAGCTCAGCTAAGCCAAGGTAAGTAATTTTTGGCGGCTCGATCGCAAATCGACAGGGCAACACCTTCACGCCTTTAGAGATCGCCTCTTTTAGAAGCCTTGCATATTCGGGATCAGCTTGCGCTCCTGCGGCAAAGCGATCGCAATCACCACGATTGATAAAAAAGATTAAAGCAGCAGATGTATCTTCTGTAAGTACCGACATTAACTCGCGAATATGCTTTTGCCCCCGCGTTGTCACCGTGTCAGGAAATAACGCCAAACTTCCCATGCACCAAGTTGTATTTTTAACTTCCACATAAGTTCTTTGAGAAGTATTTTCTCCATTAGTTAATAAGAAATCAATACGACTTTTTTCATTACCATAGGCTACTTCACCTTTGACATTGGTATACGGCTCTAATTCTGGTAATAAATGGCGATCGAGCATGTGACCAATTACGCGATTGGGAAGACTCGTATTTACTCCAATCCATTGTTCATTTAGATAGATAGCCTCCCAACTATAAGCCAATTTGCGCTTAGGACTAGGATGATAGGAAACTAAAACAGGACTTCCCAATTTGCATACGCCTGTCATTGGTCCTGTATTAGCACAGTGCGCGGTAATTACTTCACCATTCTCTAGTTCTATATCTGCAAAAAAACGTTTGTAGCGGCTGACCAGACGACCTGTGATTAGATCAGAGTAAGTGTAGACTTGTGACATTTTAAGTTTAATATGGACAGCGCAAAGCGTTGCTCATATTACCATGAAGGGAAAGTCACATTGTGAGATAACGAATCATGCTAAACGACGGTAGAGTTCGGCATTCTTTTGCAATACATAGCTTACGGCTTCGCTAAACTATTTCTTGGGGCTAGACAACCAATCTTCTATGCTTGCTTGTAATAGAGCTTCAGGAGATACTTGACTTTCTTGAGCTAATTTTTGTATTTTTTGAAGTTGCTCGTCTGGAAGATTAATAGTAATAGAAGCCATTAAAAACCTCTTAAATGTTGCAATTGAGTAAGATTATAACCTTGCGATCGTCTAGTCTCTGATTTGCAATGCGAGATCGCCCAATAAATCAAAATATCGCTACCACACTACAGATTATTTTCCTGAGTGTTAGACAATGTTGTATTCATAGGGGATTGGTTCTGTTGCGTCACTCTAATTAGGAATCTTAGGGCTTCATTAACTGCATCGGCACTAGGAAATATTGCGGCAACATCAGGTTCTAGACGCACAGTTGAACCGCCAAAGCTCTTACGTCCTGAGCCTAGTTTTCTGACACGCAGACTTTTGAGGTCATATTCGGGTCTAAGGTCGTCTTCTAGTTCTAATTCAGCCTTCTTCATATGCTTCACGCTCCGATTTTGTAACTTCTCTGGCACTGATGATCCGAATTGATTCTCTTCTCTCTGTATAGGAAACAATTAACAATCGTCCTCGATTTGATTCGCCGACAATTAGGTAACGTTCTTCGTCTTCTGAGTGGTCTAGATCATAGAAATCAACATACATCGGATCGTCAAAGATGGTTTTAGCTTCGGCAAAGGAAACTCCATGCTTTGCCAAGTTTTTGACTGCTTTGTTTTCGTCCCACTCATATTTCATCAGTTTATTTTAACAAGTATTGAAAGCGATCGCCTATTCTCTAAGTTGCAATGCGATTTATACCTATGCCAACTTGAAATAGCATGACTCGCACCTCTGTTTTTACTTTTTGAATATAAAAAATACAAATTATTCTGTAGCAATTCGGTCAAATAAATCAGTAGGCTTCATGATATTTTCTGAATTATCTATTTTATTTCAACATGTGAAAGAGTGAGCAGTGATGAGACTATTTAGAATTCCCCTTTTGGCAATGGGGCTGTTTTTTTCAGTTAGCTTTAATCTTCATGCAAACACCGTCCTCGCAGACAATATACACAGTTCTGCGATCGCTCTCCGTGACAAAAAATCGGCTTTGAGCAAATCAACTACTATCGATCTCAAGGAACTCATCGCCGATCCTAAAAAATACGATTTTTTTACCTTCAGACCCAATCTAGAGAAACTTATTCTATCTGGTGCGGCAGACACTCAGCATATCAGTATCCTTTGGTACACAATTCCTAATGGAAGTGTCGGACTCCATTATCATTCGATGACTGAATCTGTCTATACAATTGATGGTACACAAACCGATGCTAAGGGAGTTTATCCCACAGGTTCTCTTTATTTTAATCCGCCTGAAAGTGGTCACAAAATCACAAATAGTACTGGATTCTTTATCCTTGCCTATGCATCACCACCTGACTTCTCTAATACAGATAAAATCAAGCCATATACTCCCGTGCAAATCAATACTGCTGACCCCGATCTAGAGAAGAATTATACATTTACCTATTCCCAAGCAGGTGTTAAAGTATATGACGTTCCTCTAGATCCCAAGGGTGGAATGAGTTCTAAGATTATTAAAAGTACTTCCTTGATAAGATATAAGTACTTAGGGAATTACCTGCTTGTCCTCAAAGGAAGCTGCAATATCAACGGTAAGGTTTTTGATAAGGATATGTTGGTAGTTGCGAAAACAATTGAAACTCAATCCTACAGTCTTAGTGCTACCGCAGGTGATTCTTGCTTGGCTCTAGGGCTTTCTTTCTAAATATCAAAGCATCTTACAATTGTGGAGAGATGTTTGGGCGATCGCCTATTCTCTGATTTGCAATGCGATCGCCTGATAAATTATTAATGTGATTAGCGATCGCTAAGTTTTTTCAATAATGCACCGAACTTCTGCAACTTCAATCTCATCCCAAAGTTCAGAGATTGGGTGAGTTCTCCCGTTCATAGCATCATCTCATCCACGCTGAAAGCATTCCACCGCAGTGTCTAGCTTCTGTTCTTGGCTTGCAGTTATTTCTTGATTTAATAAGTCTCTCAGTTTTATTTTCTCTTGTAGATCCAAAAATTGCATCATATCAATGAGCGATTTAAAAGGTAGAGATAAATTTACGGTTACTGGGTTTGTCTGCATATTAGAAAGTTTTTACTCTTGGTATATCTGTTTAAAACTGATGCGTTAAACCTCAATTGTTATTCCATTTTGATTTTTTTAATTAATTCGTTTACTTGATTACTTAAAACTGCACTTTCCTTAGTAATTATTACTTGATCGTAAACTCCAAGATTTTTGTATATATTTTGCTTTACCGCCCAACTGACTTCATATTTCTCACTTCCTAGAAGCCCAAGATGCTCCCAATACCATATCTTACCTTTATGTCTTATCGTAAAGTCTGGCTCTTTCCATTGAGTCTCATTGTAATAAAGTTTCTCTTCATATTGAAAGTCAATATTTGAACGATGAAGAATATTAGCAATTATTACTTCGGATTTTGAACGAACCCAGACCCCACTTTCGGTTTTATGTATTTTGTCTAATTGATGCTTGCTTACACCTAAATATTTACCGATTTCTTGATGCATCGATTTTGAACCATCAAAGTTATTAAAAATATAAACAAGATAGTCTAGAAGATTATGCTTATATTCTCTCTTATTTCTAATTTCATCATTAATTGATAAAAGTTCTTGGTTATCTAGTTCTTGTTTCTTAGCTTCAATGATTAAACATTTATCAAGATTTCTACTTAACGTTGCTTCATCATCAACCAAAGCTTTATAAGTTATATTAAAAAAATCTTTACAATCTAATTCTGAAAAATTCGGCTTTAGCAGGATAGGAATAACCATACCTGTTCTTGAGGAATCAATTATTGTTTTTAGAAGATTGTTTGAATTTCTTCTAAAAACTTGTAAATTTGTAAATCCCTTCCCTTCTATCGTGATTGCTGCACAATTCAAAAAATATGGTAGAGCGGATTGCAAATCTTCTTCTGCAAAATATTGCAAAGTCTTTTTGCCAACTTCATTGTTTGTTGCTTTTCTGAATAAGTCTTTTACTTCCTGTTCATTCTTCGGAAATGATTTATCAATAAAATGAGTCTTTCTTACTTGAATATTCTTATCAGAGTAAAGCATATAAGCAGTAGCGCCATTCCCATCTCTACCCCCTCTTCCTATTTCCTGATAATATTGCTCAATAGATTCGGGTAGCATGAAATGGATGACCACACGAATATTTGGAATATCAATACCCATGCCAAATGCATTGGTTGCAAAAACTAAATTAGTTGAACCTTCTCGAAATTCATTGATGACTTTCTTTCTTTCGTCACTACTCATATCCCCATGAAAATGTAGAGATTTTAGTCCTTTTTGATTCGCAACTTCACATAAGTCTTCTACACCACCTTTATGATATTTACGATATAGATAGACTAATATCTTTTCGTTGAGATGATTATCTATTATTGCCCAAAGTCTTTCTCTCTTTTCTTCTTCATTTGCTAGTTTCTCAATCTTTAAATCAATGTCAAATCTCAACAATACGTCATCTTTAAGAACCGAACGAGTTTCGATCTTAAAATCAGATGTAATATCAATTAATTCTTTTGGATTGATTGTTGCGGTTAATCCTAAAATTCTTGGAGATTCTTTTCCAAAGACTGAATTAAGAAAAGTTGGTATATGTTTATAAAATGGTCTGAAATCAAATCCCCACTGACTTATGCAATGAACTTCATCAATAACAACTAATTTGATTTTATGTTTTTGCAATGAAATACAATATTCAAAAAATCCATCTGTTGCCATTCTTTCTGGACTGGCAAAAATAAAGTCAAGACTGGATTCACCTCTGGCAAACTTTTTTAATTGTTTGATTTGCTCTGAAGAACCCATCCCGCTATGAATAGCCAAAACAGAAAAACCTTCATTTGTAAGTTTTTCTGCTTGTTCATCAATCAGTGCAATCAAAGGTGAAACGACTAAACAAGTTCCTTTTAATGCTTTTGCCGCAACCCAATAAATGAGAGATTTTCCTCCACCTGTAGGCATCACTGCTAATGTAGAGCCATTATTGACAACATGGTTAATTACTCTTTCTTGAAATGGATATAAAGCATATTTGCTTGCTAATGAAGGAAAATTCTCTTCAAAGATTTCTTTGGCGTTAATAGTCATAATGGTAATTATTTGATCTTTGTTTTAAGATATCTATCTCGGATTGATTAGTTCTTGCTACAAATGAAAGGAAAGAATCAACTGCAACAAATCTATGTTCATTCGGCAAAGTTATTCCATGTTCTGAGTAAAGTACTCTTAACTTCTTGAAAATTTGCAGGGCGTAGAAAGCAAATAAACTATATGGATAGAAGTAATTCTGTTGAGTGGTTCCTTCTTGTGTGTTTATCATAAGGAATTGAGAGTCCTCATGGCATCCAAATCTTTGTTTGTTACTTAAATAATATAAAGCCCAAATTGCTTCTCTACTTCTATTTGGAAACATCTCAGGGAAAAGTTTATAGATGAATTGGCTTTTAATGCCCCCACCAATAACGCCATATACTATATATTCGTCTTCATCAAGCTCATAATATTCTAAATCATCACAAGTATTAATTTCCTCAAATTTATCCTCCTCATACCAATCGTCATGCCATTCACAGGCTAATTCAACAATGTTAAAAGTTACTTTAAATAAGTCACCTGCTTGTGAATCCCTAAATGCTATTTTGAATTTTTCTAGTTCTTGCGCTGTACTATTTAATGTTCTGTTAATAATAGGAATCTGCTTTCTTAAAACTGTATTTTTGAAAGAATTCACATCATGCTTATACTCTTCAAGTGCTTCTAGGTTAAGCTTCTCTTGATATGGTTGACGATCTTTTTCATAATTGACTATCGATTCTCTCAGAAGCCTTCTTAAAATTTCTGTGGCATTTCTTGGTCTGCTGTTAGGGATAGATGTAGAACCAAAACTTGCAGCAAGTCTTTCAATATCACTTTCCGATATTGCCTGTCCGCTTTCTGTATCAATATATTTTTGAAAATAGGTTGGTATAAATTTCTGCATCTCATTCCATACTTTTTCTATATGGTCTTGATCCCAGCATATCTCTTCAATGTTATTTGGATAATACATATAAATTTATTGGATGAAATTAAGTTGTCTTAAAATTATATAATATTTTGCAAAAAAAATATAGCGCTTCGTTTAAGATTGATCGCGCAACTGCCGAGCCTAGGTCAAACTATCCTTATCCTTAATATCAGTACGATTCTCCCACACACCAATCAACCCAGAATTCAGTAATTGCCGCGCAGTAAAAGTTTTGCTAGACTCAGGCAAACGTGGTCTTAGCTGTGGATTCTTGCGAATTAGCTTTTTAAAAGCCCTCAACGATTTAGATGTCCAATTAATATTTCTCAACGATCTAGCTCCGCTAAAAAGTCATCAACAGAACCACTTTTAAATTTACCTTCCATAAATTCTTGCCTCACTTCTTGTACTTCCTGCACAATTTGATGACGTTGACGCAGTTTCAATCGATTATGCAAAACATCTAGCAATGCTAATTGATCGTCTAAAGACAAAGATTCTATAGCGTTTAATGCTTCTTGAAATCCTGATATTTGTTGGGAGAGCATATAAGTGTTTACTACAAGTTTTGATCGCTATTGTAGCAACACCTATATGCCCTATATGTTATTTGCTGCGATTTATGGCTTCTGCTCAGGGAACATACACTTATCAGAATCGCAACCCGCAGGGCCCGCATCCATCAACTCACCCGAATCATAACGCAACAAACTCGCGTAAAAATCATCAGACTTGCGACGTTCTAGCACCTCAGCACTAAGCTTCTCATAAGTCGCCTTATCAATTGGCTCAAATGGCAATCGAGGGAAAGTTTGCAGGTCATCAAAACGCGCCAACAGCGCCGCCGAGATATAACCCTCATCATCACGAATCGCTTCGTAAATCTTCTTCCCTAAAGGCTCGATTTCCGCCTCACGCAATTCTAAAGTTGCGGAAGTATTATGACGGGTGTAATGCTTCTGCACCTGCATATAGAAATCAAACTGAGCCATTACATCAAACTTGCTGATGTCTACCTTGTCCGCACCGTCAAGGTCAGCCCAAGAAACGCTCACAGGAATCTCCACCAGCCATTCCGTACATCTCGGATCGAAGGGATCATTTAGCAATTGTCCATTCTCATCCTTATCCGATTGCGAAGGAATGATGCTATAGCCATAGTCCATGCAAGCCCGTGCCACAGGATCTTCCTTACGGAAAGTAATCCGACGGATAAAGCGCTGCGCCTTCGGTGGATGCCATCCTGGGGAAGCACCTGTTAGCAAAGATTTCGTGCCTGCGGGTTGTGTTGTCGTGCAACGATTCGGGCGGCGTAAGCCATGCGCGTCGCAATATTCCCAAACCGTCTGATGTACAATCTCACGCCAGCGATTGAGATAATCAGCTTCCTTCTCTTTGAAGTCTAGCCCCTGCACAGTATCAGGACGACCTGCTTCAAACCAGCGCAACCATTCCACACCAAAGGCATGAACGAAGAAGTCAAATAGACCTGTGAAGGATACGCCCACAATTGGGTCAACTTCACGGCTAAATTGATAGCGTTTCTCGATAAATTGATGATTAAGAAGTGATGCAACTGATAAAGCACCTGCCTTAAAGGCAGCTTCTTGTTCTTTTTCATCCTTAGGATTAATCAGATTAAGATGCACCTCTGAGAGATTACAGTGGAAATCTGCCCCCAAAATTTCACCACATGGATTCAGGGCATAACGCTGTAGTCTATGCTCTAACTCACGTTCAGTGACTTCAGGTTGATGCGATCGCAACCATTCTTTTCCTTCTCCTTTCACATAAGCAGCAAGGAAATCACGCTTGAGTTCGGTCGTTGTAATCAAGTCTGCATTAGAACGCGCGATCGCTTCACCTGCCCATTGAATTGCACCTTCACCCGAATAATATTGCTTACGAACTGCATCAACACATTCCTGCTCAGTCGGCTTGCGATGGAATACCCTTGTGTGGTTCGCCATTCTCAAAGCATCACGCTCAGGATCAATTCTCCAATTACCAGCTTCATCCTGCTGCCAGAGATTATCTTTTGCGACGGAGCCTAAAGCATCTTCAGAGGAGAACTGGCGCATACCTGCTGAGTTGTGCATCAGATAGCCATCACAGTAGAAGCAATGAGCTTCTTCCACTTCGATGTCGTAGGTTTGCACATAGTCCTGACTACCTAAACCTTTGACGCTTACAGGGATATCCATGCTTACATCAGATTCGACAATATAGCGCTCGTAGTTGGAATTGACTGAGCGAGAGCCTTGGAATCCCATATCACGCATTTCACTGTAGCTATATACTTCACGCATCATCTCGGCGGCGATCGTAAAGCCATACATCTTCAGTCCTTGACGGATTTCGCCCTTAACTGAATGCTGAGCAATGAGTGTGTTGTATCGTTCCTTGAGAGCAGGGATAGTGAGGTTGTATTTTGCTTGCCAGTTTTGTTCTTTAGGTCTAGTAATACTGATCCTGCCAGCAATCCCAAGACTTGAAAGAACAGCACTCACCTGTCTGACAAATTGACGGTAAACAGAGGTCACTAGATGTGGTGGACGATTATCAACTGCACCATCACTATCCATTAAACCTGCTAGGTAAGCAGAACGAACGTCTATAGATCCTTGCAAGATGAAAGATGGAACTTCTAAAACAGTGTTTGGTTGTTTAATATGCTTATAGAAGTATTCAGCTAGGCGAATTGAAGAACAGACTGTTTTTGCAGTGTTTTCTCCCTTGACGACACCGTGAGTAGCTGTCAAGCCAAACATTGCTAAAGCTTGATCCAGTTTGGCTTGAAGCTTTTGGCTAAGCTCAGGCTGGGTTGCATTCATAGCCCACTCTACTCGTCCATAGGGCTTGTCATGTTTATTTCGCCCTAAAGCTACATAGCCATCACCATGAGTGAATCCAATCAACCAAGCAACTTCAGGAGTTAATGCGGGAATAGTAATAGACTTTGCAGTGCGACTATGACTAGGACGTTGTTCAGTATCGTCTACTGGTAAATGGGTGACTGTTCCTGAAAGAATTTGAGTGCTGTGCATGAGGCGATCGCCTTCATCAAGTGCCGCCACATATTTCCAACGAATGCTACCCTTGGCATCAGACAAAACTGCTACTCGGTGGTTAATCGTTGCTCTAGGGAAAGTAGCATTGGTTTCAATTTCTTGAACTTCTTGCATTCCCTGATCAAATTTATTCAGGACTTTCCGAAATCCCAGAGGAGTTTGTACCAAATCGCCAACCTGCACATCTTTAATCGCAACTAATCCCTTGGATGTATGCACAAGAGCATCTTCAGGTAGACAACGACGTATGTTACCTGCCACGATGCAAACTGCGGCTTCATCGATGAGGATACAGCACTCAACCGAGGTGAGTTGACGACCGATAGCTTTATTTAAAATATTGGCACAGCGATCGTAGAGCGTGGGCAACTTGACAGGATTTGCCATACCGCCGAAACCTTTGAGGGCTTCACCACTGGGGCGTACATCGCTGATATCAACAGTGACTTGGACAGGCTTAGCTGCGTCAAAATTTTCATCGCTGCATAGCTCTAATAGCGATTGGTAGGACTTAACCCAACCTTGGCGACTATCGCCGACAACAAACTTGACCGCATTATTAGCATAGTCAAATTCGACTTCGGTATTGTGGCGGCGTTTTTCGACAGGGGTATCACCGATCGCACCAACGACATTTACTTGCAACTGGTTACGGATTACGGGCAGTTGGCTGATGTACTGCGGCTCTAATACGCCGCCAGTGCCAGATCCCTGCATAGCCAGATCCATCATCAAGCCAAAAGAGCGCCAGTCGATCACATTGGTGCTGGTGCAGTTGTAGGAGCCAGAGAAATTTTCGGGGCGATCGACCCATTCTGTACCACCGACCCACAGCCAACGTCCAGAGGTAAGGGACTTAAGCTGCTTTTGCATCTTGTCGATCAGGTCAGCTTGTTCTTGAGTCAACTTACCTAGCGTTTTTAAACCTGTAAGTGTGCGATCGCATACTTCAGCCCAGCTTTCGCGTTTGTTATTATATTTACGGCTATAAGTCCTGAAAAATACAGGATAAGCAGCAGGAGCGCTATCGGGGAATCTGACCTCTTTAGAGATCAGTTTGAGTTCTTGCACCATAAGAATGCTTTTATTTTAACGTTGAGTCAGATAATACCTTAACTCACATTTAGCGGTAAACGCTCAACAAAAATTATTCCTTACGCTATTAGTAGATTTTCGCTTACTTAAAGTTTGCATTGCTATAGAAGCTTGGTGGGTAAGCCATCAATGCTGTGCTGATTTTTTTCTTGCCAATAGGCATACACACCTTCCTCGCCTTTCTTCTCAGCCCATTCCTTTAAGACAGTGCGATCGCCTGAAAACTCATAAAAAGGCACAGCGAAGCCACAGGATGTTTGCACAGATTCCACTTTGACGCGCACAATTTGACGAGTACCAGCGATCGCAGGAAATAGCGATAAATATTCTTGCCATGCTGCATCTCTGGGACGGATTGGCTCACCTTGACCATAGAGGCGCAGAATGAGAGGCTTCTCGGTAAAGCTACAAAGCATGACAGTAATTCGGCTGTTTTCGAGGAGATGCGCGGCGGTTTCATTGCCGCTTCCTGTGAGATCAAGATAGGCGATTTCAGACTCGCTAATTACGCGCAAAGCATCCATTCCCTTGGGTGAGAGATTGATGCGTCCCTCATTGGGAGCGCTTGCCACAAAGAAAATATGCTGAGCTTCAATGAATGTTTGCAACTCGGTCGTAATGCGATCGTAAAATTTAGCCATCCGTTTAACTGTCCAATCCTCGTGAATTAATATAGCTGTCGCCAAGGACAAACCCAAGAATTGAGTGGCGGCGCGAAGCGCCGCCACTCAATTCTTGGCGACAGCTATATTTTTGTAATTTGTGAGTATTTTCAATAACTCTGCGTTAAGCATTATATAGCCTTGGTTATTGAGATGCAGAATGTCGCGGCTATAGATTGGGCGAACCTTGCCACTCTCATCTGCTAGAAGTGTTGCTGCGTCTAAGATAATAACGCGATCGCTTTTGAGTGATTTGATAAATTGATTAATCTCAATAATTGCGCGATCGGCTTCTTCTGGCCAATAGGCTCCCATTGATTGAGATAACTCACTTGTCGGAAAAATTGTAGTGAGAATGACAGTTGCTTTTAGTTCTTGGGTTAATCGATCAACAATTTTTTGAATATTTTGTTTGCAGTTATTGACTATATTCTGTGATTGATTGGGAAATGTGGCAAAATCTCTCAGGTCGTTCACACCGACTTGGACGACGACGATTTGAGGTGATAACGAGGCAACATGGGCTGATAGCCTACCCAGTACTTGATCAGTCGTTTGTCCATTGATGCCGCGATTGATAAATTCAAAGGGGATATTGGCGATCGCCGGCCAAGCCACTGCACGGGAGTCACCAAAAAATACGACTAAAGGTTTGTTTAGATCACGGTTTATAGGATGAGAAGGATACATGTTCAGTCCATAGGGATCGATTAGAGATTCAGTGATCGCCGATGGTTGATTATTGTTCTGCAACCAAAAAATTAGCCCCAAAGATCCACTGAGAAGGAGTAGCAAAATAGCTATAGCGAAGTATATTTTGTTCATCACTTTATTCTCCCAAAAAGAATTTTCCCAAAAAGAAAGCGGCGCGATGCGCCGCTTTCTTTTTGACATTTTGGATTAAAAATGTTTTTCCGCAAATTGACGAATGCGATCGCAACCTTCGCGAATTGTTTCTAAATTAGTCGCGTAGGATAGCCGAATGCAGTTATCTAGACCAAAAGCAATGCCCGGAATTACCGCTACTTTAAACTCTTCAAGTAGTTTGTCGCAAAACTCAAGAGAAGGCATTCCAAAGGACTTAATGCTAGGGAAGAGATAGAATGCCCCATCGGGTTTAGGACAAGTCAGCCCTGAGATGGAAGTTAACAGGTCATACATCACATCACGACGCTCAGCAAAGGCTTTCCGCATCGTTTCTACGCATTCTTGGGAATCATTGAGTGCTGTAACTGCACCATACTGAGCAAAGGTACAGATATTCGAGGTGCTATGCCCTTGGATCATCGTTGCGGCTTTGATGATTTCAGGTGAACCCGCCAAATAGCCAACCCGCCAACCTGTCATCGAGTAAGCTTTGGCAAAGCCGCTACTGATTAAGGTGCGATCGTACATTGCGGGACTTACTGAGGCAATACTGATATGGGTTGCGCCATCGTAGAGAATCTTCTCGTAAATCTCATCGGAAACAATATAAACGTGGGGATGTCGTTCCAAAACTTCAGCTAGAGCCTTGATTTCCGCAGGTGAATAGACCATCCCAGTGGGATTAGAAGGAGAATTGAGAACAAAAAGTTTGGTTTTGGGATTAATTGCCGCTTCTAATTGTTCAGGGGTGATTTTGTAGCCAGTTTCCTCAGTCGTAATTACAAATACTGGAGTTGCTTCGGCAAGTTTTGCCATTTCAGGATAGCTCACCCAAAACGGCACAGGAATAATCACCTCATCCCCATCATCAAGGATTGCCATCATCAAGTTATAAAGTGAGTGCTTCCCACCATTAGTAACGATGATTTGTTCAGGCTTATAGGTTACTTGATTATCGCGCAGGAGCTTGGCAGCGATCGCCTGTTTGAGTTCGGGTATACCTGCGGCGGCGGTATATCTTGTCTTACCTTGATCGAGCGCTAATTTTGCCGAAGCTTTGATATGGTCGGGTGTATCAAAGTCTGGTTCGCCAGCACTAAAGCTACAAACATCAATTCCACTAGCCTTCATTGCCTTAGCTTTTGCGTCGATCGCTAGAGTTAAGGAAGGCTGAATATTACGAAGTCGTTTTGCCAGTTGCATTTTTTCTGGAGGAGCGGAGGCATCTTTATGGGATTAGCTTCGCATTGTATCAAAGCATACTTGCTAGAGTTTGCAAGATTTTTAACAATTTAAGATTTAAACCCTATAAAGTAGTAAGGACGCAAAGCGCCGCCACTACTTTTAAGAGTACACACAGCCTTATTGATAAGCGCGAATCATCGCTTGTGTGCCTTGCTCTGCACCCAGTCCATCATCGAGCTGACTCACTTTTTGGAAATTTTGCATAGCCAAGGCGATCGCAGGTAAATCTACGGAAAAATTAAGATTTTGGCGATCGCTGATTTCTTGCACCAATCGTAAATCCTTGAGCATATGTTTGATCGCAAAACCCGCTTGATAATCACCTTTGGCAACTTTCATTCCTAGATTATTTAAAGCCCATGAGCCAGCCGCGCCACTACCGCAGACATCAACTACTAATTGAGGATCAACACCCATTTTCTCGGCAATCTGCATGGTTTCGCAGAGAGCAAGCATATACACAGATACAAGAGTTTGATTGCAAAGCTTGACGGCTTGACCACTACCGATCGCCCCGCAATGTTTGATATTGCTACCCATCGCTTCAAATAGTGGTAAACATTCTTGTAAATTTTCAGGATTACCTCCCACCATAAAAGTCAATGTGCCATTGCGTGCGCCCACATCACCACCCGAAACTGGTGCATCCAAAAATCTCAAACCATCATGCATTAAGGCATTACCAATATTTTTCGCCGCATCACTGCCGATGGTACTGGTATCGATAAATAGGGTGTTGGCTCTGGCAAAGTGCATGGCTCCCTGATCACCAATTAGTACCTCGGTGACATCAGGAACATCTCCTAAACAAGAAAAAACCACATCGGCAAAACTGACTGCATCTTCTAAGGACTTGGCTAATGTACCGCCTACACTTGTAAATGTAGAGATTGTGGGACGATCTTTAGTGCGATTCCAACCTAGTACTGAATACCCTCGTTTGACTAAGTTGGCAGCCATTGCACCACCCATTACGCCTAAACCTAGAAATGCAATCTTTTGAGTCATACCTAATAATTTATAAAGCTAATCGAGTCCTATAAATTTACTATATAGTTAGCTAGCAATTCTCATTATGAAACCGATTTTTATAATGAGAGCGGCGTTTGCTTTGTGATAGGTCAGAGAATGGGAAAGGAACAATCACGATATCTCCTTTTACAAATCTTGCCATGCTTCGTCTTCCTCTGGACTAAGCCAGTCTTTGGCTAGGGATGATTCGCTCATTATGGTGATTTCTAGCTTTTCTTGCTGGTATTGAGATTTTAGAGATAGTAAAAATTCGAGTACTTGTTCTAATAATGGTTCAGGTACTTGTTCGATTTCATGGGCGATCGCTTCTTTGGTATTCATTTTATTTCTCCTGTCTTACATTTCCGATAACCAAGCATTAATTTGAATAATGAGTTCTTGGGTGGTTTGTTCTCCTGTGAATAGGCATGTTTGGATTGGCGATAGGCTTTGACATAGTTGGGCGATCGCCTCATTAGCACTTTTGCCATAAAGGGCGATCGCTAATTTCTCGAATTCAGGCTCTAACTTTAGATTAAGTAATTCACGCTCTAAACAAGCGACATCTTGAACTACTGGAATCCTACGACCGATAGAATTAAAAATTTTGTTAGTTAATTTCTTTGCGATTACGTTAGGATCTCTCTCTTGTTCGAGATGGCGGATATCGACAACTAAACAGCGTATTTCGGGATGGTCAGCATGACGATCAATTTGTTCTTGAACTTTATCTATATCAATAAATTGAGAATAAAGATAGCTAATATCTTCTGCTGAACTTAATTTTAATAGACCTAAATTGCTACTACAGGCTTGGCATATATCATTAAACGTAACGTAGTTAATATTGTCTGTAGTAGCGAGCAAATATTCATATATTCTTTTCATATCAGACTTACAGTAAATAAAATCTGGATCTAACATCCCTAATAAATATTCACGCACAAAACATTTTGTTAGTTCTATCCAGTTTTCATCACTAGCAAATTCTTCCAGAAGAAAAAGTATGCGATATCTATCTACTTTATCTATATCGGAAATCTTCCAAACTTCATCTAACAATTTCATAAGTTTTTCCAGAATCTCAAGATCACTCATACCTCTTTCTCTTAGTTGATAGCAAATATCAACAGTAAATTTATGAGGAGTAATTAAGTCTAAAAGTTCTTGTGTTGTTAAGCTGTCAAGTGACTGATTTTGAATAATGTTTACATTAAAGCCTAGATCAAATATTGAAGTATGTTTCCAAGGTGTTCTATCAAATTGGATATCTATATGTTTATATGAAGCATCTATAATTGCTAATGTCTGTCCAAGCTCATTTATATATGATTTTATATTGTTGATAGCCTCTATTTTTTGATTCTTGATTTTTGGAAGATCATTTGTGTTTTCTTCTTCGTTGTTTAAAGCTAAATCTAATTCATTTTCATGTCTGCTCAAAATCTCCTCATAAATGGATATCTTGTTTCTTAGCGCTGTAATAGCTAATGGATTTTCTAAACAATTTTTCTTGTATAGATTTAGCAAATCATATGTTGATACATTATGTCCAATTAGCATATAGTCGTATGCTAATTGGAAAATTAGTCTTTCCACTATGATTGGATGCTTAGGATCTATATTCCCAGCAATCTCAAGAATCATAAATTCTTGAACCATAAGACACTTCAGATAATCTTTCAGATTAGGCGACCAACTTGTATATGAGATTAAATCCAATTTATTGTCATCCAAAAAACTCTGACATGTTTTCATTAAATCATTATGTAATTCCTCTAGTTCTAGCCATACGAAATATGAATCCATCTGATAGAGTATGTTAGATTTTTTCTTTAATTGATAATAAGGAATCAATTCTTCAATCCAATCACACTCAGATTCGTTAAAATAGCTAAATACTTTATTGACAACCTTTTGAATAAAATCAACTATTTCATCAAAATCATAGAACTCTGATGTCCCCTTCGCTACGAGTACAAATGCTTTTTCCTCATATAAACCATAACAGTCATCTTTAAAATTAATCAAACTATGTATCAAAGATTGCTTCTGGTTCAGTAAATGTTTTTCGTTTCTACCTAACCAGAAAAGAAAAACTTCAGTCCACTTGCCATAGAATATACGATAATTTCCTTGAGATATATGATTAGGGTTATGAATCAAGAAGTATGACTGATCATCAATTGCCAAAGCAGCAAAATACTCTTGAAAAGATGGATGATAAAAAGCATAAACAGTCTCTAGAGGATCTTCTGCCGCAACGCCAATCTCGTTTAACCAATTGAGTTTAAGCGCAAGATCGAATAAATCAATATCAAACTCTCTGAAGACATTCTCAATAAAATTCTTAGTCAAACGAAACCACGAAGTTTCCCCATCTATAGCCCGTTTTGCTAGTTCCCCTAAAGATCGATTCAGTTTATCTTCCTGACTGCGAGAAAGTTCAATTTGAGCTTTGCCCTTATTCCATTTATAAAATGCCTCCACAAACCACTCATAAAGCCCTGCTTTAGTCTCAGGCAATTCCCCTTGCTTCAACTGCCAACTATAACAAAGCAAAGTCAACCGCAAAGGATTTTTCACCATATCGCGGATGCGCTCTTTCCCCGCCTGTTCTAAAGCTTGCGTTAAACTCCCTGCCAACTCTGGAGCGCCAGCAAACCACTTATCAATAAATTCATATACATCATTAGGATAATCAAAATCTAAATTTCGATAGATATCAAAATCTGTTAGCGCATTTTTACCACCATCCCAAACATTCACCCGACAAGTCAAAACAACCCGCACATTCTTGAGCCAGCCTTCTTTTAATTGATTAGCCAGATAAGAAAGCGGATTGCTAACCGTCATCTCATCAACACCATCAAGCAACAACCAAACTTTTCCAGAAGCGCTCGCATCCTCAAGCGAATCTTTCCACTCTTGTGGCGCAACTCTTTTTCCAGAAGCATTACGCACCCAGTTTTCAAATATAAATTCCTCTAAAGGTATTGTTGCTAAATCAGCCAAAGAAATCCAAATTGGAATATCATCACTTTCTTCTCGGAGTAACCAAGAACCAATTTTCTGTAACTGCGTAGTTTTTCCTGCTCCCGCTTCCCCAATTACCGCAATCCGCTTACCATTGCTGATTCTGGTATTACCCCGCAAAAGCACATCTTCAAAAAACTCATCATGAGTAATCGGCGTTACCTTTTCCTCATACAACTCAGATCCGCGATCAGGTGCACCATCATCTTCTTTCCGTTTAGTTCTTTCTTGACGCTCCACCACGCCCAAAGGCACAAAAACATCATCAAAGTCAAAGCGAATCCCATCCCCAGCAGTCAAAACCTCAGTAGTCAGATCCTTCAAATCTTCTAGCATTTTTCTAGTTTCTTTCTGCCAATCAATAGGCTGTAATGTCAAAACGCGATCTTTTTCTTCATATTGATTTTGCAACCAATACCCAAGAACTTTTAACTTACCTTTGCTTTTCGTACTTAACTCCGTGCAATTTGTTGAGAACTTTTTATAGATACTCGTCATTCGAGCCTCTAAAGTGTCTAGCGAAATATTTAAACCTTGAGCAATCCTAGTCTGAGTTTTATTTAACTTAAAATCTTCAAACTCGACACAAAAAACTTCTTTCTCATCTCCTGAAAGATCATATTTATCTGCAATGTCATTCAGAAATTTTTGATAGGACATAGTTTTTGCGTGCAAACCATTGCTTTGATGCCTATCATAGCCTACTAAAAAATACTTGTAATCCCCTATTTGCAAAGTCTAGGGCATTCTAGGGCATTTTAGGGATTCCACAAGGGTTTTTATTTTGGTGATGGCGTTTTAATGAATTCATCGACATAAATCACCAACAAGGTTATGAACACCCACAAACAAATCCAACAAATCGCCGCCACCGACGAACTCCTAGATCAAGCGATCACCCTTACCCCCATCCGCAAACCCAAAGACCTCAACCACCTCCAACGCCGCCAACAACAACGCGCCATCAGCAACGACATGATCCGCGTTGCGATCGCCTACGGACAACAACGCAGCGATCGGCACGGCGCGATCATCTACACATTAAGCGATCGCCAACTCAAAACCAGTCCCTACGCCAAATTCACCGACACCCTCAGAGGCTTGCAAGTCATCTGTTTACAAGACTTCCAAAACCTGCAAATCCTCACCACCTATTGGAACTTCGACAGCAAACGTAAAGCCAGAAAGTAAACCTATGCAAAACTCCAAAGACCTCAGAGCCGCCTCCCAATTGCTCAAACAAGCCCAAATCATGATCGACAAATACAATCTCCCCGCGCAAAAATTTCTCGAAGATTTGGGACTTCTGCAAACTCAACCCGAAACCGAAATTGTCTTTGAGAAAACTGGCGGAAGGTTCCATCTCTTCAAAGCACTCGAAGAAGCCAAAGAACGAGTCGTGATCAAATGTCCTTGGGCAAGCGATCGCGCGATCGACAACGACCTGATGCTAAGGCTCAACTATGCCCTCGATCAAGGCGTACAAATCGATCTAGGCTGGGGCTACCAATACGACATCGGCACTGTCATCAAACAAGACCGTCACGGTAACCTCACCTTCGCCGCCGAAGGACAGTATCGCTACAGTGCCATGTCCAAACTCTTTCAACTGCAAAAACGCTATAGCGATCGCCTCCACCTCAAACTCACAGGCGGACATAGCAAATACTTTGTCTGCGATCGCCAATTCGCCTATGTCGGCAGTCACAACATCCTCAGTTCCACCATCCCCAATCTCAAAATTGCCTATCCCGACTTGCAAGGCGATGAAACAGGAACGATTCACCGAAATTTAGAAATGATTCAAAAACTTATTAATCGCTACGACCAAGCGATCGATTTGACTAATTCTATAATTGGTCAAAACATGAAATTGAGTGCATAATTTCTCATGTTTACAATCATATTTTTTAAGTGCCTGATAGCGATCGCAAGTCAGCATCCATAAAACTGCGATCGCCTAAAACCTTGAGCATTGGGCCTAATGCTCCAAACTGGACAATGCTCAGCGAGGCGGCAGGGACATCAATGCGATCGCGATATCTGCCCATATCAATTCCCAATAAACCACAGAGAATGACGCGGATTGTTGCTTTGTGCGAAACGACTAATACATTACCCGATGGATACATTTCTTGGATTTCGGCAACTACAAATGAAGCTCGACTTGCCAGTTGTACCGCCGTTTCGCCGCCTGTTGGTGGATTCCATGCTGGCTCCGTTAACCAACGGAGATAATCTTCAGTATAGTTCTCTTTGACAAAATCATTGGTTTGTCCTTCCCATGTGCCATAACGCAATTCTTTCAATCCATCTCGAAATTGCATTTCTACGCCGATCGCTTTACATAAAGGTGTAGCGGTAGCGATTGTCCGTTTCATCGGGCTGACAAATACGGCATCCCAAGCGATCACTTTATAAGCATCGGCAAAGGCGATCGCCATTTTTTCACCGTTAGCAGTTAGGTCAGGATCAAGCGCACCACAATAGCCGCCAGTGCGACTATAGGCAGTTTCACCATGACGAAGCAGATATAAGTTTAAGCTCATAATTTTCTCTAAAGATATCGCTTTGTTCTCTAAATAAAACCCAATAATTTAAAAAAAGCCTTGCTAAGCAAGGCTTTTTTTAAATTATTTTAATGGGGATAACGCCAGTTCACGATTTCAGGCTTATCGATGCCATGCTCGTAAGCATATCGACGACAATCGATTTGTTGATTGAGCAAAGCTTCCTTCGCATGAGCGCCGATATTTTTGAGCTTCGGCACACGGTCAATTACATCGATCGCCAGACTAAAACGATCAACTTGGTTATTGATCGCCAGTTCCAAAGGCGTATTAATATTACCCTTCTCCTTGTAGCCGCGCACATGCAGATTTTTGTGATTGGTGCGGCGATAGGCGAGACGGTGAATCAACCAAGGATATCCGTGGAAGTTGAAAATGATTGGCTTGTCAGTGGTGAACAGCGAATCAAAATCGCGATCGCTTAAACCGTGAGGATGTTCAGTATCAGGCTGTAACTTGAACAAATCCACCACATTGATAAAGCGAATCTTCAACTCTGGGAAATGCTCCCATAATAGGATTGTGGCGGCTAAAGCCTCTTGAGTGAGAATGTCCCCACAGCCTACCATTACCACATCAGGTTCGACACCTTGATCATTACTTGCCCAGTCCCAAATGCCTAAGCCTTTGGTGCAGTGCTTCACCGCCTCTTCCATATTCAAGAATTGCAAATGTGATTGCTTATCACAAACGATCACATTTACATAGTCAGTACTACGCAAACAATGATCAGAAACCGATAGCAACGTATTCACATCGGGTGGTAAATAGATGCGTGTTACTTCTGCACTCTTGTTCACTACCACATCCAAGAATCCAGGATCTTGATGGGTAAAGCCGTTGTGGTCTTGTCGCCATACTGTTGAAGTGATCAAGAGATTAAGCGAAGCGATCGGCGATCGCCAAGGTATTTCTCTACTGATTTCCAACCATTTACAATGCTGGTTGATCATCGAGTCGATCACATGCACAAAGGATTCATAGGTCGAGAAGAATCCATGTCTTCCTGTCAGTAAATAGCCCTCTAGCCAACCTTCTAAGGTATGTTCGCTGAGGATTTCCATCACCCGGCCATCGGTAGCTAGTTCACCACCATCAGCATCTTCAGGTAGATATTCAGCAATCCAGAACTTCTTACTGACTTCGTAAATTGCTTGCAATTTATTAGATGTGTTTTCATCGGGACCAAAGACACGGAAATTATCCATGTTTTGACGCATCACATCGCGCAAGAAAACACCTAAAGGCTTAGTATTTTCTGCTTCAGTTGTCCCTGCTTTATCGATTTTTACGCCATAACTGCGAAAATCGGGCATTCTCAAACCACGACGAAGTAATCCACCATTAGCGATCGGGTTCGCGCTCATACGGCGATCGCCTGTGGGAGCAAGATCCTTCAATTCAGGAATCAACTTGCCTGACGCATCAAACAATTCATCAGGTTTATAGCTCTGCATCCAATCCGACAACATTTTTAAATGTTCAGGATTGCTATGCATCCCCGACAATGGCACTTGGTGCGCTCGCCAAAAACCTTCGACTTTATGCCCATCCACTTCCTTTGGTCCTGTCCAGCCCTTGGGAGTCCGAAACACGATCATCGGGAATTTCGCCCTTGTGGGTACGCCTGTACTGCGAGATTCCAGTTGAATGCGGCGAATCTCATTAATGCAATGCTCAAGGGTTGCGGCGATCGCCTGATGCATCGACTCAGGATCGGAGCCTTCCACAAAGTAGGGTTGATAACCGTAGCCAATAAATAGGCTTTCTAGCTCTTCATGGCTAATCCGTGATAGCACCGTCGGATTATTAATCTTGTAGCCATTCAAGTGCAGAATTGGCAATACCGCACCATCACGAATCGGATTAATGAACTTGTTGGAATGCCAAGCAGTGGCGAGGGGGCCAGTTTCTGATTCGCCATCACCAACCATGACTACCGAGATTAAATCAGGATTGTCAAATACAGTTCCATAGGCATGGGAAACACTGTAACCTAGTTCTCCACCTTCATGAATCGATCCTGGAGTTTCAGGAGTACAGTGGCTACCAATCCCACCAGGGAAGGAAAATTGCTTGAAGAAGAGCTTCATTCCCTCTTCGTCTTCGCTAATGTCGTGGTAAACCTCAGAATAGGTTCCTTCCAAATATACAGGGCCTAAAATCCCTGGTGCGCCATGTCCAGGTCCTGCCAAAAAGATGGCATTCAAATCGTATTTCTTAATCAGACGATTCAAATGCGTATAGACAAAACTCATACCAGGACTCGATCCCCAATGCCCTAGCAAGCGGTTTTTAACATGTTCTGGCTTCAGTGGTTCGCGCAAAAGGGGATTTTCGCGTAGATAGATCATCCCGATCGCGAGATAATTACAAGCCCGCCAGTAGGCATCGGTTTTCCGCAGTTCTTCGTCACTGAGAGGGGTTCCTGCAACAGTGGAGCGTGCAGAGCCATAGCAACTAATTGCTGTGGTAGCGGAGTCTGTGTCAGCCATTTTGAGAGGAGTTGTTACCATAAAATTACGATTTGTTCCTGTCGCTAATTAGTTTTATAACTTCTGACTTCACAACTCTACATGAGATTGCAAGAATTCTGGGGGATGTGTATATCTCTTTTAGATTAGCTAATTAGGATCGCTTTTCCCTATATCTGGTTTAGATTTGCGGGTGGGGATCGCTTATACTTCTATATAAGGTTTTATAAAAAGAGAAGACAGAGCGAAGCTTTGACTTCTCTTTTATTTTTATTTGTATTTTTGAGCAATTTGCACTGAAAGCTCCAAAATCGATTTTTATAATCAGAATTACTACTCAAATTCAAAATTTATTGTCAAAAAAAGTTAACATTAACTTAATAATTCTAGAAATCTTAACCAAGTTATTTTTCCATAGCTTGTAACAATAAATTACGCTAATTCACAAAAATATTAGTATATTTTTGTGAATTAAAAGCAAGTTCCACAAGATTTTTAAAAGATGAAATGGCTAAGCCACTTTAATCTTTTGGTATAACCTTAAACTTCGCTAAAAACTAGAATCTTAGTAAATCAAACCCTTTGAACTCAAACGTCATGGCTCGACAACTCAAAAACATTGCACCGCATGGTGGTCAACTGATCAACCGCATGGCTACAGAAGCCCAAAAAGAAGTTTTTTATAGCAAAGCTGACCACTTGCCGATTGTGCAATTGACTGAGCGATCGCTCTCCGATCTTGAGCTAATAGCGATCGGTGGGTTTAGTCCACTGACAGGCTTCTTAGGTAAAGCTGACTATGAATCTGTCGTTTTAAATATGCGTCTCGCCAATGGCTTGCCTTGGTCGATTCCCATCACTTTGCCTGTCACCACCGAAGTTGCCGACACCTTAAGCGTTGGTAGCCTTGTCCGTTTAAATGACCCTAATGGCGTATTTATCGGCGTATTAGAATTAAGCGAAAAATATAAATACGACAAACTCAAAGAAGCCCTCCATGTCTATCGCACCAACGAAGATCGTCACCCTGGAGTCAAGGTAGTCTATGCCCAAGGTGATGTATATCTGGCTGGTGATGTCTGGTTATTAGAGCGTCGTCCTCACCCACTTTTCCCTACTTACCAGATCGATCCTGTGGATTCTCGCGAATTGTTCATCGAAAAAGGTTGGCGCACCATTGTCGGCTTCCAAACTCGTAACCCGATCCACCGCGCCCATGAATATATCCAAAAATGTGCGCTGGAAATCGTTGATGGTTTGTTCCTGCATCCTCTAGTCGGCGCAACTAAGAGCGATGACGTACCTGCGGATGTGCGGATGCGTTGCTATGAAATCATGCTGGAGCATTACTTCCCATTGGATCGGGTAACTCTAGCAATTAATCCTGCGGCGATGCGCTACGCTGGCCCCCGTGAAGCGATTTTCCATGCTTTGATTCGCAAAAACTATGGTTGTACGCACTTCATCGTTGGACGCGATCATGCAGGTGTCGGCGACTACTACGGAACCTATGACGCACAACATATTTTCTATGAGTTTGAAGATGGCGAGCTAGGCATTATTCCTTTAATGTTTGAACATGCTTTCTATTGCAAACGGACTATGGGCATGGCAACCACGAAAACCAGTGCCAGTCTTCCTGAAGAGCGAGTCCATCTCTCTGGTACAAAAGTTCGCGAAATGCTGCGTCGTGGTGAATGTCCACCCCCTGAATTCTCTCGTCCTGAAGTAGCTGCCGAACTTGCCAAAGTGATGCACAAAATGGCGATCGAGGAAGCAGCCACAGGCTTTGAAATCTAAAAAAAGAGGCGCAAAGCGCCTCTTTTTTTAGATTTCAAGCATAACTAGACTTATACTAAAAAACAAAATGGCTACGCCATTTTGTTTTTTAAAACCCTTACTGGGTTTGGTTTTTAATTCACAGAAGTGTCGTCACACTTTTGTGAATTGGTATTAATAGAGATATTAGGAGAAAATGGACGATTTCATAAAGAGATTGAAGAAAGTATCGAACTATATTGAAGCTCAAAAAGATAATGTAGATGCATTGGTAGAAGAAATCGCTGATTATAAGTCTCAGCTTCAGGATTCAAGCGGTGTTGATAGGCTAGAGATAGAGTAAGCTTTTGTTGAGAATAAGCTTAAACGATTAAGACAACTAAATCTTAGTTATGGAATTTCAATCAATGCGTTATTTACTAATGGCAATATTTACAATTTTGCCAGGTGTTTTGGGAGTTTTGATCTTTGGATATCATGCTTTAGCAGATTGGAATGGCTTACAACAAGCTTATATTCCCTTTGCTAAGGCAGTTCAGAGTAAATCTAGTCTAGAAACTTTATTTGTTACCGAAGCAATGCAAAACATCCAACGAATCAATCTTTTTGCAGATGGAGTTTGGACTCTTCTGAGCATGATAATTGCCTCAATAGGTATCCACGGTATTTGTTTAGTTCCTCGAACCAGAAAATAAATGAAAAAGCTAAAACAGGCTGTTAAAACCCAAAAAGAGGTGCAATGCACCTCTTTTTGAGTTTTAGGGTTCGCTGATTGACTGTTCTTTTTGCGATCGCAATTCCTTAGCTCTAATCCTCTGCCAAACTTTAAAACAAGCATAAATCATTAATAAAGTACTAATCGCCGCATAGGTTCCCCCCGCAGGCATTCCTGAAACCGCCATCGCAATACTCCCAACCCAAAGTGTAAGGGCATAAATAAATAGCACTGTAAGTCGTTTAGAAACACCTGCTTGAACTAAGCGATGGTGTAAATGCTGCTTACCAGCCGTCATCGGTGATTCACCCCGACCAATACGCTGCAAAATCACAGCCGTCGCATCCACAATCGGCACAGCCAAAATCATATAAGGCATAATCAGAGCCACCGTCGCTACTGCCTTAACTAGTCCAATCACGCTCACTCCAGCCAGCGTAAAACCTAAGAAATAAGCACCACCATCGCCCATAAAGATTTCTGCTGAGCTTTTAGGCTTGAAGTTGTAGCGCAAGAAGCCTAAACATCCCCCAGCGAGTGCTGCGGCAATCAGCGCTGCCGCAGGTTGCTTCATAAATAAACTAGTGATTAAAATTACAGCAGCAGCGATCGTGGTTACACCAGCGGCAAGCCCATCCAGTCCATCTAGCCAGTTAATTGCATTTGCCATGCCTGACAGCCACACCATCGTAATTGGCAAGCTGAACCACCCAAATTTAATAATGCCGATAAATGGCACTGAGATAAAGTCTATTCTCACGCCCACGCGCCATGCAGCAGCCGATACTGCTAACTGAGCAATTAATCGTGGCAATGGCGGTAAGTTAAACAAGTCATCAGCAAAACCAATCAGGAAAAAGGCTGCGCCACCAATGGTTACGCCCCAGACTTCATATTCTCTAGTTTGCGGTAAAATCCCAAAATATCCACCTGCCCAAACTAGCAATAAGGCGCTAACACTGCCCAAAAAAATTGCTACACCCCCAACGCGCACGACTGGCGTTGTATGCATTTTACGGTGATTAGGTTTGTCTACTAATCCTGCTTTTAGTCCAAAATGTCGAATAATTGGTGTACTCAGCCAGACCACGATCGCAGATACTGCAAAGGCGACCAAGTAAGGAATGGCAGTTGGATGCAGCATTACAAGAATAAAATTAAGTATTGGAATTGGGCAAATTTATGCTTGCAAGCATAACACTGGATTGGCTAAACGCAACCATTTAAAGCCAATTTAAAGAAGCGCTTAGCCCTATCTTTAAATTGGCTTTAAAATCATGTTAAGATTATAAGCCGTGTGAAAAATTTTGATCATCAGTAAACGTTAGGCATTAGTTCATGAAAGTTGTTAGCTCCCTCAGATCGGCAAAAACTCGCCATAAGGACTGCAAAGTTGTGCGTCGTCGCGGCAGAATTTATGTCATTTGTAAGTCAAACCCAAAGTTCAAAGCTCGTCAAGGATAATCAACGATTTTGCGTTATTTATCAAAAAGGAAAAAGCCCGTCATATGACGGGCTTTTTTCTTTTGATAAATATGAGAGACAGCACTTCGTGCTGTCTCTCATATTTTGGGTTGTCGCGCTCTATGCAAGCATTCCTGCAATTTCTGCGCCAATATCTGCACCTGTGGCTCGCGAAACATTGACATATGATCGCCAGAGATAGGTTGGATATCCAATTCACCTACCGCTAACTTACTCCACCCCAGATCCCAATCTGGTGGCACAAAACCTACACCTTGATCTGATTCCTGTGTGTCAGCCCGAAACAATGTTACTTTGTCAGGATAGACTTGCATAACATAGTTTTTCAGTGCTTCTTTACCAGCTTTTTCTAATGACTCCTCGATCGCTGATTGCCGCAAATAGATCGGTAGTTGCCATTGCATTCGTTGATAAAACCGTCGAATAATTCTCTTTGTCCAATAATGATACCTGCCGATTAGCCAGTCTTGCCAAGCTGGAAATTTTTGAGAAAAATATGTAAAACCCTTTTCTCTGAAGCTTTGATAATGCAAAAAAATTCTCTTCCGAAAAGGCTGCCGAACTGTATTGGTAGATCTGATTTTGCCATCAAATAAAGCGAGTAAGGCGACTTTTTCACCTTGCTGATGTAGTTGTTGAGACATCTCCCACACTACATGACTCCCCAAAGAGAAACCACCTAAAAAATAAGGTCCTTTAGGCTGCACTGTTCGCACAACTTGAATGTAGTAATCTGCAATTTCTTCAATGCTGGTGAGAGGCTGATGGATACCATCTATTCCTTTAGGTTGCAGTCCATAAAAAGGCTGATCTGCACCCAAATGTTTAGCAAGATCAGCATATATAAGCACACCGCCATGAATCCCTGAAACACAAAATAGAGGAGGATGAATACCTGTTGGTCTAATTGGTACAAGGGTTGACCAAGCTGCTCTTTGATCTGATTGCTCTTGCTGATTTAGCTGGCTTAGCATCTGGGCAAGTTGAGCAACAGTTGGACATTGAAATACAACAACCAAACTAAGATGGCATTTAAAAGCCTGCTCGATTTTGGCAAATAAGTTAACTGCAATTGTCGAAGTTCCACCAATATCGAAAAAATTGTCATGAATGCCAATGGGTTTTATATCGAAAACCTTTTCCCAAATAGCTGCTAGTTTCTTTTCAGTGCGATCGCGTGGTGCAACAAAATTACTTTCTAAATCTCTTGCTGATTTTGTCTTGGGTGGATTGGATATAGGTATTTCAGCAACGGGGGTTGCTTCTAAAATATTTAATTGAGAAGGCGGCTGTACCCAAAAAGATTGCCTTTCAAATGGATAAGATGGTAATGAAATTGGAGTCAAATTAGAACTAACATATAAACTGCTCCAGTCCACTTTTACCCCATTCACCCAAAGATCTAGTATGCGATCGCGTAAAAATTTATGAGTGTTTGGATCTAGTTCAGTTAACGATCCTAAACCAAAGCTGATTTGTTCTAAGGTGTGTTGGGGATAGTTTTGGCTAAGCTTGCTAATTAGAGGTTCTTCATTATTCAGAATTGTGTGAAGAGACTGTTTTTTGTATTTTTTGAGGTTTACTTTACCGCTAAAGACTTGACTGGAAGAGCGATCGCTAATATATGCACTCAGATTTTGTTGCAAGTCATCGATCTCATTTGTACTTGCATTTACCACGATTGCAAGACGGTAGTTAAACTGCGATCGCCGCATTGCTGTAGTACATACTTGGGCGATCGCGACTTCTGAATGTTTTTGCAAAAAGTCGTGATAATTAACTGCCATTTGCCGCAAAGCCTGTTCGGTCTTGGCGCTTAAAATCAAAACATGGTGGGTGTAATTAATCGATAAATTTGGATTGAGAATGGAAACTGGAGGTGCAGATTCTAAAACAACGTGAGCATTCGTTCCACCCATACCAAAAGCACTTACACCCGCGTATAAACTTCCCTCTAGAGGTAAAGGCGTAAGCATGGTCGGTACTTGAAGAGATAACTTCTCAAACTCGATATAGGGACTAGGCTGCTCGAAATGCAAATGGGGTGGAATTTGGCGATGGTGCAAGGCTAAGGCGACTTTGATCAGCCCCGCAATTCCTGAAGCAGTTTCCGTATGGCCAATATTCGTTTTCACCGTGCCAATTTGACATATTCTTTTTGCTGAATCCTCCGAGGAACTAGAGTTAAATACTCGTTCGATCGCTTTCATTTCCACGGCATCGCCCATCATTGTGCCAGTGGCGTGCGCTTCGAGATAGTGAAAGGCATGAGGATCGATCTCGGCTTGGTGACAAGCGCGACGCAATAGTGATTCCTGTGCTTGGAGATTAGGTGCAGTGAGTCCATTGCCTTGACCATTATGGTTAACAGCACTGCCACGAATCAATGCATAAATGCGATCGCGATTTGCTAAGGCTTCAGACAATGGTTTGAGAACAACAATTCCCACACCTTCAGAACGGACATATCCATCCGCCGCCGCCGAAAAAGAGCGACATCGGTGAGTGGGAGAGAGTAATTCTGATGATTGCGGTGAGATTCCTAAATTGGCAAAAATATTTACACCACCTGCCAAAGCGAGGGAACTTTGACCAGACCATATACTCTGACAAGCTAAATCGACGGCAACTAAAGCGGATGAACAAGTAGTATTGACTGCTAGACTTGTACCTTGCAAATCGAAGTAATGGGAAATGCGGTTAACGGCGATCGCATTACTCGTACCAGAAGATATATAAGCAGTTTGGTCGTTACCTGTTTGCAAAAGTGATTCATAACCATTTGCCGCAACGCCAATAAAAACGCCAGTTTGACTACCATTTATTTGGGCTAGATCTATCGCGGCATCTTCTAAAGCGCTCCAACTAACTTCTAGTAATAGGCGCTGCTGTGGATCGATTGTCGATGCTTCACTGGGAGAAACACCAAAGAAATCTGCATCGAATTGATCAATTCCATTCAGAAATCCGCCCCATTGTCCATTGATGGTTTCAAGTGCAGCGTCATCAAACCTATTAAATGGATAAAGTTGGCGGCGATCGCTCGGCATGGGGGCAATTGCATCAACACCATCACGCAATAATTGCCAAAAAGCGTCAACACTATTAGCTTGAGGAAAACGGCAGCCAATACCAATAATTGCGATCGGTTCTTTCATGAAGTTGACAATCTTACGGACAAAGTTTTGAGACCTCTCAAAGTGATGCTTTCCCGCCACTGAATATCAGGATTGCTTAAGTCTCTCAATTGTAGATGAGGATAACGCTGGATCAAGCTTTTAATTGCAATCTGTCCTTGTACCCTTGCGAGAGCTGCACCTAAACAGTAATGCAGACCGCCTCCAAACGGCAAATTATAATTATGACGATGGAAATTGATTTGGTCAGGTTCTGGGAAAGTTTCGCGATCGCGATTAGCTGCACCCAAACACAAAATCACTTTATCGCCAGCATGAATCGTTTTGCCGCCATACTCAAAATCTTCAGTAGCGAGTCGGGCAATCACTTGCACGGGACTGTCGTAGCGCAATAACTCCTCGATCGCGGCAGGAACTAAATCCAGATTTTGCTGTAATTCGGCTAAGGCTTGAGGATGCTGCAAAAGGGAGAGAACGCTGTTACTGATGAGACTTTTGGTGGTTTCTTGTCCCACAATTAACAGCATGATACAAAATCCTAAGATCTCATCTTTACTCAGTTGCTTACCCTGATCCCTTGCTGCCATGAGTTGCCCGATTAACCCTGAAGGTTTAGTTGCCATGAGGTTAATCAAATATTCCCTAGCTTCGATCGCAATTTCGTTTTGTTTTTGATAGCCGCTAAGGGACATCGGTTGATCGAATACAAAAAACAAATCGTAAGACCAACGCATTAACTTGTCATGATCTTCCAATGGCACACCCAGAATTTGAGTGACGGTCATCGCAGGCAGTGGTGAGGCAAAATCAATCATGATATCGATTTCGCCATTATTTTGATGCGCCTTCTGTTCTGCTTGTGTGAGCAAGAGATCAACTGATTGGGCGATCGTAGGTCGCATAGTTTCAATCATCTGCGGCGAAAAGGCTTTTGCCACCAAACTCTTCAGCTTGTTATGGTGCGGTGGTTCTAGGAAAAATAGCCAATTTTCGATAGTTTGCGCCAAGGCTTCAAAGTTTCCTTGCTTGAGGTATTGGCTTTTTTGTCTTAACCGCATGGGTAAATCATCAACATGCAGTTGTGGTGCTTTCAGTAATGCATCAACATCATGATGGCGAGTAATTACCCAAGCTTGCATAAAGCTCCAATGAATTGGATCATGCTGGCGTAACCACTCATAAATAGGATAAGGATTGGTATGAAAATCTGGAGAGAAGGGATCGAATTTGACAGAGTTCGTCGTCATATAGAGGGTTTCAAAAGATTATTTTACACAGAGTCTTCTCAAGTTCTTAGTTTGCAAAGCTTTTAAAAATTATCTAGTTAGGGAGCTTTATTTTACTGCGAGATCTTTGATGGGTTAGAGCGTCATTAAATGATCAGTCAATGCTGTAATAGTGGGATATTCCCAAAACAGAGTAGGCATAAGTTGATGACCAATTTTTTCAGATAAATCTGCGGTGAGACTAAGCAAAACCGATGAGTCTATTCCATAGCGCGAGATTGGCTCATCGGTGTCAATCTCGTCGGAATCGAGATTGACCACTTGACTGATGCGCGTCACAATCCATTCAGCGATCGCCTCTTCAGTCAGGTCAGCATTGAGTGAAATCGAGATGGAAGGTACGGCATCTTCAATATTTGGTTGTACCCATTGTCCAACGATATCAAGACTGTTTGCTAAAAATTGTTGTCGGCAAGCCTGACGCTGAATCTTACCACTTGAGGTTTTGGAAATACTCGCAGGTTTGAGCAGAGCGATCGCAAATACCGAGATCTCATGCTGCTCTGAAACTGCTTGACGAATTGCAGTAACAATTGCCTCAACATCTAGTTCTCGTAATGCAGTTCGTTCAACTTCTTGCACAATTACCAAATATTCTTGGCGATCGCGATCAATCGCAAAAGCAGCCCCACCATCAATCCGCAAAGCAGGATGACTATTTTGGACTGTCATCTCAATATCTTGTGGATAGTGATTACGCCCCCACAAGATCACCAGATCTTTTAGTCTTCCTGTAATAAAAAGTTGGCGATCACGCATAAATCCTAAATCACCAGTACGCAGCCAATTTTCCTGTTTACCATCTTGGCTACCTACAAGTTGGGCTTGAAATGTGGCTTTAGTCGCTTCGGGTTGCTGCCAATAACCTAAGGCGACACTGCCACCTGAAACCCAAATCTCCCCGATTTGATCGGGTTGACACTCTACCTGTGTTTCTGGATTCGCGATCGCAATTTTGGTGTCTAACCACGTTGATCCAACACTGACAAAATGTTTAGCATTCAGCTCAGTTTCGGTAATGGGGACAACTTGCTGTTGTTCTAGCGCTTGGGATGCGATCGCACAGTACACTGGCTCAGCATCCACATTCCCCCCTGAAATCATCAGCGTTGACTCTGCCATGCCGTAGCAAGGATAGAAAAATTTAGACTGAAATCCTAAAGGCTGAAACTTCGCTGCAAATTGTTCTAATGTCGATCGCCTAATTGGTTCTGCACCTGTATAAGCACTTTGCCAACTACTTAAATCGATTTGCGCCTGATTAATTTGGTCTTCACTAATTTTGCGGACACATAACTCATAGCCTTGATTGGGACCACCGCAATGGGTGGCTCGATAGCGCGAAATTGCTGCTAACCAACGCATCGGCTTTTGCAAAAAAGCCACAGGCGACATCAACACACCCAGAAAACCTGAATATATCGGCTGAATAATGCTATCAATTAGCCCCATATCATGAAAATTTGGTAACCAACTCACCGAAACACTCTTTTGATCTAGTTCAAAAGCGGTCTGAATATAAGCCGAATTATGGAGTAGGTTTCGATGACTGACCATTACGCCCTTAGGATGCCCCGTTGAGCCAGAGGTATATTGCAAAAAAGCAATACTATCTAGCTTAATTTCTGGGTGTTGCCACTGTGCCGCCAGATCATCAGATAGGCGATCGCTTGCTATCCATTGCACAGATGGTAACTCTGGCAAACTCTGCCAAGCCTGCTTTAAGTTATCTAATAATGCTGATGTCGTTAGTACCACTGTAGGCTGAGCATCATTCACGATCGCCTGTAAGCGCGACTGCATCTGACCCCGCTTGGGTGGGGCGACAGGAACGGCGATCGCTCCTGCATAGAGGCAACCAAAAAAGGCACTAATAAATTCAAGTCCTGACGGATAGCACAGCAGTACTCGCGAACCTGATAAAACCAGAGTTTGCAATTTCGTGGCGATCGCCCGTGCTTGTAAATCTAGTTCTCCATAACTGAGATGAACTGCATCTAATTCTCCATCTACCAAAAATGTAAATACATTCTGATTGGACTGATTTTGAGATCGCAATTGTAGACAATTTACTAAATCAGAAAAATTAGGATGGCTCATTTTGGCAGTTAGCTAAATTGTGGGACTGAATAATTTACAGCTAACAGAGATTGTACAGGTTCATACTATCTCCATCATTTAACTCTCACCTGAAAACGGATGAACCCATAGGAATTAGTAGGAGTACCTGATCCTGTAGCATTAGGGACATTGGTAGCTGCACCAAGTCGGACTAAGAGTGCACCGTCGGGATTTGTACTTCCATCGTTACAAGGCACAGGAGCATTAGTTACCGATACATTTGCCGCTATGAATTGACCTGCATCTGCATCTGGCACATTGTTGAGTGCAACTTTACCTGCGCCTAAAGTCGAATTTGCAGGATCGGGTAAAGGCAATACTCCACCTGTAGTATTCCAACCCAGCAGAATTCCATTACCAGATCCATAGGTATCAGGTTGGAAAATCGTATTCGCGGGGATGAGATCGCATAACTGTACATTTCTTGCAGCGGTTGCGCCATTAGACAGGAAGTAAATTGTGTATTCTATTAATCCTCCAGGAGCAACACTTGAAATCGTCCCACCATTGCAAGGGGATGCTGTAGTACAGTCGATCGCACCTCTTAAATATTGGGTATTAGCTGTGGGCCAATTGGTATCATTATCATTAGATGTGGCTGTATTTGCACCATCCACAAATCCAGTAATGGGAGTGCTGTTAATTGCTGTAATCCTTTTCACTAGATTAAGCCCTGGCACACCAGCATTAGTAATAATGATTTGGTAATCTTCAACTTCACCATTGCCCACAGCTCCATTAGGTGTCGCAGTAGTCAAAGCGCCATCACTAATACGGAAACGAGCGTAGGTATTACCCACAGTAGGTACAGTTATGCCTGTCCAGTTAAGGACAATATTTTGGGCGATCGCGCTACTTGGTACAGATACAGTTTGAGCTTCAGTCGTCTCAAAATTACCATTTCGATTAAAGTCAACCCATCCTACTAAAGGTCTGTTAACTCCAGTGTTATTAAAGACATTAACTGTGACTGAGTAGGATGTGCTAGATGTTGTTAGGGCGGGGAAAGTGGCAATACCATCTTCATCATCAACACCGTTGGTGTCGTCAGCATTAGCCGCCACATTTTGTAATAAGCCACTATCAGCATCAGGATCAATTGCCCCTAACCTAAGATTAGCGATAATTGTATGACTTGCACCACCGCTAGCACTAAGAGTTTCATAGTTATCCTGTCCTATACCTGCACCTGTATCTGGTGCATCACCATAGTCAATTGCATTAGTCACAACTAGTCGATAGTCTTCAACTTCACCGTTACCAATTAATCCATCGGGAGTAGCAGTAGTCAAGGTGGCACTATCACTTAGACGGAAGTGTGCATAGAGAATATCGCCAGCAGTTAAGCCAGAAATCCCCGTCCATTGGAGCGGCAAATCTTGAGCGGTAGGACTAATAGCGATCGGCTGAATACCTGCTGTACCTAAGTCTGAGTCATAGGCTCTACCTTCAGTAACTTCAAACTGACCATTTCGATTAAAGTCAATCCAACCAACTAAATAAGCTGGGGCTGCGGTATTGGTAACGTTGATGGTAGCTGTGTAAGAGGTTGTACTAGCGGTGATCGCAGGTAAGGTGACACCATCTTCATCATCGATACCTGTTGTATCATCAAGATCGGCATTCGCGTTTTGTAACGTACCGTTATCAGCATCGGTAGCCGCACCAATTCTGAGAGTATTGACAATAATATGACTGGCTCCTCCATTAGCTGTGGTAGTTTGATAGTTACCAGTAGCAACTGCCGCAGTGTCATCAGGAGCATCACCATAGTCAACGGGATTAATCGTAACCAGATAATCTTCAACTTCACCACTACCGATTAAGCCTGTAGGCGTGGAAGTGGTTAAAGTTCCATTACTGATGCGGAACCGTGCGTAAGTATTACCTGCCGTCAATCCACTTAACCCTGACCACGTAAGAATAACGTTAGTACCATTGCTATTGTCGGCGACTGTTGCTGTTTGAGCTTCAGTGGCTTCAAAAAGCCCATCTTTGTCAAAGTCAATCCAGCCAACTAAAGTAGCTGGAGTACCAATACTATTAGTAACGTTAACTGTTGCACTGTAGCTAGTACTTGCAGTGGTCAAGGTATTCGGAGTCGGTAGAGTAACACCATCTTCGTCATCTGCTACACCTGTATTGGTGCTGTCATCAGCATCAGCCGCCACACTTTGCAATGTGCCATTATCAGCATCAGGAGTATTGCCTAATCTCAAGTTAGTGTTAATCAGATGCGACGCTCCACTATCGGCACTGGTGGTGTTGTAATTTCCTATCCCCACACCCACTGTTGCATCAGGAGCATCTCCATAGTCTAGAGGATAAGTTGCGCCAATGATGGTTAAAGCATAGTCTTCTACTTCTCCATTTCTCTTACCGCCGATAAAGTCACTGGTAGTTAAAGGATCGTTGTTAATCCGAAAACGTGCATAGGTGTTACCTTCGGTTAATCCTAATGCACCCAATCCAGTCCAATTGATGTTGACGTTGCCATTGGTTCCATTAGGTATAGTCTGGACGATACCTTCACTTGCCTCGAATCGACCATTGCGGTTGAAGTCAATCCAGCCTCCTAAATAAGCAGGAGCAGCTACTCCTGGAGTATTCTGTACTCTTACTGTAACTGTATAAGTAGTATCAGTAGTTCTTAAAGAGTTAAAGCTAGTAACTCCATCTTCATCATCAGGTGCAACACCATTAGTGTCATCGCCATTAGCAGCAGCATTAGGCTGACCATTAGTATCTTGATCAGTAAGAGCAGTGCCTAACCTGACGGTAGTACTAAGAATGTGGCTAGCTCCTACACCTTCAGTAGTGCTATTAATTCTATCAGTACCATAGGTATCTGGTGCATCACCATAGTCATTAGCGTCACCATCAGCAATAATTGCTGGAATTGTACCTACAGCAAAACTTCCATAGACAAATGTATCAATATATCTGCGATCGCCCCAACTATTATCATTAGCTCCTTGTCCACCACCACTAGAAGTAGTTCCCCAAGTGTGCCGACCACCAGATACTCCACTAGGTAATGTGGTTGTACCTGTTGCGCCTAGAATTGTTTGGTCATCCCAATACACTAGAGTATTTGCGGTTGAAGATGGAGTTGTCGCTTGGTTGATTGTTAAACCAGTGCCGGGACCACTAGTTTCTACATCTCCCGCAACAAAGTGGTATTCTCCAACGATCGCTTTGACTTGAGCATTATAAGTTCCTTGAGGTACGATTACACCAGCATTATTTCTACCATTCCAAAGAGCGGAAACATTGCCCACAGCATCTGTATCGCCTCTTAACTGAACATCTCCTGATCCATAAATGCCATCTTGATTGGTATCAACGATAATTTCATAAGTACCTGGAAGACTGGAGGTGAATCGAAAGAATCCTGAGTCTTGGATTCCAGTAGTACCTCCTGGAGTAAATGTGTTATCTTCTCCAGCGCTATCTTCAAATCTTAAATTGGTGATAGTAGGTCCTACCGTTGGGTTAACAAAGGTTTGATCGGGGTACTCAAGATACATTCTGTATTGTGGAGTAACACTGTTACCTGAAATCGGAACGCTTAAGCCTCGAACATTAGTGCCCCCACTATTTGGCGAGTCAACACCTCGGTTATTTGCTACTAATTCATAAACAAATCCAGCAAAGTCATTTAAGTCTAGTTGCCAAACAAAGTTTGTCCCTGGACTACCACCTGGAACAACAACATAAAAATTTTGGTCGGTAGATTCGTTAGCGGTAAATCCTTTCCCATTAAAAGCCCAAACGTAAGACCAAACACGCCCTTGTGAAATTTGAGGATTGGGGACAGCAGGTATTCTGGCTGTTGGACTCACCGTATTGGTGACTGAAATATCAAATTGACGAAAAACAGTATTATTGTCACCTGATGAGGCTGTATTTTGAGTTCTGTTTTGCAAACGAATTTCATAAACGCCAGGACCTGAGCTGGCTGGGACTCTAATGGCGCTACCATCAGTGGTAAAAGGCGGTGCAGGAGTTGTTAAGTCCATGTCCGCCGTGGTTAAACGGCTATAGGCATAACAATCGCTGTTATTTGCGACATTTGTACCATTCCCAAAAGTACCCTGTCCTCTGAAATTAGTATCAGTGTTAGCGGCTAATCCCGCTTGTCCAAAAACTAATGTGCCAGAGGCAGGAGGATAGGAAGCAAGTGTGCCATTAAAGCTATAGGCAGCACTGTCTGGTGAAGGCTGAGGACCGACGTAGTAAACATCTGCTTCCCAGTCATCTGTCCAAGCGTTGCCACAAGCACTGATATTGATGATTTCATTAGCGTCTCTAATGTCCACATAAATAGGACGGTTTCGATCACGGATATTGGTAGTCGAGCCAGTAGGGTCATCATAAACAGCACTATATTCAAATAAGGCTTGTCTACTTTGATTTGAGGGACTAGGTCCAAGCTGAAAACTGCCTTCTGAGTGTGCAGGTTGTATCCCCCCAATGATACCTGTGGCTTGAAGTGTAAATATAAATGCTAATAATGTAGAAATTAAGAAACGAGTTAAGCGATCGCTATTTAATTTTTTGATTAACCGTTTAACCAAGTTCCTATTTAAAGAACTTGATTGCCATATATGGAATAAATTTATTGACTGTTGCTTTGTGTTTAACGATCTTCGGATAACTTTTCTAATCGTTTTTTTGATTTTGGCAAACATTACTTTCGCACTCCACATACTTTTACTAGCTGTCAATTAAGAAAAAGAATCACTCAAAGAATAATCATTATTCCAATTGCAAATCTTCCTGTTGTGATTCAAAGCGAATCTCGACATCACGCACATCGGTAAATTCAATCTCGACTCGCCGATCGCGGGCATAGTCAGTAACTTGATTACCCTGTGAAGCGCGTTGCGTTTCACCCAGCGATCGCACGGTCATGCGTTCAGAGGCAATACCCTGTCGCATTAGGTAATTACGCACTGCACGCGATCGCCTAAAGCCCAGTTCACGGTTATAGGTATCACTTGCCCTAGGGTCAGTATGTCCTGCGAGGGTAATCATAATTGTGGGATATTGCTTTAATACATCAGCGATCCGATCTAGGATTTTAGCGCTGGTGGGGCTAATTGCATCACGATCTAGCGCAAAGTGAATCTGTCGCGGAACAGATAAAACAATTACTTCGGGTGGAGGTGGAGCTTGCACAACTTGGGGTGGTGTCGTACAGGCGGGAATAGTTGCATCGACCTTGGCAAGCTCAGGAGCCGACAGATCAGGATTAACGATTCTGGCATTGAAGGCTGGCTCAGAAGTACCGTACTGTGGATCGGTAGCGATCGCGCTAATCGTATCGCCCACTTCTAGATTACTGAGCGATGCGCTAAATTTGCCATTAGCATCAGTTTTAACCGTGGTCAGATATTCACTGAGAGAGCCATAGGGCAGATTCGGATCAATTTTGCCAGTAACGCGATAGAGATCAATTTCTGTGTCAGGGTCAGCATTACCGTCAATATTGACCTTATCGGCTGTAAACATGGGAAAAGTAGCAGCAAGGAAAGTCGGCGCATTGATCGCCCCATTAGCCGTATCCACTCGCCGAAAATGGGAATCGCGGAGGCGGTTAATGCCATCACCTGTAATGAAATCGCGAGTATTCACATGGCGCTGCGAAATCAAGTCAATACTCAAGCCCTTGAGAGCCGAAAAAGTATTTTTGCGAATTAAATTGCGATCGCTTTTCGGATAAGCGGCGATCGCCACACCTGCACCGCGTTGATTACTAATTTGGTTGTTAGTAACTCGATGATCATTACCCATGAGATAAATGGCGGCGTAGTTGGTACTGCGATCGTTAAACAAAATGCGATTATCTTCAATGGCGATCGCGCCTTTTGGCTTGAATAGATAAACGCCACTGCCATCATTAGCGCAGAGGATATTGCCCTTGATGCGTAAGTTGGCAATTTCACCTTCGAGATAGATCCCGTGAGGCATTCCATCAAAACCATTACTAGTAATTGCATTTTCGAGAATCTGCGTTCCTGTTGCTTTCACCGATGTGACGATGCCACTACCCTCGTGGTAAGCAATGCGGTTGCGGCGAATCAGCGTATCGGTGCTATTAAATAGATAAACCCCAAAACTAGAAGGTTGCTTAGGCATTTTGCCTGTGGGTGTAATACCGAGCCAGTTAGCTTCGAGTCTTACCCCTTGAGGGGGGCGATTGCTGTCATAGAAGGGAGAAAATTTGGCGGGTTGCTGTTGCTGTGTGGTGTCGGGCGGTGGTGCTTGGTGGGAAATGAAAATATCGGCGGATGGTGTGGTCGTGGGGACGCTTTCGATCGCATTAAAGCCATAGATACTTAAACCTCGAATCGTCACATCATCAGCAACAATCGTCAAACCTCGGAAAATTTCTACCCCATCATCAGGAGTAATCTCCACAATTGGCTGTGGAATCGCTAGCTCTTGAGCAAAGGAACTGTTAGCGTCATAGCCCGCTTGGGTTGTACCGTCAATGGTCAGGTATGGGCTACTGATGTCAGGTAGAGCCTTGCGTAACTTAATCGTGGTGCGATCGCTAGGTAAATTAAATCCAATTCGTGAGCCTTCAAGTCTGGCGATTAATTGTGGTTTTACTTGATTGCGTTCAGCCTCACTGAGTTGCTCAAGGGTGAGCGTGCCATTGGCGATCGCGATCGCTTCGCGCAAGGTCAATTCCCGATCAGGTTGGATTTCACCATCTTGATTGCTATTAACCGTGATCTGATATTTAGGGAAATTTAGCAGTGTTTTTTGGGCGGTGATTTGAGCAGTGTTTTGGGCGATCGCCATATTATCATTTGCCTTAAACGTTGCCATCGCGATACCAGAGATACCGATCAACCCGATAGAACTAATCAATGTCGCTGTTAATTTTTTGCTGGTTACTTTTCGCATAGTCTCTAGTTCTTAAGATTTGAGAGTTGATCGGGATCGATCACAAAGCCGCTTTTCTCGGTAGTGCTAATTCCCATCGCCCGCAGGAGTGCGGTTACGGTGTCACCATCACTAGTCAACAAGAAGTTAAAGGCGGTGGCAAGACGGCGGGTGGCTCCATCCGTAGGATTGATATTGGCTGGACTATCCGCAGAATTATTTACGGTTAGTTCATTACCCAATAGCATACTTACAAGTTGGGTTGGTGAGGTTTCAAAGGCATAACTCCAGAGGCGATCACGATCATCCGATGGGAAAGCAGGATCGACAGGACGAGTGATCGCTAGCAAGAACGAATCGACGGTTGGCAATTGAGTTAACAAGGGGCTAAATTCAAGATTAGGTATTTGAATAGAGGTATTAAATACTGGATTGAATTGGGGATTAAGTTGAGAATCAGGAATTGCGCTTTCCAGCCAATTGGACAAGCGGCGATCGGCTTCTAACAAAACCGCCAAGGGCGATGTGGAAGTGGTCGAAGTTGCCAAGGGGACAGGAATTGTGGTAGCACTTGCTTGGGAAGTTGCTGGGGTGGTTGGGGTGGTCGCAATATTGATATTGCTCTCATCTACATTCAGCGAGATATAAACTTGAGAATTTCCTGCCTGATTGGCTCTATTAGAACTTAATAAAATGCGATCAGAACTTACGCCCTTATCCAGTAGATAGCTCCTGACAGCAAGTAATTTAAATGTTTCTAGATCCTGTCCTGACACAGCACCGAAGGCTGAGCTAGTCTGAATCTCAAACATCAAGCTAGGATTGGTATTCAGTCGCTCAATCATCCGATCCAGTGTGGCATAGCTCAAGTCCGCAATTTTACCGTCGTTGCCAACATCCACACCTACAGAAATGTTAGGAGTTGCTCCACTAACATTAGAAGGCTGATTAACAGGTGTGGCATTAGCTTGCAGAGTAGATTGAGCATTAGGTAAGATGCTCTGCAAAAATTCAGTTGTCGGCGAATTGGATGCCATCGTTTGCAAACGGGTAGCGATCGCATTAAAGACATCGGCTTGACCACTAAGCGCAAAACTAACGGGGGTCGCATTGGCCGCACTAGCTTGAGTGGAACTGTCGGCGCTAGCAATACCACCTAAGGAGCGTAAGATCATCTGCGTACTTGCCACACCTCTTTCTAGCAAGTACTTTCTCGCCGCCATCATGCGATTCGCCGCAAGATTATCACCTGAATTCATCTCGGCAAGTGAGCCAATATATCCTTGGATATCAATGGAGAGATTATTGTATTCCTTCAAAACTGCGGCTAAGTTTTCTAGGATCGCAATATCTGATACTGCTAACTCTGCATTCTTAGCTTGACTGCCCTCTTTAAAGGTCAGCGATCGCGCCACATTTAGGCTGATGATTTGAGGGCTAGAGGGAATCGCCGCCGCTAGTTTCTGCTCTGGTTGCGGTGTTTTTGCTACAGGTGCTACAGGCTCAACAGGATCTTGTTGCTGGCGGGGAGGAGTCTTTTGCAAACCAAATCCATCAAACAATTCGTTCAACTTCACAGTGATGCCTGCATATAGCCCACTTGCCGATCTTGAACCATTAAAATCGCGATCGACATTTACGGAACCACTGCTATAACCAGCCGCTAAACGTAAATTTGGAGTCAGGTAATAACCCACTTCGCCAACTAATCCTAGTTCGCTATAACCTGCGGTTGGTTGATTGAGTAATCTCGTTTCGCCGACCAGTTCGACGTTATAGCCAAGACGATAGGTAACTCGAAATTGGGATAAGTTGGTATTCGACACACCTGTAAAATCACGGGCGATCGTGGTAGTGCTATTTCTCAAAGCAAGCTTGCCATAAAATTCCCATTGCCAATTAGGAGCGTAAATTGCTTCTAGGGCAAGTGTATGATCGTTATAGCCACTACCACTACCGAGCAGCAGTGATTCTGGCACAATACTAGGATTTTGGCGGTATTCATAACGTAAGAGAACGTTAAATTTGTCATCTTCAGGATCTCGATAGGCAAGCCCGACCTTGAGATTGGAGATCGTTCCTAACCCAGAAATTAGTTGGTTTGCGGCACTAGATTGCTGATAGTTAAACAGCATGGTCAAGGCTGGAGATAGCTTGCCTAGAGCCGAAGCGGTAAATACGGTGTTAGTGCTGGTATTATCGCTACGATGCTCAAATCTAGCACTTGCCTTGAAGTCTGGATTATCGGTATATTCCACACCGATGTTATAACTATCGCCATTTTGGAAAGTTAGAGCGCTAGAGGATTGACCAACCGCAAAGGGTTGCAAGAATGATGTTCCTGTAGTTGTTGCCGTCGTAAAGCTGCCAAATATATGCTCATAGCCAAAACTCATCCGTAGTCCTGGTAGAATTTGCCAGCGTTGGTTAATCCCTAAAGCACCCTGAGTAGATGCGGCATTATTCGCGCCACCAATCACCGAATAACGCCCCGTAAAGGTTGTATCGCTACCAAGTTTATACTCTCCCAACAAATCAGCGCTGGTGATGGCATTGCCTGCTAGAGGTCCTGAATGGAACCATTGCTGCCCCAATCTGGCGGTTAAACCTTGCACAATTGTCCAATCCAGTGCGAGAACACTGCGATCAGGAATAACGGCATCGGAGCTTGCGGTCAGGCTAACTTCATTTTGGGCTGTTACTCGGAGATTATCAGCAATTGGCACACTGAGACGCGATCGCAATTGAGTAGAGTTACTCGACAACAAGTTTGGCGATTGACGATCTTGGCGATCGCGATATAGCAAATCGAGATTGAGCAGCGCCGCCCCAATATTTTGCTGCACACCCAAGCTAATCGTGCGGAGTGAGTTATTTACTGCCGATCCAGGAATCGCTTCTTGTCTTGGGGAAAGCAAATCAGCAAGGGTTGTCAGTGGACGTGGGGCAATGCCAACATTATCCTCTTGGTCGTAGCGCAATTGGAGACTGGTTGAGGGACTGACTTTAGCACTGAGATTTGCACCATATCGAGTTTGTCCTGGGACAAAACTAACCGTGGCATTATTGGCAAAACCTGTTTCGGCTTTACTGTAATAGAGCTTACCGAGAATACCTGAAGCAATCTCACTGTTTAGCTCAAAGCGCATCGCTGAGCCGCTCACATAACCGAAGAGTTCCGAATCGTTTTGCGATCGGGCATATTCAGCAATCAGTTGAGTCTTCTCGCCAAAGGAGATGAGCGCATTCGCACCATAGAGAACAAAATTGCGAATGCCGAGACTTTCTTTAAAATAATTTGCACCAATCCAACTAGGTTGACTTTGGCTACGGTTGAGATGATAACGCAGTTGTCCACCATAGAGACTGCTATCACCGCCGATTTGCTCATTCTGATAAGTAACAACTATTTGGCGACGCAAGAGTTGTCCAGCATCACCTAGCTCGGTCTGCAATAATGGCTGCCGAAATAAAATCGAGCCATTGTCATAGTTAATATCGTAATCTTTGCCACGGATTAGCTCTTGGCGTGCAACCACTGTCCCTGCGCTAAAGAAATCAATTAACTCGATAGTTACATTCTCACTACCATTAATCAACAGGCGTTTTGAGAGAAAGTAAGTGCCACTTGTGCCGTTCGGGGCGATCGTGTCGCGCTGAAAGCCTTTGCCAACGTTACTATAAAAACCCGTAATTTGCAGATCGCCTAGGTTAAAGTTCCCTTTAAACCCTTGCAGTTGTCGAGAAATTGCACTGAATTGTTGCGATCGCGACGCGAACTCCTCCGTGTTGTAATTTCCCCACATGAAATAATCTGTACTCGCACCCTGCACAGGCGAGTTACGCTCAAACCGCAAAAACAAACTGTCATAGGATGGAGTCGTCTGGGTTACGGAAGAACTATCTCCATACACAGGATATTGCGGGTCGCAATATTTCTCTGTACCAGTTAAACTGCTGTTGCCAGCACAGTCTTGACTCAAGGTACGGCTATTATTAAAAGCACCAGTAAATAACCATTCGCCAATACGACCAGTCCCAAACACGGCTCCGTACAGGTCAACTTGAGTGCGATTGTCGCGATCGGCAGGCAAGAAGTCACGCAAGCTGCGATAGAAGTCAGTGCCTCTTGCTCCAACTCGCAGATCAATTACCCCAGTCACCAAAGAAGGTCGCAGATCAGCCTCAAACTGAACTTGCGTAAAAGCTTCCATTTGAGCATTGAGCGCTCGGATCGTGACTGTTCCTGTCTTCAAACCCGATCGCAACTGAGTGGAAAACTTTCCTTGTTTGGCTTCGACCTGAAAACCTGGCTGTTCTGGCGAAGCATCAGTACCGATAAATTCGCCTTCACTGGCTTCTAAGGTGACTAAAGCATCCCAGTTGGAGCGATTGCCATCTTCATCAACTAATTGTCCATCAACTGTTACATAGGAACGACCATCCGCAGGAATCTTTGACTCTAATGTACTAACGACTAATTTGGTAGGAGCGCCGCGAACTTTTAGATTGATGGAACTAGAAGCTGATTCGGAGCCGATCGCTCTTGCCGTGATTTGGTTGTTACCTGCTTGCAAAGGTACGCCGTACCATGTTTGCGTAATGGTTTTATTAGTTTCATCTAATTCCGATCGCCCAATCGAACTAGGATCAACAGCTTTCCCATTCACCAAAAGCTCAATCTTGACATTGCTTGGCATCTGGATCACTACGGTCGCCGCAGGCGCATCTAAAACAGCGCCAACCGTAGGCGAAAGAATAACGATGCGCGGTGATGGGGTATTAGATAAATCCGCAGTTGGATTAGCTGTTGGATTAACTGTGTCAGCAATTTTTGGAGTATCAGCAACAGGCTCAGAAGTCTTGACATTGCTAGGAACTTGTTCAGGCGCTGAGGATTTCTCTAGGCGTTGAGAATTTGTATTCTGATTAAGCTTTTTCGCAATCTGATGATCCGTTTGACTGGTTAAGTTTTCTTCCTGCTGAACTTCTGGATCATTTTTGACATCAGCAATTGACTCTGCTTTGACCATTGATGTTGTCAGCAACATCAAAACCTGCGGCAAAACCAAAATCCCTAACTTTACAAGAGGTGCAGAAGTGTTTTTCATTACTTTGTACCTTCCTGAATTGTATCGCTAATACCACGAGCCGTAGGGGTAACCGCAAAGTTGACACGCCCTAATCCCCCAGGAGCAAGCCTGACTAAACGCGATTGACTATTGCGCTCAATAAAATATAAATTTGGTGCGAGTGTGTATCCTGAAACAGAAGTTAAGTCGATCGCCAAAGTACGACTGCCAGACAGAACATTACTGAGAGAGTACAGTCCATTCGCATCAGTGACAATCCGATTACCATCATCCATATAAATCACCGCATTCGGTACACCCGGCTCACCTGGTTGTTGTTCACCATCAAAGTTTTTATCGACAAATACTCGTCCAACTAAGGTTCCACAATCGGACAAGATCCCTGGACGAATCCGCATCAAATGTGATACAGGACCAGTACGAACGATGCGTCTATTATCAGTACGAGTACCTGATATAGAGGCTCGGTTAATCCCATTCCCACGAATCGCATCATTGGTGACCTGTGCAGCATAGACAATATTCAGGGGAATATTATCAGCCGCTATAGGGAGTGCAACATTGGGACGGAAAGTCAAGCTTCTACCATTCCGTTCTACGGTCACATTAACTGCATTCCCACCAAGCTCAGCACGAACTGAACCATCGACATATTGGAAGCCTAGTGGTAAATCATCGCGAATTTCGGGGTTATTAATAACCGTAGTTGATAGATTCTTAGCATTTAAGCGATAAACAACAATATCGCCTGGTTCAGCAGCGGCGCGATCGCCTGTTTTTAAAAGTTGAATTGCTTGAGCTTCACAGGTCGCGATATTGATATTATTGACTGCCACAGCTAAACTCAAACCTACAGTTTCAGCATTAGAGATATTAATAACTCCATTTACAGAGGTAGCTTCACTCGTAGCAGAGATCGGTTCGCCATCTAAAGAAGTCGCTGTATAGCTAGCAACATTACCATTGCGTGCAGTAATTGTAATTCTGACCCGTCGTTCGGCAAGTGCCGAGTTTGCTGGTGGCTTCACAGCTAAAATGTACTCTCTCCCCACATCAACTTGTCCACGACCGACATCCAGCAAAAAGTTGAATCGCCCCTGATCGCTATTGACCAAGACAAAAGGATTAGAGTTATAGAAATTTGGACTTATACCAACAGCTTGTTTTGTTTTAGGCGGTACTGTAGCGGTTAGTGAAACGGGTAAGCCAATATCGCCAGTTGAGTTTAGTAATTCATACAAGCCCACGCTAAATCCTGTGTAATCTGCTAATAGACCGCCATCACAGGAGGTCAAGCTACCAAACGGATCGATTAGGGGGGGGATTGCTGCTGCTGCCGATACTTGAAGTTGTGCAGAAACACCCTGAAAAACTGCTCCTGAAGCAATATCAGTGTAAGTGAATGTAGCAGTATTCCGAATTGGTGTGGCGGCTGGCTGTGCCAAACTAAACTCACATACTTGAGAAGAGCCAAGCAGAAATATCGCAGTAAGGCTTAAACTGTTTCGCAGAAAATTCTGTTTTATTGCACAATTTCGAGTCTTCATCTTCAACAGTTAACCTTAAGCCCTGTAAATCTTTGCAGAGACGGAATCTAGGCTTTAGAGTAGGCGAATTTATGTTGTCCTACTCTAAAGTGTATTTAGCGAATGCGAACTTGGTAGGTTGCGTAGGCAACTGTTTTCGCAGAAAAGTTATCACCAAATCTCCATCGGATGTTGGTATACATACTCTCAGGTGCAGGACGGGTAACAATTTCCCCACTTTCCAACTTGACTCGAATTGTGGGCTTGTCAGTGTAAGTTTTACCGCCGTCAATGCTGTAGTCTAATTTTGCACCTTCTATGTTTGGTAGAGTTGCTGAACCTAAGACATAAACAGACCCTTTGGGAATCGGTTGATTGACGACTAATTTTTTGATTTGCCGATCGCTAGTATTGCTAGCAGTCACAACATAGCGAATGGTTTCCCCTGGGCGGAGTAAGGCATCAGTGGGCATCGGCTTCCAATCGACGCGCCCAGAAGCTGTGGCAACAATTGATTGCCGTTCAGCAGCAAGTTTTAGTTGCACTGGGGATTCTTGCTTAGCCGTTTGAGCGATCGCAGGATCGCTATTTTGCAAGCTAGCTAAGCTGGGCATTACCGCAGCAAAAGAAATGGAAGACAAGAGTGCGATCGCGCCCAAGCCGATTATATTTATAGGTTTCATTTGGATCACCTGACTTATAAAAATCAAAAGTAGAAATTTAGATTTTGAGAAGTACAAAGTCCTTCCCAAAATCTAAATTCAAGATACAGTTATCTATCTAACACGACGTTGGAATGTAAAGACTCCATTAGCACCTGGTGCTATCGTTGGAATGCTGTCGAGATATCTGGTGACATTCACATCTGTAGTCGTCGTAGGTGTAGCCCCATTAAAGAAGGTGATCACCGCGCCAGCAGTAGCATCCGCTGCCGTACTAGCCACGTTGAAAGTAGTAGTAGCCCAGTTGTTAGTACCAGCCGCACCATCTTCGGTAATGACGATGTTGTTCGCATTCAAGATCACATTTCCGATACCAGATGCAGGAGTGGAAATGTTGCTGTAGGTAATCTGATACAGGATAATATTGCCTGGTGCAGGAGTTTTAGGATTACCATTTAAAATCGCGTCTGCAGGCAATACTGCAGGACCTGTTCCTTGGAGGATTTGAGAAGCCTTGACGAGATTCAAGTAGCCTGTGTATACACGATCCATCTTGATGTTGAATGGATTGTCTTGACCTAGTACAGTTCCATTAGTTTTGAATGTTGTTCCGTCGGCAATATTACTATTTACATAAGAAACGATTGGTACAGAGTAACCAGTTGTGACCACAGCACCAGCAGGAAGATCGACTATAACTGTATAGAGTTGAGAGACTCCTACTGCGATGGTAGGGATAATGATCGGTGCTGCGACAGCGTCTCCTGTACCAGCAGCATTTGCACCACTGGATGTCAGAACGAAACTACCAGCAGTGAGCGTATAAAGAGCAGTACGACCACCAAAGGAAATTCTCACAATTGTGCCATTCGGCAAAGCTGCGTGATTGGCGAGGTTGGTTAAATCATAGGCTTGGATTTGGGCTGGTGTAGGTGCTGCTGTATTATTCACAGCTTGAGCCGCCAATGTTGCCGAAATTGGCTCCAAAGTCACATTGTCCAACTGATTGGTGTTGGTCGCAGGGTTTTGAACCGTATTGGTAAATGTAATCGCCGCTGGATCGTATGTGCTTCCGGGGAGAACATTAGGAGGAACATCGGTTGCCGACTTGTTGACAAAGTCAGTTTGAGCCGTTCCATCTGGACCAAGAGCGCCAGGTACTCCTGGAGGGCCATTCAAGATAATCCCAGCGGGATTGATTGTAAAGACGTTGTTTTCACCACCAAGACCAGTACCTTGGTTGTTGCTGGTGGTATCACCGATCGGGTCAGTACCGTTGGCGGGGTCAGAAACACCAGTGGGAGAAGTTGCGGGTGTGGTGATTGGAGCTGGGGGTACACCTGCTTCATAGTTATTTGGATTCTGGTCACCAGACTCGTCATAAACTAGAGGATTGGTCGGACTGATCGGACCAGCCGTAGATTGACCAAATACTTGAGCAATGTTGGCAATAGTGACAGGAAGAGCGGCGACACCAGTTGTAATTACGCGGAATTGGAAGCCAGTGGCATCTGCCACTGTCGTGGTTCCTGCTGGTAAAGGACCAACGGCAACATAACCAATTCGGGTCACACCAGCAGCAGGGACAGCACCAGTTTGCCAGTTTTGCCCTACGGCTAGAGGTCCAGTAGCAGTGGCTACTGTGCTATAAACCCTTGTCCAAGTAACTCCACCAATGGTTACGGTGGCAGCTCCAAAAGTATTATCTAGAGTAGTCTGAGCAGGAATTGCATCAGAGATTAAAATTCTATCAGTAGTAGCATCAGAAACGCCATTAAGAGTGATACGTGTAGGTAGTAATGGCGCGGGAGTAATGCCAACAGCGGGAGGGGTATTCTCAACCCTCAAATCTAAACGATAAGTAAGTTGGTCATCGGTGAGTGCGGCAGTTCCAGCAGCATAAGCAACGCGAGTCTTCAGGACTGTGGCTAATGCAACGTTATTAACTGCTGTCGCCAAAGGCACTGTCGTGAAAGCTGCCGCTTCACGAACACCGTTAACAGGTGTACCTGCACCAACGTTGACAGTACGAACTTCATCTGCCCCAGTCGCAGGATCAGCCCCAACGGCTGGAGGTTCTGCGCCTGTATCAGGCTGATTTTGAGTGCCTGCGCTGTTGTCGTTAGCACCAGTATTTCCCAATCTGACTGAGACTGGGTTGCCTGCCACAGTTTCGGTGACAGTCACAGGCACTACTACCCTGATTGTGCCATTAGCAGGAATGCTTCCATTAAATCCAGGAGGACCGCCAGCCGCGATAACCGCAGCTATGAACACAGCATCTGTAGTCAAACCACTTGCGGGGACAGCTACAGGTGTCGTCAGGACAATGCCATTGATTTCGGTGACAACCAGCCCAGCTTTAGCTAATGCGCCAGCATTGCCAGCAGTTGTACCAAGAGTTCCACCAACAATTGTCGGTGCGGGGATGTAGACAGCCGTAGGATCGTTACCGACGTTAGTAATTAAGAAAGCGTAGTCAACTGCATCATTAGTTGTGACACTACCACCATTAATATCAAGTAGCCCAGCAGGGGTGTTAGTAAGACCAGCAACTTCAGCCACTGTAGCTGTGACTTCATTTGAGGTGGTGTTAATCGGTACACCAGGGTTGTTTGGGTCCTCGTAAGTACCTGTAGCTCTGTTTAGGATTTGCGTGTTAGCAGGGGTTAGCTGTGCTGAGGCAATTAGAGGCATTAATAATGACACCCCACCCATTGTCAATGTCGCTGCTATCAACCGATAGAATGAAGACTTTGAGCTATTATTTTTACTATGGTTACGCATAAAGGCTAATTTTCCTCACTAAAAAAGCAATGATGTATTTCGTTATCAGGTGATGGTTAATAACTACCAGTTTTTGACAGCAGCGATCTATCAGTAATTGATTCAGCAGTTGATTTTTAACTAAAATTTGACAGAAATATCCTAGACTTCGATTAATCAAATCGAAATTCAGCAATATATTTACAAACAATAGAATCAGCCTACAAGAAACTATTTGAATACAATACAAGATGTCTAGGAGCCTCTCCTAGATAGTAGCTATCTTGCATAGCTATTCAAATCAAATGATATTTATTCAGGTTTTTCTATCTTAACGATGGAATTATGACTGGATAAACTTACTAGCGAACGTGTATCTCACACAAGATTTAGATTGTATACCTAAAACTTATTGCATATATTGATAAATCAATATGCGAGAACAGCTTACATTATCTTACCCACTTAATACAATATGCTATCTAAAATATCGTCTTTTAATTTTAATTTTTCTCAACCTATATTCAAATCCAATATTCGCTGAGTGCGATCGCGATAGAATTAAGTCATGACTAGCAATACTCGCAAAGCAAATCTAATTAATGCGATCGCACCTGTGAATCGCGGCTTACAAATGACCGAAAATCAGCGTAAAATGATTTTTTCAGCAGTTGCTTATCTCGAAGAACTCAATCCCACACCTACGCCAACACAAACACCTGAGTTATTGGATGGCAATTGGTTATTGCTATTTACGACTAGTCAAGAGCTTTTGGGAATTGATCGCTTTCCATTATATAAGCTAGGCAACATCTATCAATGTTTGCGTGTATCGGAAGGAAAGATTTTTAATGTGGCGGAGATTAAGGGGTTACCTTTACTAAGTGGTTTAGTAAGTGTTTGTGCAAACTTTACGGTTGTTTCTGACAAGCGAGTTAAGGTTAATTTTGAGCGATTAGTAGCTGGTTCGCAAACTTTTATGGGTTATCAGGATGTGAATAGTTTTATCGATACTTTGCGATCGCCTAAGAAGTTATTGGCGATCGATTTCCAAATTAAGCGGGAAGATCAGAAGGGCTGGCTAGAGACAACTTATCTCGATCAAGATCTGCGAATTGGTAGAGGCAATGAAGGTAATCTATTCGTTTTGAGAAGAGTTTAACAAACATGCTGCTTCGCAGCATGTTTGTTTTTCTCCCGAATTATCCCCGTTTTAACCTCAGTTTCCTAACTAAGCGAAAACTATCTTCAATCACATCGTTAATCAAAATGTGGTTATGACTAGCAAACTATTTAGGCTGCCCAATTGGGAAACTGAAATCTTGGAGCGAAGTCTATCTACCCCCATTGTTCCTCAGCACCGTTACGCTTTAATTTCGGTACATGGAGATCCTTCTGCACAACTTGGTAAGGACGGTGCAGGTGGTCAAAATCTCTACGTTAAATCCTTAGGTTTATCCTTAGCAAAACGCGGCTGTCAAGTGGATATGTTCACCCGTCGCGAAGATGCCGATCAACCTGCAATTATTCAACATGCCAATGGATGTCGAACAATTCGCCTCACGGCTGGTCCCACAGAGTTTATTCACCGTGACGACTTGTTTCCCTATCTGCCAGAATTTGTAGAAGCTTGGCTCGATTTTCAAAAGCAGAATGGACTCATCTACGATCTTATCCATTCTAATTATTGGCTGTCTGGTTGGGTAGGAATGCAACTGCGATCGCGTCTAAACATTCCACAGGTGCATACTTATCACTCCGTGGGAGCGGTGAAGTACAAGGCGATGAATGCATTGCCAGAGATTGCACTTTCTCGCCTAGGAGTGGAATGGGCTTGTCTAGAGCAAACTGACTGTGTAATTGCAACTAGTCCACAGGAAAAGAATGATCTGCGCGAATTAGTATCAGAGCATGGTCAAATTCAAATCATTCCTTGTAGCGTGGATATTGACCATTTCTCTAAAGTGGATCAAGCTTCAGCGCGTCAACAGTTAGGATTAGCTAAACATAAAAAGATGATTCTTTATGTGGGTCGCTTTGATGAGAGAAAAGGAATTGAGACTCTGGTGAGAGCCTGCGCTCAATTGCCTTCGGAACTAAAGGATCAATGGCAACTCTATCTAGTGGGTGGTAGTCGTAAAGGTGGTGTTGATACGGAAGAGCAGCAACGCATTCGCAGTTTGGTAACTGAGTTGGGCTTAGATGCTGTAACGACATTCACAGGAGCGATCGCACAATCAGAGTTGCCAGCCTATTACGCGGCGGCAAATATGTGTGTGATTCCTAGCTATTACGAGCCTTTTGGTTTGGTGGCGATCGAGGCGATGGCAGCAGGAACTGCGGTGATTGCCAGCAAAGTCGGCGGATTGCAGGAAACGGTGCTAGATGGCGAAACTGGGCTTTTAGTGCCAATCCGCAATCCTGAAGCTTTGGCAGAGGCGATCGCTAAGTTATTGAATGATCCTCAGTCTGCTCAAATAATGGGAGCAGCAGGTGCGAGGCGATCGCATTCCCATTATAGTCAAAGCGCAGTTGCGGAAAAAATTCATCTTCTCTATGAGTCTTTAATTGCCAAAAATAGAGTCTCACAGTCTGCAAAGCAACTGTCTTTAGGATTGGTGAGTGCGTAAATCTATAAGTAGGAAGGTTAAATTTGTAGGATGCGTTAGTGCAACGTAACGCATCATCAAATAATTTTTAAAAAGCCTTACTTTACAAGGCTTTTTAAAAATTATTTGGATGTTTTTGTTGAGTTTTTACTTAAAATATTTGGAAACCACTACGGGTGGAGTGATGCAATTAGATGAAGTAGGTTTACGGCAATCACAGTTAACACAAAAGCAAAAGATCGTGAAAACAATCTTTGTTGATGGGCAATCTTTTCTTGTTAGTGGTGTGGGCTATAACCCGCATGGAAATATTTATTACGATCGCCAGCCGATTGATCCTTGGTTATTATCAGGGTTAGAAGAATGTTTGATCGCAGGGTTACTCTGCAACAACTCACAGCTAGTTAATCAAAATAAACAATGGCAAGCGATCGGTGATTTTAATGAAGCGGCGATGATTGCACTTGCTTACAAAGCTGGGCTAGAGCCATCACAACTATCGGCTTCTATGCCACGTTTAGATGCGATCGCGATCGCTGAATTTAACGGGATGGCAACTCTGCATGATCTCACTCCTACTCTCAAAAAGAATTCGCATCGTCATCATGTTATTTATATCAGAAGCATGGTGGATCGGGTGCTAGAGCGTTGTGACTGGATGCTAAATTTAGATGGTCAACAAGTTTTGATTAATCTTCCCAAAATTAAACAGGCGATCGCCAATATGAAAGAGAAGGGGTTAGAGACTATGATCTTGATTAAAAAAGATGTGCCAAATATTTATCAAAATTTAAATTTAATTGATTTAAATTCTGAACTAATTTTTATGGGAATACAGGGAATAAGCGCCGTTGCATAGCAAGGGTAATTATTGTTGAAGCCACGCCACTAAAAAAGCCTATTTTTCTAGCCGAGATTGCGGAATTTGAATCGTGAAAGTTGTCCCCACACCAACTTCACTATCAATAGTGATTTCACCTTGATGCAAATCAATACAACGCTTGACTAGAGCTAGTCCTAACCCAGTACCAATAATACTTTTGACATTTACACCTCGCGTAAATGGTTCAAATAAAGTGACTTGTTCCTCTGGCGAAATTCCCATACCTTCATCTTTAACTTGAAAGGTAATCACATCGATTTTGCCATCAAGAATAAAGTCGATATTGCTGCCTACAGGTGCATACTTAATTGCATTTGATAGTAAATTACTCAGAGCCGAATAAATTAGCGCTTCGTCTAACCAGCCGTGGGTGCGATCGCCTAAATCAATCAACTTAATCACATGTTGATACTGATCGCTCAACTGCATATCTTCGACTAAATTTAAACAAAAAGATTGCAGTTCTAGCCAACTTGGTTGATATTCCAATTTCCCTGCATCGGCACGGGCAATGGTCAGCACATCCGCAAACATCTGTTTCATCGCTTTTGCCGATGATTCAATCCTTGTCAAACTGCGTAAACGCGATCGCTCAATTTGACTGGATAAACTATCTTTGAGCAACTGTGCAGAGCCTAAAATCACACTTAGCGGAGTCCGAAATTCATGGGAGACTAAAGCCAGAAATTCTAATTTAAGTTCACTTAATTCCTTCTCTTGAGCAAGCTTTTGCTGCATTCTTTCTGCTTCTTGACGCTTGAGCAACTGATGATATAGCACAAGATATACGCTTAAGAAAATCGTAAAACTAATCAATGTGCCAACACTTTCGATCGCAAGACGATACTGCATATTATTGCCAGACCGTGCAATCCACAATTCTAAGGAGCTTTGTTCCTCAGCTTTGAGGGCGATGAATACTTCTCGTAAGGCTTCGCGATTAATTCGACTAGCGATCACCAATGGATGATTTGCGGAGAGATCGCTAGGATTAAGTCGAAATAAGGTGTTTGATGTTTGAAATAGTTTCTGGCGTTGATCGATTAGCGATCGCAGTTGTTGAAAACGCGCATTTTGGGAAACTTGATTTCCTAAAGATTGCTCAAGATCATTCAGGATTTTTACTAATTTGGCGATCGCTAAATTGTAACGTTCTAACTCAAAGTCTGTGCCGAAGAGCAGATAACCTCTTCTCCCAGACTCGGCTTCATTGAGAGTAGCCTGAATATCCGCAAGATGTTCTAAGGTAGAATAGGTTCTTTTAATACGCTCGGTGCTTCTAATCAATTGAATTGCATTTTGATAGGAAATCCAACTCATCGTTCCCATGATTAAAAGCGCAGCACCTAAACCACCAGCAATTAGTTTTCGTTCTAAGTTCCATTTCATATTATGAGAATATTGGTAGTTGAAGATGATGTACAGTTAGCTGACATGCTAACCGAAGCCCTGACCAATCAACAATTTGTCGTTGATATTGCTAATGATGGTGAGATGGCGTGGCATTGCTTAGAAACTCTAGAATACGATCTCGTAATTTTGGATGTAACTTTGCCAAAAATCAACGGTTTGCGTCTATGTCACAAATTACGTGAAAGTAATCTCCAAAATAACGCTAATACACCTGTGCTAATGCTGACTGCGAGAGATACGAGTGCTGACAAAATTTTGGGGCTAGATGCAGGAGCCGATGTTTATATGGTCAAACCCTTTGATATGGGTGAACTCATGGCTCAGGTGCGCGCACTGATTCGACGGGGTGGCAAGAGCAATAGTTCGATGCTGTCATGGGGAGTCTTAGCTCTGAATATTAGTACCTATGAGGTTACTTACGACGGTGAGCCATTGTCCCTAACTCCCAAGGAATATCAACTCTTAGAACTACTAGTTTCCAGTGGGCGAAGGGTTCTCAGTCGCCCAGGTATTATTGAGCGTCTCTGGTCACTGGATGATCCACCCAGTGAAGAAGCCGTCAAGTCCCACATTCGCAGTCTCCGCCAAAAATTTAGAATGATCGATGCTCCTGACGATCTCATTGAGACTGTACATGGTTTGGGCTATCGGCTCAAGCAATTTTAAGCCTAAACCAATCTAAACCACTAAAATCAAAATCATTACTTATGGACAATTGGCAAGCTATTTTTACAGGCGTGACCTTTGTAGTAGTAATTATTCTAATTGTTACTGAGAGAGTCCATTTAACGATCGCCGCTTTTTTGGGAGCATTACTATTAGTTGCCGCCAAAATTATGAGTTTGGAAGAAGCAACAAGGTATGTCGGTAGAAGTTATGCCACTATCAGTTTGCTATTTGGAGTGATGGTTATGGTGCGGGCTTTTGAGCCAACCAAAATATTTGATTACTTAGCTGTCCAGATCGTGCTGCTTTCTAAAGGCAAAGGGAGTCGGTTACTGCTAGCAATTGTTGGGATTACGTCTCTGGTATGCGCTTTACTGCCCAATGCCACAACCATAACGCTTTTAGCTCCGATGATTCCACCCTTGGCAAAAGTTATTGGAATAGATTTTGTCCCCTTGATCATTTTGATGGTAGTTGTCTCGAATAGTGCAGGACTATTAACGCTTGTGGGTGATCCTGCGACGTTTATTGTTGGTAATGCTATTAATGTCAGCTTTGCCGATTATCTGATGCGATTAAGTTTTGTTGGAGTTATCTCCATTGCTATCATTGTATGTACTTTGCCATTTTTATTTGGCAAAATCTGGCGTAAGAATATAGAAATTAGCGATCGCATCGAAGTTCCTAAAATCAATCATCCCCGTACTTTAATTATCGGCGGTCTAATTTCTCTATTTGTATTAGTCTTATTTGTGATGGGGGAATCTTTACCCACACCAATTTCCCCCGCCGCAGTTGCCTTACTAGGAGCTGGATTGTCTTTGTTTCTTTCTCATCATAACAAGATTGACTCTATTAATCATGTTTTACGAGATGTAGATTGGAGTACATTGCTATTTTTTATGTCAACTTTTGTTTTAATTGGAGGATTACAAAAAACAGGTTTAATTGCCCAAGCTTCTAGTTTATTTGCATCAGCATTAGGAACAAATATTGCGCTAGCCGCAATAGTAGTTTTGATATCCGTGGCTGTAATTTCTAGTGTGATTCCGAATATTCCCCTTGTTGTCGCAATGGTTCCGATGATGAAGGAATACCTTGTAAATGTAGATCTAGCACCATCATGGATTCTCGTTACCAACTTTAACGGACAATTTCCCGATGAGGTTTTACCACTTTTCTACGCCATGATGTTTGGAGCTACGCTGGGCGGTAATGCAACTGTTGTAGGAGCTTCAGCTAATATCGTTGGTGCAGGTATTTCTGAAATTCATGGTAAATCTATTTCTTTTAGTAGATTCGCTAAATATGGTATTCCTATAGCTGCTTTACAAATTCTTGGGGCAGCTATTTTCATCAGTGTTAGGTTCCTAGTCTTTGCAAAATAGAAAAATATGTTCAACCGTTTCATCCAAACTAAAATCCACTTTTGGAAGAAGTGGTTTCGTACTGCTGGTTTATTTATTGGCGCGATCGCACTAACACTCTTTCTTTCCCATAATCAAAGTGCTTGGGGGCAAGCCGAACTTTTAAAACTAAATTGGTTAACAGGACAAAAAAAAACTGATGTGTCTAGTGTTGATCATGCTGTAGTCACTCTGGATGGCTATAAATTGTTTGTACTAGCATCTCCTAGCACTAATCAAAAATTTCCACTGGAGCAGCGTGTACAGGGGATTGAAGATGAGCTGAATCGCATTGCTAATAGCAACTTTGACCCCGCTAGTTTGCAGGTGACGGCAAATATTGATGAGCAAAGTGGACAGCCCGTTATTTCAATAGGTGATCGCTACTTGATGACCGTAACAACGATGGATGCTCAACTGCAAGGACGAGATCCGCAAGGCTGGGCAAATCAAATAGCAATAATTCTGCGTGAGGCTTTGACTAGAGCCAGACAAGAGCGCCAACCTCAATTTTTAATCAATCGGGGATTAATTACGGCTGGGATCATTCTGGTAATGTTCATCGCATTGCGGTTGAATACTTACTGGCAGGGGCGTTTAAAGTTACAGAAAGAAACGATTAAGGCGCATATGGAACATGAAGCACCGCCATACCTTGATTCTGTCGCGGTGATCGATTTGCAACAACAACTGACGCAACAACAAAAAGCTAATCTCAGCGATCTCAAAAGACGAGTTTTGGAGCTAGGCTATGTGGGTGTTTTGGGCAGTGGTATCTTCATAGTTTTGGGTCTGTTTCCCTATAGTCGTTGGTTACAAACTTTCTTACTATCAACTCCTCTGCAAATTGTGGCGATCGCCTTCGTGACTTATTTGTTAATTCGGATTAGTAACCTGTTAATCGAACGTTTTTCTGGTTTCTTGAAAGCTAGGGATTTTGCTATGTTAAAACCCTATCAACGCTTGGATTTACGAGTATCGACGGTTTCGCAGGTTCTCCGAAATATTACTGGTATTATTTGGTTTGGATTGGGAGTTCTCGCGATTCTCTCCTCCATTGGGTTTGATTTAGTGCCACTCCTCGCAGGTGCGGGGATCATTGGGCTAGCAATTTCTTTTGCGGCTCAGGGATTAATTAAGGACATCATCAATGGATTTTTAATTATTCTCGAAGATCAGTATGCAGTTGGAGATGTAATCGTCATCGGTGATTTAGGTGGATTGGTAGAAAGCATGAACCTCCGTGTTACGCAAATTCGCAATAATGAAGGTCAATTGATAACGATCCCCAATAGTGCAATTTCGATCGTCCAGAACCTTTCTAAAGACTGGGCGCGGGTAGATTTGAGCATTCGGGTTGCCTATGATACTAATCCTGATCAAGCTCTGGATGTGTTACGAAAATTAGCCCAAGAGATTTATCAAGAGCAGATTTGGCGAGAGAAGATTATCGAACCACCTGAAGTTTTAGGTATTGATGATTTGCAGCATTCAGGGATGTTAATTCGGATTTGGATTAAAACCCAACCGCTTCAGCAATGGGCAGTGGGCAGAGAATTTCGTCGTCGCCTCAAGTTAGTTCTGGAACAAGAAAACATTGCGATCGGTATTCCCCAACAGGCTTTTTTGCTAGAAAACACCTTTACGCTCAATCCTGAGAAACCTAATTTATGATCATTTTGCCAATTGTAATTATTGTGGGTGCGATCGCCATTTCTTGGGGCTTGGGAATGTTGCGGCGATACTTATCGCGTACCCTCAAACAGAAGTTAGCAGGCACGGAACGCGAGTCAATTACCAAGGGATTAGATTTATTTTTTACCGTAATTTTGTCGATCGCTCGGATCTCCGTTTGGGTAGCTGCTGTTCTCTATATTGCCGATCTTTTTGCCGATTCCCGCGCCATCAGCCAACAAATTCGGGATGTCTTGGCATCTAGTTTTAACGCACCAGTCTTGACCCTTGGCAAAAGCTCCTATTCAATCATCAATCTATCGATTTTAGGCGCATTGCTATTTGGCTTAATCCTTCTCGTTAGAGCGATTATCGATATCTTTAAAGATCGCGTGCTTAGCATTGCTGGGCTAAATCGTGGCGCACAGGAAGCGATCGCCGTAATTGTGCAGTACACCCTGATCTTTATCGGCACATTGGTTTTATTGCAGATCTGGGGACTAGACTTGAGTTCGCTCACGATTTTGGCTAGTGCCTTGAGTATTGGTTTAGGTATTGGCTTACAAAATATTGCCAAAAACTTTGGTAGCGGCTTAATTCTGGTGTTTGAGCGTCCGATTCAAGTGGGAGATTTTATTGAAGTTGGAGATTTGCATGGCACTGTCGAAAGAATTGGGGCAAGGAGTACCGAGATTCGCACCTTAGATCGCGTCTCCATTATTGTGCCGAATTCACGATTTCTTGATAGTGAAGTGATTAATTGGAGTCATGGCAATCCGATCTCAAGGATACATTTACCCCTAGGAGTTGCCTATGGCTCCGATCCCCAGCATGTGCGAACAGTGTTGATAGAAGCGGCTAGCGAACATCCCAAGGTATTAGCGTCTCCTGCTCCTAGCCTATTATTCAAAGGTTTTGGTGATAGCTCCTTAGATTTTGAGTTATTAGTTTGGACAGCGGAACCCGACAAGCAATTTTTGCTCAAAAGTGATTTATATTTTCTGATCTATGAAGTCCTTAACCAAAATCAAATCGAAATTCCTTTTCCACAGCGTGATCTCCATTTGCGATCGGGCAAAGTAGAGATGTCTTCCCAACTGGAGTCTGCGTTGCTGGGACTAGCTGATAACTTATCCAAACCCAAATAGATAAAGGCGGCGCAAAGCGCCGCCTTTATCTATTTGAAGAAATCCCCCCGATTTCTCTCCGATCGCTCCCCAAAATTAGTCGTGGCGATCATTCACAATAGTTGGGTTGATAGTCTTTGCTAAAAAGCTACTCCATGATGAATTCTACTAATCAATTTCTCCTAATTACCGATTTAGACAACACCCTTGTGGGCGATGATCTTGCCACCAAGAGGTTAAATCAGTATCTCGTCGATCGTCGTGAACATTATGTGGTGGTCTACGCGACTGGACGCTCCTATAATTCGGCAAAGCAGTTAAAGCGAGAACGTGAACTCATCGAACCCGACTACTGGATTACAGGGGTTGGCACAGAAATATACTTCCAAGATTGTCTAGATTTTAATTGGGCAAATCAAATTAATACAGACTGGCAAAGAGAGGCGATCGCATCCTTTGTGACTAGTCGATTTCCCCAACTCAAACTCCAAGCCAAGGAAGAGCAAAATCCGTGGAAATTAAGTTTCGATTTATTAGATTCGGCTCATGAGCCAATCTCACAATTGCAAGCGGTGGGCAAAATAAATAGGGGATATGTTGAATGTCTAGCTACAGCCCGTTCTATCACCCTAACCACTAGCGATCGCCCAACCAATGGCACGATTAATCAATTGGTTAATAGCTTGCAAGCGATGAAATTCAAAGCTCAAGTAATTTTTAGCAGCAATGTTGATTTGGATATTTTGCCTGTGAAGGCAAATAAAGGGAATGCAGTGCAATACATTCAACAAAAATTAGGCATGGCAGCTAATAGAACTTTAGTATGTGGCGACTCAGGCAATGATATTAGTATGTTTCAACAGCCTGTATGTGGAGTAATTGTGAACAATGCTCAACTTGAGTTAATTGAATGGTATCAAGCTCATGCTGACGAGCATCATTATTTTGCGAAGAATGCCTATGCCAACGGCATTTTTGAGGCTTTGCAAAAGTTTAAGCTTATTTTGGAATAAGTACTACTTAGTCGTTAGCCACATTTCGTAAAATTGCGACCGTTTCTTGCTGATTGCCATCCCAAGCCCACATCATCGCTGTCCAACCATTGCGATCCTGTGCGTTTAGTCTTGCTCCTGATGCAATTAGCGATCTCACAATTTCGCTATAACCTTGACCAGCCGCCCACATCAGAGGAGTCCATCCATACTTATTGCGCGTATTCGGATTTGCGCCTGACACTAATAAAACCCGCACCACATCAGTATGTCCATTCATCGCCGCCCATAGGATCGGTGTCCAGCCATATTCATCGCGGACATTGACATCGGTTGCTTGAGAAATTAGTGATCGCACATCCTTAAGGTTGCCATTTTGAGCAGCAATTAGTAATTGAGCATTTAGTAATTGAGTATTGGGATTTTGTTTAGTTTTTTGTGACTTAATTTGCTGAGTTTGATGATTAATTGGCTTGATAGCATTAAAGTTTTGGGGTAACTCCTCTGCATAAACTTTCGTACTAAAGCAGAGAACTAAGCTACAAGCTAATAAAAAATTTGAGCGTTTCAAACAAGAATTCATAGATTTATCCCCATCTCAAGTTGATCAACTTGATTGGTTGTGGTGCAAGCACCACAACCCAATCAAGATTGATTTAGAGTCTAGGGGGCTGGTTTGGCGATCGGCTAGCGCAATTCTGCGGAAGTTTGAGATAATAGTGTTTTTACTGATTTTTTTAATTTCAATCGCAACCGATGAATAACCAAGTCGATATCGCAAATTTAGACGAAACCCCGTCCCAAATACCGCCTAAATTGCCGCTGATCCAAATGTTTCGGATCGGGCTATTTCAAATGGGCTTAGGAATTATGTCTTTGCTGATCGCAGGGTTGTTGAACCGTGTGATGATCAACGAACTAGCGATTCCTGCTACCCTCGCCGCCGTGTTTATTGCGATGCCGCTATTTGTGTCTCCGACGCGAGTTTGGTTTGGGCAGACCTCCGATGCTAAAACGATATTCGGAACCCATCGCTCAGGCTATGTCTGGATTGGAGCCGTGATCTTTGCTGTAGTTGCTTTTTTGACTACACAGGTGATGTGGCAATTGGGACGTAGTGTGTATGAGATTGGCTGGAATGGTGTCACCTATGGCTGGGTGATCGCCTTGGCTGCTATGTTTGCGCTGTATGGAATGTCGATTAGTCTAAGTTCCACACCTTTTGCCGCAATGTTAGTGGATGTGTCTGACGAAGAGGATCGCTCTAAACTAGTGGGCATTGTCTGGTCGATGTTGATGGTGGGAATTGTGATTGGGGCGATCGTGGTTTCTCGTTTGCTGCAATGTTCAGAAGCACCACCTAGTAATATTTCTATTTATACTGATGCTACTAAGCTCGCCACATTACAAAAAACAATTAATTTTGTATTCATGGTCATTCCTGTAGCGGTAGTTGGTTTATCGCTGTTCGCTACCTATGGCATTGAGCAGAAGTATTCCCGTTATAAGTTGCGTGTTGCCGAAAATCACATTCTCAATGGAACCACTGCCACAGAGGATAAACTTAGTCTTGGTAAAGCTTTACGAGTGTTGACCGCCAGCAAACAAACAGGTTTATTCTTCTCATTCTTGCTAATGATGACCGTTGGTATTTTCATGCAGGATGCAATTATGGAACCCTTTGGTGGTGCTGTGTTTGGCATGAGCATTTGTAAAACCACACAACTTAATGCCGCTTTTGGCACAGGAACCTTAATTGGGTTGAGTTCTTCAGGATTCTTGATTGTGCCGCGCCTTGGTAAGCAAAATTCCACCAAACTAGGTTGTTACTTAGTTGCTGGTAGTTGCGCCTTATTATTAATTGCAGGATTTACCCAAAAAATCCCCGTCTTACAAGGCGCTTTAACTCTATTTGGATTTGCCTCTGGAATTACCACTTCAGGAGCTTTGAGTCTAATGCTTGACCTCACAGCAGCGGAAACTGCGGGAACCTTTATCGGTGCTTGGGGACTATCTCAAGCGATCGCCAGAGGACTTGCCACAGTTACAGGTGGTGTGGTGCTAGATATTGGCAAAAAAATCTTCAGTTTGCCGACATTAGCTTATAGTTTTGTTTTTGTTTGCGAAGCCGCAGTGATGATTTTTGCCGTATTTCTATTAAGTCGAGTCAATGTCCAAGAATTTCGCACCGATGCCAAACAAGCGATCGCGGCTGTATTCTCTAACGAAATCGACTAAATAAATACAATTCTCTGCTTTCTGATTATGTTCATGGTGAATAATACCTAGACCTATGGAACAAATCTTTCTCTTCCTTGACATTGATGGCGTAGTCAACACAAGCATCAATGCAGACTCGCAATTTCTTGGTACATATCAAGACAAAGATCTCCGAGGCTCACCATCACCTTTAGTCAAGCCACTACTCAAGGCAATAGATCAGTCCGAGCATATCAAGCCTTTTTGGATGTCTTCGGGCTGGCGGGAACACTCAAATATTTGGAATCGCTGGGCTGGTATTACACCTTGGACTGTTGGCTATCCCATCACTTTTGCTAAAGCCAACTATGTAATTGGCAGGTATCGGAAACAATTAGAACTTGATGAAATAGACGATAGTAAAACTATTGCGGTTATCTATCATTCTGGAAACACTCCTAAAATTGTATGGATTGAGGATGGCTTCTCTCAATCTGCGATCGGATGGGCAGCCTTAGATCAGCGCGTAAACCTCATCAATACTATTCATCCTTCCGATCCTTTACTTTTAGGAATTCAAGCATGGAACATAGATTCCATCTTAGAATCTCTAAACATTAAGTTAGAGACTATGTAAGTCTATGTCACTAGCCGCTAGACAAGGGGCTTAAGCCCCTTGTCTAGCTTAGGTTTCTCAGCCACCAAATCCTCCTAAAGAATTAAAGTTAGCCGCACTCTGACTCACACGCATCGCTGACTGCGAAAATACCTGAAAAGCCTTACGAATTTCACCATCACTATTCGCAGGTGTGAGAATCCATTCATCACGAATTCCCATATCTTTAAACACTTGGCGAAAATTCGTAGAGCCATCGTCAATTCCCATCGCCGCGATAATGTGATTCTCCATTCGCAACATGTCGTGGGCGATCGCTGCTACATCCTTAGCTGTATGACGCATCGAATGGCAGTCATCACCATCGGTAATAATCAGGGTCACGGTGCGAACAGGCACGCCATTATCCGAGAATTCCTGAGACTTCGCTAATACAGTCCCCAATAGTACTACCGTCTGATCATAAAGTGGTGTACCTTGATTGGGCGTATAATTCTTGGAATCCATGCGAATTGCCTGTGCGATCGGGCAGTAAGGATAAAGAATAGTTCCATTGAGATAACGATTGTGAATCAGAATATTATCCTGTTGTTGCGAAGAAGTCAGCGCATCAATGACAGAGTTATGTCCGCCGCGCACAGCCTGAGCATTTCCTGAGTATTGAATCGATCCCGAATCATCGGGCATAATCGTCACAAGTACGACTTCGCTAGACATCACATCATCAACATGTATGCCAAGCCCTGCTTGGATTTGTGCGCCGAGGTCATAAACAGTAAGTGCTTGTAAAGATTCATTGGAAAGGCTTCCATCATCTAAAGCGGATTGAAAGAGATCGTTGATGTTTGTCATTTTATTTGGTGATTGGTAATTGGTGATTGGCTTTTAGCCTTTAGCTGATTGACAATTAGGGGAATTTTTGCCTTTTTCCTTGTTTAAACTGCTTTTGTCCAAAATTCCATTGTTTTGGGATCGATCGCTTTGGGATCTTCTTGATAAAGTTCTTGCAAGCAAGTTAGGAAAGCTTTGGAATATGCACTAAGCCCCAAGAGTGTAAGACTACGGAGAATGCGAGTAATTCTCAGATGATTGTGATTCATGGGACGTAGCCAAAATGGTTTGCGTGAGGTGAAATTAGCTGCTTTGCTAATCTGGACTCCTAATTCTTTAGAGGTTACGCATTGCAAACCGTAAAAATCTAGCATCAATTTGAAGGAGCGAAATAGGCGCTTCCTAAGTTCTTTGTTAGATAAAAAAGCTTGAATCACTGCTTCATCAAGAAGGGGAGCGGTTGCGTTAAATCGACTCGGTTCAGGGAGGGGAAATAGCCATTGAATGTAGTTATGGACATTCTCAAGGCGATCGCGCTGCCAAATCCAAATATCTTCAAGTTTGCGACCTTCAGGATTTGCTGATTCACCACGATAGAAAGAGAGCAAAGCATTCATAGATCTATCTCCTACTTTTGATTTGTGTCCATTTTAGCTAGATAACAAACGTCCAAAAAATCCCTTTTTAGGTTGAATAGATTCTAAATATTCTCTAAGCAAGCGTTCAATTAATTCTGAACTAGTTGTATTTTCTTTCGCAAGGATTGCTACTAGATATTTCTCTGTTTCATAGTCAAGATTGATACTCATCATAGGATTGAGCTCCTAAAACTGGATTTGATTGAGAGTTGTACTGCGCTTCGCGCAGTACAACTCGTTAAGCAAGGTTGAGATCTGACCAAGTTTCCATTGCGTCAGTGGATTTGACAAGGTGCATCCCTGCATTAGCAAATCGCTGAAAGGCAGCATCGGCTTGATCTGTGTAGTCCACAACATTGGGAACCACCACAGGCGAAGTGCAATCTTCCAGCAGATAGACCTTCTTCGCAAGTTTAGGATCATGGGCAAGAATTTCGCTAAGTAAGTCTTGAATCGTCCATGCGACGCAATGGCTCTTGGCTTGTCCTGCGATGATCACCGCATCAAATTCTAGTAACCTTTGTAAGAAGCGCGTGTTCTTTTGTGCGATCGGTCTGCCATCGGCTCCATCCATCACTTCAGGACGCAACACAGAATAATTTTCAGTGAGAGGATTACCGCCTTTAATCTCGAAATTAGTCTGACTGTGACGAGCAATATTATGGAAAAACATTGCTTCTTCAACGGAGGATACGAGCGCGTGACCGATGCCGCCGAGCATTGAGTGATAAGCCCAAACCGTAAGTGGGAATTTGCCTTCATCGCTCAGCTTCTGGACATAATGCAAAGCATGACGCTGAATTGCCATATAATTACCTTTGGCGAGACTATAGGCGATCGCTGGATTTACTTTCCACTTGCCTTGTTGCACATCTTCCAAAGTAATTGATGTAGCATTAGGAATCGGATGTTCCCCTGCATCATTTACCCAAAAAATGGGATGGAAGATTTGCATGGCGGTGTGAGTATCCATCGTGGGCGCAATTTCGCTGATGTGGTGCAAGTTGCGATAGATAAATTCGCACAGCCGCACGTTATCCTCGATCGCACCAGTACCAGAGCGACCACCGACATATAGCTCATGATCAGGAATACAAAAGGTATTCTGCACATCGATCGCCATCAGACAAATTTTCTTACGATCTTTTGCAGCAGGCGTGATGCCATGTTGTTTCGCCCATGTTTCGGCTTGGTTAGCGCGATCTTGATAAGGAACGCGCCACACTGAGCCGACTTTGTGGCGATCAAAGAATGCAGGAATCGGAAGTTGAGTAACAATTTGAGTAGTCATGGTTAGAGGTTTCCTGTTTTAAAATTATTGAAAAGAGAGAGAAAGAATGCCCAGAATTTTGTCAATATTGCTGAGTTGATACTCAGTTAAGTCAATCTCCACAAGGCGATCGCTAAGGCGTAAAAACTTCCAATCGTTGCCAGTAGTAGCAGCTCCATAAATTACAGAAATATCATTCTCATGTTGCTGATTAAAGAGTTTCGCTGCCCACATTTCGGCAATACATTGTCCTAGAGCTCCGTTGATATTCTCCTTTTTTGCTTCAACCACCACCACTACAGGCGCTTTAAGCATTAGTTGTGAAGGCGATCGGCTGAGGAGAAAGTCACAAACCCCATTTAAGCCAATATCTCGATCAATATTTAGTTCTATTCCTGAGAATAAACTGGCGCGATCTAGAAATTGTTTGCGAACTTCTACTAAAATCGGGGCAATAATTAATTCCGATCTAGCTTTTTCGGTATTCATCGCTAGTGCTAATGGGGCAAATTCTTTGAGAAGTTGGTTGAGAAATTCACTAGCTTCTGCTAAGGGGGAATCATCAAGTAAATTGGCTCGTTCAGTAATTGTGAGATCGAAGGCTGTCTGAACTGACTCTAAGGTAAATTCACTATAGGACATGGCAGATCACCTGAATATATTGCTAAGCTAATTGTAACTGCAAAATCTTTTGTGCATGAATCACATAAATCCCTTGAGAACCGACAATGAGAGAACAGCCACTATCAACATAGGATTCGGTTTCAGGGAAAGTTTTCGTAATCATAATCTGTCCATTATTCACCTCAACTCTCGCAATACCTTCGTCAGTGGGAACGAATAGCCAATTAGCGATCGCACTGCCTCCATGAATATTCATTAACCATGCAATGTCACCTTTTTGTCCTGCGAGAGTTGCTACTAATTCACCGTTAGGTCGCAATACAGAAACACGATGGATGATTTTGCCTTGCTCTTGGGTGATGGTGAAGAACCAGCAGAGGTCATTACTAAAGACGCAATTTGCATCAATTAGTTCTCCTTGAATGGGTGGAATATTCACGTGATCGCATATTCCTGAACGCTTAGCATCAAAGGTAAATGCAACACTGATTGCACCAGCTCGATAGAAGCCAAAACCAAAGGTTTCACCAATCCAAAATTGTGTTTGTCCTTCGAGAATATCACCGATGTATTCATTGCCTAGCTTGCCATCGCGGAGTAATTGACCTTGATCAATCCAATAGCGAGAAAAAGAATTAGCTCGGATTAGCTCGGTGGCGATCGCTTGCGGTGGTTGTCCTTGATTGAGCTTAAGAGCTTTTCCTTGTTTGGTAACGATTGTAGACTTACCAAAGATTGCGAATTGAATATTAGCATCGAGTTCTCCTGACAATAAAACTGCGTTGTCTTCGCGCTTAAATTCGTGGTTAACATGATAGAGATAACTGAGAGAATTATTTTGTAAAGCGGCTTGAAGAATTACGCCTTCGGTTTGAAATATATGGATAACTTTACAGGGTTTGCCCTCACTCCCAGCCCCTCTCCCAGAGTTAGAAGGGAGAAATGCTATTAGAGGCGTGCAAATTGGGCAAGTGATCTTTAAATGTTCAATTCCACATTGATTGCATTTATTCCAACGCATTGATTCGAGTAGAGATTTAGGAAAATCTCCGCGCCAATCTTTTTCAAAGCAGTTATGAAAATGCTGGAGCAAATCATCAGAGAGAACTTTGTAAGGAATTGCAGGTTTAGGATAGCGGACATCGGGATGAAAAACCGTAATCCTTTGCAGTGGTCTAGCGCTGTGAGGAATTTGCGATGCTTGCGATTTTGGCTTATATACGCCGCCATAGGGATCGACATAGAGAAAGCTCTGCATCAACATCACCGTGAATGCGTACCAATCGGAATCAGGGTTATGCTGACTGGTAAGAATCGGCTGATTGGCGCTGCGATCGCACAATAACGGATCGACAAATCTCGCTGTGAATACCTGACAGGGAAACTGTCCAAACTGAAAGGAATCTGCATCAATGAGGTTAACTTGATTTTGAGAAACCAATAAATTCAAATCATTGAAATCACCAATCGTGACATTTGCTTGATGAACTTTGAGAACAGACTCATGTAAATCGCGAAATAAGTTCGTCACAACTTGTTGTGAGATAGCGTTAGTTTGGCGATAATTACGATCGCTGTATTTCAAAAGTGGCACTGTATTTTGCAAAAATGGCATTGCATAGCCCAAGATCATTCCCTGTTTATCTGTGGCTAAAGTTTCAGGTTTAATCACTCTCGCAGGTAGATTTTGTGGGAAAGCAGGCAACTTTTGCTGATGGAGTGACAATCTGGATTGAGCCGCTAATTGTTCTTGAGGAAGTAACTGATAATCAGGATGATCGGCAGTTTTGAAGAGTTTAAGAACCTTGCCATTTTTGAGATCATAGATATCTGCTTCGCCACCCTTGCCGATCGCATTTTTAGGATTTAGTTTAATCCGCTTCTGATTAAGATAGATATCCATGATTTTGCTCCAATGCTTTAAGGCAATTGATAAACTTTTCTAAACTCAGTCACTGTCTGACGAATACGACGATCTAACTTTTTCCAAACAGGTTGGGCGATCGCATTAGGTACACCACTATAAAAGGCTTCAGCAATGCTACCTGTAATACAGGCGATCGTATCGCTATCACCACCGAGAGACACAGCATTACGAATTGCGTCTTCAAAATCCGTTGATTCTAAAAAGGCGATAATTGCTTCAGGAACGCTTTTTTGACAGGAAACTTCAAACTTATAATCGGGGCGAATTTCACCTAGAGTACGTCGCAAATCATAGTTAAAATTCTGTTCGATATAGTCACGAATTTCTGCCTTGGTTTTGCCATTACGAGCTAAAAAGATTGCTGCTGCTGTTGCCTGTCCGCCTTTGATTCCTTCAGGATGATTATGAGTAGTTACCGTGCAACGTTCTGCTTCTTTTAAAACAGTATCAAGATCATTGTATGCCCATGCGATCGGGCTGACTCTCATCGCCGCACCGTTACCCCAACTGTTATAACCTTCCTTGCGGTTGCTCATTGCCCAGCAAGTAAACCTTTGCCCAAAACCTGCTAAAGGATAGCGCCAAAAGCATTTTTTGAAATTGTTAGCATAGTTAGTTCCTGTAAGAATAGATTTTGCCACAGCATAGGTAAGAACAGTGTCATCACTAAAATGACTACCAAATGAGAACAGTTTGAAGTCCTTCCGCTTCATCGGCACTACTTCGTAAATCGAGCCGATAATATCGCCAGCGATCGCACCTAACATAAGTTATACCTCGTTCTAAATTCTTCAACCACTTCACGCATTGCTTTAGGTAAATAACTTAAAGTCTTTTGAGCAATATCTTGAGGAACACCACCATAAAAAGCTTCGGCTATGCCGCCTGTAATACAGGTCAGCGTATCGCTATCACCACCGAGGGAAATTCCATTGCGAATTGCATCTTCAAAATCTGTTGATTCTAGAAATGCAATAATTGCTTCGGGAACAGTTTCTTGACAGGATTCATTAAATTGATAAACAGGACGAATTTCGTCTACAGTTCTATCTAAGTCATACCCAAAAGATTTAGCGATCGCATTTTTTATTTCCTCCTTGCTCTGACCTTGACGAGCCATCAAGATAGCCACAGCCGTTGCTTGCGCTCCCTTGACTCCCTCAGGATGATTGTGGGTAACTTCCGCCGATCGCTTAGCTTCATTCATCACCGATTCCAAGTCATCATAGGCAAATCCCACAGCACTGACTCGCATTGCCGAGCCATTACCCCAGCTATTGTATGGCTCCATACTCTCAAAACGAATCCATTGAGCAAAGCGTCCACCATAGCCACGATTGGGATATTTACGAGCATAGGTTTTGATGTATTCTGCATAATTGCCTTGATTCATCAAGCAATCAGCAACCGCTACAGTTAACACTGTGTCATCGGTAAAATCACATCCTCCACTGAATAAAGGAAAGTCTTTTGAGCGATGATTATTAAATTCGTAAATGGAACCAACGATATCACCGACAATTACGCCTAACATAGTTTTACCTCTTCAATAAATTTTCTATTTTGTTCCATCTGTAGAGGCAATTCATGAATTGCCCCTACAGATAGATTCTTCTAATCACAACCAAACTCGTATCATCAGACAAAACCCCCGATCGTTTAATTAATTCGTGCTTATTCCAATCTGGCTTTACTTCCTCACGATTTAGCATGGCTAACTTACGTCTTATCGCATCAGGATTTTTGAAATAACGATCTTCTTGCCAGAATTGACTAACTTCTTCAACGGCAATCAAATCGTCAATTCCATCTGTAGCAATTAGAATAGATTCTAATTCTGAGGTAGGTATACGAACGCGAATTTCAAAGCTCACTGCATCAGGGCGATACAAGCCATAGGCGAGATAGGGTGGTGCATTATCAGGATAGGCAGGAATTTGAGTAAGTTTGCCATTAACAGCGAGCGCACCATCTCCCATGGAGAAAGCAACTGTTTCGCTAGGAGTAATAACTAAGCCCACAATTGTAAATAATAGATAGTTATTTACAAATTCCATCACAGATTCTTGAGCCTCATTAGTCGCGATCGCCACAAAAGCCTTGACTTTCTGTAAGAGATTAATTTTAAGCACATTCCAAAAATCAGGCTCAGATATTATTAACCCTTGATGGAGTAAATCGGCGATCGCATCAGTCACCATCCGCGTACCGAGCTTTGCCCCAACTTCACTATGCTTGCCACTACCACAGCCGTCACATACTACAGCCGTCATAAAGTTATCCCACAGGACAATCCGCAGCGCATCCTGATTATTTTTGCTAGCAAGAACATGGTTGCGCCCAATAATTGAACCGCAGGCATATTCAAACTGATTTGACAAATTTTCACCCGCTAAATCAGGAATTTGCAGCGATCGCCGATCAGGAAATTCCACTTGTTCTTGCATGACGTTATAGTGTATAAACTACACAAACTACTATAGTGTTATTTTTACACTATGTCAACTATTACTTGCAAAGTTGCTGCGTAGCAGCAACTTTGCCCCTCAAAAACTATGTCCCACACCTACGACTACCCCCGCCCCGCATTAACTGTTGACTGCATAGTATTTGGGCTTGATGCTCAGCAGGAACTCAAAGTTATGCTGATTCAGCGAGATATTCCACCATTTCAAGGACAATGGGCAATTCCAGGAGGTTTTGTACGGATCGATGAGACTTTGGAACAGGCGGCTTTGCGTGAACTGCAAGAAGAAACAGGGATTCATGATGTTTATCTAGAGCAGCTATATACTTTTGGTGATTTGGGGCGTGATCCCCGCGATCGCACGGTTACGGTTGCCTATTACGCATTGATTAATTTGGTGGAGCAAAAAATCCAAGCATCCACTGATGCGCGTGAGGCTGATTGGTTCGCCGTCTCGAAAATTCCGACTTTAGCCTTTGACCATAAGCAGATCTTGCAAACGGCGATCGCCAGATTACGCAACAAAATTCGCTATGAACCAATTGGCTTTGAACTATTACCCAAAAACTTTACCCTGTCACAACTCCAAAAACTCTATGAAACTGTGTTAGATCGTCCTTTAGATAAACGCAATTTTCGTAAAAAAATTCTTGGTATGGACTTGCTGATTGATACAGGAAAAGTCGAACACAATGTCGCCCATCGTGCGGCAAAACTTTATGAATTTGATGAGACTAAATACTTACAGTTAAAACAAAATGGATTTAATTTTGAAATCTGAAATCAAAGATTACTCCCTTGTCACTCAAGAATTAGTGGTGCGGCGCTTCGCGCCGCACCACTAATTCTTGGTACTATTTCTCAAATTTCTTAACAAGGGGATCGCCAAATTAGCGATCGCAAACAGATTATTACCGTTAGGATGTATAAGTACAGCACTAAGCAAATCAAACAAATCTATTGATCTGCCTGCCCACCTTTAAGCCAAACTTTATGTATAAAAGGGAACTCAAGCTTTCAAGTCAATATACAAATAATTTCTATGATGGCTCAATCTACGATCTTGTTTTTTTAGACTTAGAATGGTGTCGTGATTTTCAGAAGAATGGCACAGTACAAAAAATATTTGGTTATACTCTCACCCGCATTTTAGAAGATAGTAACGAACAATACATAAAAATCCAATTTATCGAATCAAGTACACAGGAAAAAAAGATAATTCAAGATATCTTAAATGACTTACAAAGTTTACAGGGAAAATATTTTATTGGTTATGGACTATCGACTAGCGACATGTTTTGCTTACGCCAAAGAATCGATGCTCTAGATTTTATTCCCAAAGTTGATAGTATTAAAATCCTCGATTTACAAAGAATTATTCAACGGACAGATCTCAATCAAGGTTTGAATAATTTATTTGCTTATTTGGAAATTCCTATTTATAAAAGAATTAAGGGCTACTACGTTTTTCGGAATGGAATAAAGGTATTACGGAAAGAGAGAGGATATGAAACAATTCTTAATGAAATCTATGAATATTGTTTAGAAGATGCCGAAAATTATTTTCATATTATTAGCAATTGGCAAACCCAATTTCCCCTAGTCGATCGCCATAAACACCAGACAATTAACCTCAAAATCGATCCGCGATCGGAGCAACGCATTAGAGCAAGGCGAGGTGCTGCATTACAAAGACCTTCCAGTTAGCTCCCCTCTTTCTCTCACTGAACAGCTTAATCCCCTTTGTCTGTCCAATAATCAGCGCAAAGCACTGTAGAGGGGGCTTACAAAACGATATAGTAATTTAGATCAAACCATTGCCATACCAAAAACATGGATGCAACAGCAACAATCAAAACTATTTTGCAAGAAAAAATCGGCGCAACAATTGTCGAAATTGAAGATCGTAGTGATTTGCATAAACACCACCAAGGTCGAATGAATGCCCTAGTTGGCAGTGGTCATTATGACGCGATCGTTGTTGCTGCTAGTTTTGCGGGCAAAACGATGATGCAGCAACATCGTATGGTCTATGAAGCCTTAGCCGATCAGATGCAAACTACGATTCATGCACTATCGCTCAAAACTTATACGCCTGAACAATGGCAGCAAATTTAACTTGAATAGAAGAGTTCACGCTATTGCTTCTATTAGGATTTCAATTTGTTGGTCATAGAAATGTTGTAGGAACTTGTTAAATGGAAAATGCTAAAAGCTCTGAACTAAAAAAATCTGATCCAAACAATGCAACTAACATTGTTAAAGATAGGGGTGGAAATCCCTTGTTATATAAAATGTTCAAGTGGCTGGTAGTTAGACCACTGCTGTATTTATTTTATCAAGAGCGAATTTATGGCGCTGAAAATGTGCCACTCACTGGGCATCTGATCGTCGTCAGTAATCACGCTAGCGACTTCGATCCGCTCATCGTCGGTAGTTGTATGGGTCGTCCTGTCGCTTTTATGGCAAAGGAAGAATTATTTGAAATACCTGTGCTAAGTCAAGCAATTCAAGCCTTTGGCGCTTATCCTGTCAAGAGAGGGGCAGGCGATCGCGCCGCCATTAGAGCCGCGATCGCTTCCATTGAGAAGGGATGGGCAACGGGTATTTTTTTGCAGGGTACACGCACATTAGATGGAAAGGTGACAGAACCAAAATTAGGAGCGGCGATGATTGCCGCAAAGACTCAAGCTCCATTTTTACCGATTAGTATTTGGGGAACGGAAACAATCTTACCGAAGGGAGCAAAGTTTCCGAGGTTATTTCATCCTGTCACTGTCAGGATCGGGGAGCTAATTCCCGCACCTGAGACAAGCGATCGCCAGACTCTTGAGGCTTATACCAAAAAATGCGCGGATGCGATAAATGCACTTCATGCTTTAGGAAGATGAAGAAAAAGGGTTCGCTTCGCGAACCCTTTTTAGGAATTATAGAATATGTATTTTCAGGAAGTTAGTTCCACCCTGTATGCCCATCGGGATACCACCAATAATCAAAATGCGATCGCCTTTAGCCGCAATATTTCGCCCTAATAAACAAGACTCTACCTGTTGCAGTACCATCTCAAAGGAACTCACCTCTTCATCGACTAGCAAAGGCTTAACTCCCCAAACTAAGTTCAGACGATGATAAACATTAATGTTGGGAGTGATGGCAATAATCGGGGTTTTGAGACGTTCCTTAGAAGCGAGAATTGCAGTATAACCCGTAGCTGTGAAGGCAACAATACAACGAAAATCGATCACATCAGAAATCACATGCAGAGCTTCACTAATGGCATGAACTTCATCGGTTCTGGATGCAGGATAGTTAGTGAAAACAGCATCTTTCTCGACTTCCGCCGCGATTCTGGTCATCATTTCCACTGCTTGCACAGGATAATCGCCCACTGCCGACTCGCCTGAGAGCATTACTGCGTCAGTACCATCCATAATTGCATTGGCGACATCGCTCGCCTCGGCTCTAGTGGGACGCGGATTCTGAATCATGCTCTCTAACATCTGCGTAGCCGTGATTACAGGAATACCACTTTCATTACAGCGTCGAATAATATGCTTTTGAATCATCGGAACTCGTTCGGGTGGCATTTCTACGCCCAAGTCACCCCGCGCCACCATAATCCCATCGACAACGGCAAGAATCTCTTCCAGATTGGCGATCGCCTGTGGCTTTTCGATTTTGGCAATAATTGATACTGACTTTCCATATTCAGTAATCAGATCTTTCAGCAGTTTTACATCGGCTGCTTGTCTGACAAAGCTTAGTGAAATCCAATCCACGCCTTGCTCTAAACCAAATGCAAGATCTTGCCGATCCTTATCGGTCATGGATGGCAAACGCAAATTTAAGCTAGGAAAGTTTACGCCCTTGTGACTAGTGAGTATTCCACCTTTGACCACTTCACAATGGACAGCATTACCAGATATTCCACTGACACTCAGTTCAAAGATACCATCAGCTAACAGAATCTGGGTGCCAATGGTTGCCTCTTCGGCAATATAGGCATAATCAATGGCGATCGCATCGGCATAAACAGCTTCTAACTGCTGAAACTGATCCATTGGTACGAGTGTAATAAATTTGCCTTCAATTAGCTCAATTCCAGTAGCAGGCAAATTACCAACCCGAATTTTTGGCCCCTGTAAATCTTGTAAAATCGTAATCGGAATATCTAACTCTTCTGATACTTCACGGATCATGGTGATGGTTTGGGCATGATCGGCATAACTACCGTGGGAAAAGTTCAGCCTTGCCACTCTGACACCTGTCTCGATCATCTTGCGGAAGACTTGAGGCGATCGGCTTGCGGGTCCAATGGTGGCAACGATCTTGGTCAAATGTTGAGGAATTGCCATACAACTCAAGGGTTAGAAATTTCTACGCTTCCAAATCTAGCTCTAGTTCTCTTTAATCGAAAGGTGAAATTGAACATATACAGCAACGCAAACCCAAGAAGTGTGAGGCGGCGCGAAGCGGCGCCTCACACTTCTTGGGTTTTATGGCGACAGCTATATAAGAAATTTTTTAAAAGTGTTATTTCGTTTAATCTCCATAAAAAAAGGTTGAAGTACTTCGTACTTCAACCTTTTTTTATGGAGATTTTTATTTAATCTGGTGAATAGGCTAGTAATGTGCCATTCTGTCCGACCACAAAACCGCGATCGCTTGAGAAAAAGTAAATCTTGTAGAGGTTCGCACCTGCATTAGCTGTTGACTCATCGCGTTTCCAAGTCTTGCCGCCATCTTCACTATGGATCAAGCGAGAACTACCACCAGAGATCCAAACATTATTTTCATCTTGATAGGCAAGATCCAGCAGTCCAAATCCGCCGCCTTCTTTAGGAGTTTGCTTTTTCTCCCATGTATCAAATTCACCAACTTCACTAAATTGGACTTGTCCGCCACGGTTCAACATCCAGAGGCGATTATCAGGGGTATAGCCCATGTTCTGGACACGGCGAGAGCTATTACGGTTATGCTGAATCCAAGTCATATCCCCTGGTTGCCATGTGGAATAAAAGTTACCATTTGCTGATATCGCTACATAACGACCATCTGCACTGCGATTGAGGTTACGGGCATTACCAACCGCTTGGGTAACTAGAGCTTTCCAGTTTTGTCCAGCATCTTGAGTGGCATAGATTGCGCCCAAATCGGTGACCATTTCCGCCGAGTTTCTACCTTGGGCAACGATCGCAAAGGGATCACCAGGGAGTTTAGAGCTAAGTCCAATCCGTGACCAAGATTTGCCGCTATCAGTGGTATGTAGCAAGAGTGCTGGCTGTCCTGTAATCCAACCTTCATCACCAGAAAAACTGATCGATGAGAAACGATAAACACTATCGCCGAGATCAAGTTTGCGCTCTTCCCATGTGTTGCCACCATCGGTAGATTCGAGCAAAGTTGCGTCAGTGCCAACTAGCCAACCATGATTTGGGTCATATTTGTCAAACCATAGATCAAGGGGGGTAATCGCCACGGGGAGATCGACTTTGTGCCAGCTCCCAGTACTTGCCAAGGCGCTAGGAATATTGCCAAATAATGTTAGGCAAATGAGTAATACACAGATCGAAAAGGAGCTAAGGAAGCGTTTTATGCTTTTTTTCATAAAAATTGGGCAAAAATAATGAAGGTTCTAATGCTAAATAAAAGTGCTAATGAATAAACTAATCTAGGGCATAGAGACTAATAAAAAATGCTACTGCTAAGGCTAAAGAGCCAAATATGAGTAAGTTTTTTTGACCTGGGGTGAGGACGTTTACGCCAAATCCATAGCCAAGGTTTTCGGTAAAGCCTGATGGTTTGGCGGCAATGCCAATATCTGAGAAGGCTTTTTTCTTGGTGTTGCAGACGGGGCAACGCCAATCTTCGCTGATGCTCTCAAAGGCTGTGCCAGCAGGGATATTCCGTTTAGCATCACCGATGGATGGTTCATATATATATCCACATACGCCACATTCATGGCGGTGTAGTTCTTCCTCTATGGCTGGGGCAACTACTTCCGCGTTGATTGTTTCTATGTTTTCAGTTTCCGTACTTGTTATTTCGGGTTCCATAATTTTGATCGAGTTGATCGAGATATATGCGATCGCTTGTTAATTCTGTTACAAATTATTACATCTTTTTGACAGGCTTGCCTAGTTGCCAAAAATCCTACAAGCTGCCTAAAAATGAAACTTAGTTTGAAATCTTAAAATCCCGTAAATTTAAGGCTTGTCAAATTTATTCGTCTATATATGCCAACTGTAGATCAGGCGATCGCCTGTGTTAGGGTTTGCCAGATGCTCTCAAATGGCTATCAGCCAATACATATATTTCGCTACAATGCGAATACTAGTAAAGTTTTCATTTTGGCTGGTGTAACTGAGTGCCTAGAAGTTTTGATTTTTCCTGATGGTCAATGGAGGTTTAATGATGAAGCCTGATTTTAGTAATATGACTCGACAAGAATTACGAGCTTATATCTTGGCTAATCGAGAAGATGATGAGGCGATCGCTGCTCTAATCAATCGCGCAAATCCTAACAGCCCCAAATTTCCTTTTCCTAAAACTGATGCAGATTTAAAAGAAATGCAAGAAATTCTTAGCGATAAATTAAGTCATATATAGATGCTTAGAGTCTTTTAGAAAGGCAAATGATCACTTGGTCATGCTGTTACAAAAAACACCTAAATCCTTCTACATAAAAACCGAAAATTATATCTACCTATCCAATTATCTTAATTCCTAACTCCATACAACGCGCCCAAAGTATCAATCCACCTGTACCTGTGTTTGCAGAGACAGCACCACAAAAACCATCGTCACCACCAGAAATCTATGACAAAGGATTATTAACAAGATGGGGGATTGTTGGCTTTATCGCGTCATTAGTGCTTGCGTTTTTCAATATTTGGCTAAGTATTACAGCGATCGCTATAAGCGCTTTGATGGTTGCTTATCTGGCTTGGTCAATGAATCAGAGTTTTCCGCAACGAAAACGTGAACACGATGACCAAGTAAGGAAGTATCCAAGATTATTACAGTCCTACCAACAGGCGAAACGAGAATATCAGGAAGAGATCAAGCATATCCATAGTCACGAAAATGTAGCTGCGTATCGAAAATTGGAACTTTTGCGAATACTCAGGCAAACTAATCCCCATGATGGAGGAAATAGTAAAGCTCAAGTAGGATTCTCGGAAGCCAAGTTTTATGCGTATCTCACTCACTATTTCAAGGACAAAGTAAAACGCGGACTTACGTTAAATATTCCAAATTTTAAACATCATTACAGTCCTGATTTTGTCTATATCGACAAGTCTGTAAATCTATACATTGACATTGAGATTGACGAGCCTTATGCCTATAACAGCAAAGTTCCTACTCACTTTGTTGGATCTAGCAAAGACACCAGTCGCAATAACTTTTTCCTCAATAGAAATTGGTTAGTGATTCGCTTCAGTGAGGAACAAGTAGTACGTTATCCACAAAGTTGTTGTAAGGCGATCGCCAAAGTTATCGCTAGTGTTTTAGGGGATAATTTATATTTAAGTCAGTTTGCGATAGTTACAGATTTAGAGCCGATGAAACAATGGACTAAATCAGAGGCAGCATATATGGCAGATAGAAATTATCGACAAACTTATTTGATAAATTGATAAAAATTTTCAGTACATTCCCATGAATAAACCACCACTCCCTCAACCTCAACTCGATCGCACCCCAATCACCTCCGATCAATACTGCGAATACACGCCCGAAAAACTAGAACTATGGAGTGGATTCTATGGTTATGGCGGACAAGACTTAACAGGCTTTTATCTTGGTATCTTGGCAAATATGGGACTTCGCGCAGCCGTGAGTCATGTACCAATCTCCAAATGGCTAGAAGCAATTCAAGCAGTCGCATTGCAAAATCCTAAACTTGATGAAGCAATGCGCGATCGCCTCAATCGAGGTTTAGCAGATTTGCAAGCAGTTGCCGAATATTTGGAAACAAGCACAAATTGAGTAATAGTTATGAAATATGCAGTTGTAATTGAAACTGGCGAAACTAGCTATGGAGCTTATGTTCCTGATTTACCAGGTTGTGTGGCTGTAGCTGAAACCGTCGATGAAGTCAGAACCCTTATCCAAGAAGCGATCGCTTTTCATTTAGAGTCTCTTTCTGAAGAGGGAATGTCGATCCCACAGCCCAAAACTTTATGTGAATATGTCGATCTTGAGTTGTTGAGTGCTTAGAAGGTTTACTAGTTAGGAGATCATGTAGGATTGCTGTAGCCCCAAATATAGTTAACGAGCGTGCAATCTTCTCAACCTATTTCGACTGAATCAGAGCATTTATCTGTCGCTGATCGCATTGAATCTTTTAAAGCTGGATTTCTCGGCGCGATCGCTAGTGTGTTCGCATTTTTTGCGATCGCCCTATTGCATCACTTTTTGCAGAATTTCCTGTCTGTGCAACTAATCAGCAGCTTTGAGCTTAGCAGTCCCTTCATATTGCTAATTAAGCTGGGTATGATTGGCTTTTCAGGTTTTTTGTTTGCGGTCACCTATCGCTACATCGTGCGGCGCGATCGCAACTCCCATCTCAAATCAGGCGCAATTCTAGCTTTTGCCTGTATCCGTAGTTTTGGTGCAATTGATCGTGACTTGCCTACACTAACGCTCTTGCCTTTGGTCCAACTAGCTTTAGTAAGCGCCATCTTGTTACTTGAAAATGTTGCATGGTTAGCGATCGTCCAAAGTCTCCTCGAAACCGCAATTCAAACCAAATGGATCGCTGCATTTGGCTCAGACAAACAATGAAACAATAGTGCAACATCCTGTTGCACTGTTTTGTCGAATATATAGTGCAGCAGCCTGCTGCATAAATTCCTCTATTTTATCAGTTTTACCGAAAGTGATAGAAGGCGATCGCCTATGACAAAATTGACATAGCGACACGTATAACTCACTCAATAATTAGCTTTGATATCCACACCAATACTCACAACCCTCTTTGCCCAACTTGCTCAATTTCCGATCTGGCAATGGATCAGTGAGCCACTTGCGCTGGAATTTATGCGAAATGCCTTAATTGCAGGTGGTTTAGCAGGAATTATTTGTCCAGCGATTGGGTGCTTCTTGATCGTTCAGCGGATGGCATTGCTGGGGGATGTGATGACGCATACGGTGATGCCGGGGATGGCGATCGCCTTTTTTTGGCGGATTGACGTTGCCATCGGCGCATTTATCTCAGGGATTGGTAGTGCTTTTTTAATCGCATGGTTGCGATCGCAAACTCGCGTCAAGGTTGATGCAGCGATGGCTTTGACTTCATCGAGTTTCTTTGCGATCGGGATTTTGTTAATTTCCTTGCTGAAAATCAAAATTGATCTGCATGGCTTTTTGTTTGGCGATATTCTTAGCGTTACGCTAACCGATACGATTCGCGCAGGAATTATTACCGTGATTGTGCTGGCAGCGATCGCCATGTTTTATAAGCAATTACTTTTTTATACCTTTGATCGCATTGGTGCGAAGGCTTTGGGATTGCCAGTTAATCTGATCTATTTAGGATTAATGGCAGGTGTGACTTTGACGATTATTGCCAGTATGCAAACGATGGGCGTGGTATTGGTGGTGTCGCTCTTAGTGGGTCCCGCGATTACCGCCTATCTATTAGTTAAGGAATTGCATCAGATGATTTTTGTGGGTGCGGGGTTAGGTGTGACGGCAAGTGCGATCGGTTTATATGCCAGTTACTATCTCAATTTGCCTTCTGGCCCAGCGATCGTGTTAGCGGTACTGCTGTTATTTTTACTGACTTTAGTTTTTAGTCCCAGTCAAGGCTTACTCACAGGCAAATAAAAAGCGGCGCGATGCGCCGCTTTTTATTTTTTTAGAAAAGGCAGTGCTTCGCGCTGCCTTTTCTAGTTTTGATCTATGCTTCGGTCGTTTCTTCAGGTGCGCTTTCTTCAGGTGCTTCAGTCACTTCAGCAATAACTTCTTCCACAACTGGTTGTGGCTTAGTTGGCTTTGGTCCCCTGACCAAAGCGAGATTTACGGGAGCTTTGACTTCTTCGTCCCTTCCGCCTCTTTTATCTCTCTTGCCTTTACCACCATCACGACCATCACGGCCAGAAGAACGCCTTTTGTCGGAGTCGTCAGACTGTCTAGCGCTAGGAGTGGTTTCGTTGGTTTCGGGGTTTAGCTGACGATCTGCTTTTTTGATAGGACGTTCTACCATTGTTAAATTCCTGATTAACTTGATGTATTTGTATCCTAGCCTGTTTAGGCATAATCTCGCGATCAAAACTAGAAAGGACGCAAAGCGCCCCTTCTAGTTTTGAAAAAGTAGAGGCAGCGCGAAGTGCCCTTTCTCCTTTTTTAGCTGGTTTTTGAACTATTGATTTAGGTAGAAGCTGGAAATGCGATCGCCTTAAAATCATCGGTACATTTTCTATCCCTAACGTTATCGATAGACTTAGAGGTTCCGTAGTTAGGAATACAAAATCACAGTTTGGCTAGCACTTACTCTCAAAGCATTCTAAGCAGCGATTTAAGAAATTAGCCAATGACAAATCACTATCCCGTTGTAATTGTTGGCGGTGGTCAGGCTGGTCTATCCATAAGCTATTGCTTAAAGGAAAGAGGCTTAGACCATATTATTTTTGAGAAAAATCAGATTGCGAATGCATGGCGATCGCAGCGATGGGATTCCTTTTGTTTGGTAACTCCCAATTGGCAATGCCAGCTTCCCGGCTATCCCTATAAAGGTAATGAGCCAGAAGGTTTCATCAAAAAAGATGAAATCGTAGCCTATATCGAAAATTACGCACGCTCCTTTAATCCACCGATTCAGGAAGGCGTAGAAGTTCTGAATTTACGACGAGGCGATCGCGGTATTTTTGAAGTGACAACCAGCATTGGTGATTACACTGCCGATCAGGTTGTTGTAGCCGCAGGTGCATACCATCAACCGAAGATTCCCAAAATTTCAGAGCGCTTGCCAGAGCATATTTTGCAGGTTCATTCTTCAAAGTACAAAAATCCTGAATCTCTTCCCAAAGGTGCGGTTTTGGTCATTGGTACTGGTCAATCTGGCTGCCAAATTGCCGAAGATTTACATTTAGCTGGGCGCAAAGTCCATCTATGTGTGGGTAGTGCGCCGCGATCACCCCGTCGTTATCGCGGTAAGGACGCAGTGGAATGGCTAGATTTAATGGGATATTATGAACTTTCCATCGATCAGCATCCCCAAAAAGAAAAAGTCCGTTCTAAGGCTAATCATTATCTAACAGGACGTGATGGCGGTAGAGAAATCGATCTGCGCCGCTTTGCTCTCGAAGGAATGCAGCTACATGGCAGGTTGAAAAATATCTCTAGAAATAGCTCTAGTGCTAAATTGGAATTTTTCAATGACCTCAAGCAAAACCTTGATGGTGCTGATGCCGTGTCCGAGAGTATTAAGAAAACGATTGATAATTTTATTGCTAAAAATAATCTTGACGCACCCCTTGAGCCTCCCTATCAACCCGTCTGGCAACCAGAAATGGATATTCCCGATCTGGATTTGGCTGAGGCGAATATTACAACCGTGATCTGGTGTACGGGCTTTCAATCGGACTTTAGTTGGATCGAGATTCCTGTCTTTGATGGCAAGGGCTACCCTGGCCATGATCGCGGAGTGACTGAGGTCAAAGGTTTGTACTTCCTAGGATTACCTTGGCTCTATACATGGGGTTCGGGTCGATTTTCAGGAGTTGCTAAAGATGCGACTTATCTCGCTGATTACATCATGGCGCGGCGCAAGGTTGCCCATGTCAGTGATTGGACTGTGGTTAATGAGTTTTTACTTGGTTCTTGATCGTCGTTCACGATCACCTATCGAAATCGATAGGTAATTGATCGCATTTTGATGAATTCCTAAAGAAAGCGATCGCCTTCCTATCGATAAAGATAGAGTTCTCTTTTTCGTAACCAGAGATACAAAATAGAACCTTAGCTAGCAACTAATCTGACTTCAAGTTCTTAGTTAGGTATAAGCTTTTAGCTTTTAGCTCTTAGCTTTATTACCGACTGTCAGATTATTAGACATTACAGCCATTTTGAACTTCAACTTTTAAAGCTAATAGCTAAAAGCTAATAGCCAAAAGCTTTCCAAACATTTAACCTTAAAGGAAACAACAATGCCTGAAGTAACTGCTCCTGCCCATCAGACTGGCGATTTCTTTGTGAACTATGAAGAGAAAGTATTTGAGGATGTCAAAGCTGAACCGGGGGAGAAAGCCCTTGTCACTTTCCATACTGTCGCCTTTGAAGGTTCAATCGGTTTTGTAAATCTTTTACAAGCTACTCGTTTACTTCGTAAAGGATTTGAGACTTCAATTTTGCTCTATGGTCCTGGGGTAACTCTGGGTGTACAGCGTGGTTTCCCAAAACTAGGTGATGCCGCTTTCCCCGGACATCAGAATTTCAATGACCAAATCTCTAAATTCATGTCTGAAGGTGGAAAGGTATATGCCTGTCGCTTTGCTCTCCAAGCTCTCTATGGACATGGTGAACCATCGCTAATTCCTGGGATTCGTCCGATTAGCCCTCTGGATGTATTGGATATCATTCTTTTGCATCGTAAGGATAACGCTTTCATTCTCGATACTTGGACTTTATAAGGACTTCACAAAATCGTGGATTATTCACGCAAAGTTAGAGCCGCCGCTGTCCAAATCAGTCCTGTGCTGTTTAGTCGCGATGGTACAACCGAGAAAGTCTTACAAGCGATCGCCAATGCTGCAAAAGAAGGTGCTCAGATCGTCGTTTTTCCTGAGACCTTCGTTCCCTACTATCCTTACTTTTCCTTCGTGCAGCCGCCCGTAATGATGGGAAAAGAACATATGCGACTTTACGAAGAAGCTGTTGTCGTTCCTAGTCCTGTTACGGATGCGGTTAGCCAAGCCGCGCGATCGCATAGCATCGTTGTTGTGTTAGGTGTGAATGAACGCGATGGTGGTTCGCTCTATAACACACAGCTAATTTTTGATGCCGATGGTTCACTGTTACTAAAGCGACGCAAAATCACACCGACCTATCATGAGCGAATGGTGTGGGGACAGGGTGATGGCGCAGGATTGAAGGTAGTGGATAGTGCGGTTGGGAAAGTCGGCGCTCTGGCTTGTTGGGAGCATTACAATCCCTTAGCTAGATTTGCCTTGATGTCGCAGCATGAACAGATTCACTGCGCTCAATTTCCGGGATCTCTAGTTGGACAGATTTTTGCTGACCAAATCGAAGTCACGATCCGTCATCATGCCCTTGAGGCTGGCTGCTTTGTGATTAATTCCACGGGTTGGCTCTCGGCAGAGCAAGTAAGTCAAATCACCAGCGATGAGAAGTTGCAAAAAGCCCTCAGTGGTGGTTGCAACACCGCCATTATTGGACCAGAAGGAAATCATCTTTGCCCACCGATTACAGAAGGTGAAGGCATGGCGATCGCTGATTTGGATTTCTCGCTGATCACCAAGCGCAAGCGGATGATGGACTCGGTTGGACATTATGCGCGTCCAGATTTACTTCAGGCTCACTTGAACGCTGATGCTTTTGCAGGATTCCAGATTGATGGTTTTGAGCAGGGATTAACGGAATTTTCATGTCAAGAACAAGGGGCGTAAGAGAATGTTTGAGAAGTCTCCTATTCAGCATAAATTTCTGCTACCCCCCTTAATCCCCCCTTGCGAAGGGGGGAAACTTAAATTCGCCCCCTTTGCAAGGGGGAGTTAGAGGGGGTAAAAACTTCTCAAACACGCACTAAGCCCCTTGCCTGCCTGATTAAGTATGAATTTAAAAATCCGATCGCAAGTTTCGATAGGAGCATAACCCTTAATGAATAAGCAACAATTAATTACAGAATTACAGACTAAGGGTTTGCAACTGGTTGATCGCCAAAATGATCGCCAAATGGGAGCGAATGGTCGTAAAGGTGGAGCAGGACCTTCCGATCATAAGGCGATCGCCATTGATGGTACGACAGTCATGGTTCCCGTCTTTAACAGTTCAGCAGCTAGTTCTCCCTATAGGGTAGAGATTAATGCCGAAACTAACGAGATGCTCTTAGAATCAGGGAAAGAAGCGATCGCGCCCATTTCTTTCCCAAAATCTCCGAACTTCTATAATCTCACCACCAGCGATGGCATTCCCTATTGGAAAATCGCATTGCTTCACAGCCACGATGTGCTAGCAACAACGGTTTTGCAGACCTGTATGCGCTATAACAATACGGATACGTCCTGTCAATTTTGTGCGATCGGGCAGTCTCTCGAAGCAGGACGTACCATCGCTCGCAAAACTCCTGCTCAACTAGCCGAAGTTGCCGAAGCTGCGGTGCGCTTGGATGGAGTTAAGAACATGGTGATGACTACGGGGACCCCAAATACGAGCGATCGCGGTGTGGCTTATTTGACGGAATGTGCCAAAGCAATCAAAGCAAAAGTAGATATTCCCATTCAAGCCCAATGTGAACCTCCCGATGATTTCATCTGGTTTGAACGCATGAAAGCGGCAGGTATTGACACTCTAGGAATGCATCTGGAAGCTGCTGACCCCAAAGTTCGCGCCAAAATCATGGCTGGCAAAGCAAGCGTTCCCCTTGACTATTATTTTGAAGCCTTTGCTGCTGCTGTCAAAGTATTTGGCTGGGGTCAGGTCAGCACCTATCTCTTAGCAGGCTTAGGCGATAGTTTAGAAACTCTGGTGGAAACCTGCGATCGCCTAATTAGCATCGGTGTTTATCCCTTTGTCGTTCCCTTTGTACCAATTAGCGGTACGCCATTAGCCAATCATCCTGCACCGACGACGGAGTTTATGTTTGCGGTTTATGAGCAGGTGGGTGCATTATTAAAGCGATCGCAGATGTCTTCTGCCGACATCAAAGCAGGATGCGCGAAATGCGGCGCTTGTTCAGCACTTTCTCTTTTTGAATAAGCCCCTCACCCCTAGCCCCTCTCCCAGATGGCTACCTTGTACACACAAGTCTCAAAAACCCCCTTTAATTCCCCCTTGCAAAGGGGGAAGACTAGAAACCTTATTCCCTCCCTTAGCAAAGTGGGAAGACTAGAAATCCTGTTCCCTCCCCTTTGCAAGGGGAGGGCTAGGGAGGGGTTATAGCTCCCGCAGGAGAATGGGAGTGAGGGCAGAATATTAAACTTAGGGATAATTATCATGACTTCCGCTTACATTTTTAAACTTGCCTCCACACCGCAAGAAATCGACGCATACTTTGAACTTCGCAAAGCCATCTTTGTAGAAGAACAATATGTATTTGAAGAGAATGATGTTGATGACATCGATGCGATCGCTTATCCGATTGTGGCGATTAATCCTGAGAATAATCAAGTTGTGGGTGTTGTCCGCATCTATGAAACCGAAAAAGGTATTTGGTATGGTGGCCGATTAGGAACGAGTAAAGATTATCGACGGGGTTGGCAAATTGGCAAAGGCTTGATTTACAAAGCGGTAACTACGGCGAATACATGGGGATGCGATCGCTTCTTTGCCACAGTTCAGATTCAGAATGTGCGCTTCTTCCAACGTCTGCATTGGGAGTCCCTCAAGGAAATGACGATCTGCGATCGCCCCCATCACTTTATGGAAGCTGACCTGAACTTCTATCCTCCAAGTAATGAAATCCGTCCTACTTATCCTGCTCAAATCCGTGAGGCTTCCTAGATGCTGGCGGAACTTGCGGCAACACTTAGGGAATCTATGGGTATCTTGCACAAGCAGGATATTCAGATTACGGCAAGAGGGCTAGGTGAGCAATGGAATGATGCAATTCTGTTAGGTGATGACTGTGCGGCAATTCGCGATCGCGATGGCTATTTGTTACTTGCCGCTGAGGGGATGTTACCGCAATTGATCGATACTGACCCTTGGTTTGCGGGTTGGTGCGCGGTGATGGTTAATGTTAGTGATATTTACTCAATGGGGGGTGAACCGATCGCTGTTGTCGATACCTTGTGGAGTCAATCACCTGACTCTATTTCTGAACTATTAGCAGGAATGAAAGCGGCGGCTATTGCTTATCAAGTGCCAATTGTTGGTGGACATACAAATTGCCGTAGTCCATATAACGCCTTATCTGTTGCCATTCTCGGACGTGCTCAGAAGTTGCTCACCAGTTTTAACGCGAAGCCTGACGATATTTTGTTAGCGGCGATCGATATGCGTGGTCAGTTCCATCCTGATTACCCATTTTGGAATGCTGCAACTCAAGCCGATCCACAACAACTACGCAAGAATTTATCGATCCTGCCATATCTTGCTAAATCAGAACTATGTGATACTGCCAAGGACATAAGTATGGGTGGGATTATTGGAACTTTACTAATGCTCACCGAAACTTCTAATTGTGGCGCAATTCTCGACTTAGATCGAATTCCCTGTCCTGAGAATGTTCCCTTAGAGCGTTGGTTGATTTCTTTCCCTAGCTATGGATTTCTATTAAGCATTCGTCCTGAAAATGTAGAAGCAGTGCAAGCTCTTTTTCGTGCTCAAAATTTAGTTTGTGCGGTGGTTGGCGAGGTGCAAGCAAAGAACGAAGTGATCTTGCGATCGCAAGGTGAGTCAACTCTATTTTGGGACTTCTCTCAGCAATCTCTAACAGGATTTAGCGATCGCAAAGATAAATAATTATTAAGTGATCAGGGTCTAGACACCATAATTAAAGTTTTTCAAGAATAATTTTATTAAACTTTGCCGTTAATCCCTGCTTAGTGAATGATTAGTGTTACGCAGCAAAGCCTCGCACCACTAATCCAAAAACTCTCTTAACGAGATTAATTATGGAACTTAGCTTATTGATTCTTGCTTACTTTATTGGCTCGATACCAACAGGTTATCTGGTGGGTCGAAGCGCAGGGCTTGATATTAGAGAACATGGTTCTGGTTCCACGGGAGCCGCCAATGTCTGGCGCACACTGGGTAAAGACAAGGGTTTTTTGGTGTTTGGGATTGATTTAATCAAAGGCACAACAACCATCTTACTAATACAATCTATTGGTGAACTCAAAACCACCTCAAGCCCTCTGTTTTTCAACAGTTTTGAGGCAAATATCCAGCCTCAAAATGAATGGTTTGTAGTAGGAGCAGCCTTACTAGTGATTTTGGGACATAGTTATTCATGTTGGATTGATTTTAAGGGAGGTAAATCCGTAGCTACAGGTTTAGGAATTCTATTGGCTTTTAATTGGATTGTAGGATTAGGAGCATTTAGTTTTTGGCTAGCGACGGTCGTCATGTGGCGAACGACATCGATTGGTTCTATATTGGCAGCGATCGCCGCCTCAAGTCTCATGCTTTGCACTCATTCGCCCGTCGCTTATAAATTGATGGTGTGTGTCGGCAGTCTCCTCATAATTTACCGACATCGCAGCAACCTTGATCGACTATGGCGGGGTACAGAGCTTAAAATCAACTTTTTTGAGAGCGATCGCCATGAAAATATATCCACGGATTGAGTTAGATATCTCAATTAAGGATTTAAGTATAAGCCTAGTTTCTTCCTTCGCATGGTCTGAAAGAGCAAAAATAATTACTCAGATTCAATCCTATTGGCATACATCAAAGGAAGTTCTAGTTACACTCTGCGTTAGAACTTCCTTTGATCTACTACTCCAAGCATTATGCTTACCTGCTGGCTCCGAAATTATGATGAGCGCGGTAAACATAGCTCACATGGAAGAGATTGTCAAAAAGCATCATTGTATTCCTGTTCCCATAGATATTGACTTAGAGACACTTGCACCCTCTTTAGAAGCGTTCAAAGCTTCTATTTCTAATCAAAGCAGGATATTTGTCGTAGCCCAGTTATTTGGTGCGATCGCACCACTCGATCCTTATGTCGAGATATGCAAGAGCCATAATATCCTGCTGGTGGAAGACTGCGCTCAAGCATTCGATGGTCTGCGTTATCTTGGACATCCTCATGCTGATATCAGTCTTTTCAGTTTTGGTCCAATCAAATCCTGTACTGCTTTAGGTGGTTCCGTAACCATCGTTCAAGATCCAAATTTAGCCCAGAAAATGCGAGATATCGAGCAAACCTATCCTGTCAAGACTGGTTTCTGGTTTGTGACAAGATTACTCAAATATCTCGGACTTAAAGTTCTCTCTACTCCTACGATCTTTGGGATTCTTATCGCTTGTTTAAATTTGCTGAAATTAGATGCAAATAATTTTATTAGTATGCTAACCCGTGGGTTTGGGAAAGGAGACATCCAGACTCAATTGCGATACCGTCCTCCCAATGGGATGCTGAGGCTTTTGCTCCATAGACTAGAGCACCTTGATGCAACCTATTACGATCGCCGCAAGCAGTCAGCCATTGTCTTCTTTGATTTATTAAAAAAGACAAGCTCTAATCTTGGAAGTGGTGTAATGCTGCATTCGTACTGGGTAGTTCCTTTGATGACAGAAAATCCAGAAATGCTAATGCAAACGTTGAGAAAGGCAGGATTTGACTCGACTACAGGAACAACTAGTCTGAAATCACTAGCGGAGGAGTCATCATTTGCAACTAAGTTAATGCGTAACATCCTTTACTTACCGATATATCCTGCTGTCCCATTAGAAGAAGTGGATCGCCTTGCCCAATTAATCAATCTGAATACAACATTGTCCTCATAGTCCTCATATGGCTAGCGATCGCTAGACAGCTATAGCAACGTAATATAAACCCAGAAGATGAGTGGCGGCGCTTCGCGCCGCCACTCATCTTCTGGGTTTATATTGCGATAGTAATTGAATCGACTAGTCTAAGCACACCTGTAGCTCTTGAATGAGGATTGCTTTTCCATTAACAAATTGATTTGACTTGATGCAGAAATTACTGCAACACACTCTCAATTCGATTGCGATTAAAATTGAGAAACAACGCAAACTTATCCACAAATAATTTAAAACTATGGCATTTGAGTTTGACCATCTGTTTGTCTGTACTGATATTGGAGCCAGTGAAGCTGAATTATTATTATCATTCGGACTATTAGAAGGTTCTTCTAATAAGCATATTGGGCAAGGCACAGTCAATCGTCGATTCTTCTTTCATAATGCCATGTTGGAATTATTATGGGTTGACAATCCTGAAGAAGCACAATCAGCAGATATCTGTCGCACTCGTCTTTGGGAACGTTGGAGCAATCGGAAAGATACCTGTCCATTTGGAATTTGCCTGCGTCCATCAGCAAGTAATAATAACATCGCAGCATTTTCGAGTTGGGCATATCGTCCCCCCTATTTGCCAGAAACTATGAGTATTGCAGTTGGCACAAATAGTGATGTACTGACTGAGCCAATGCTTTTCCAGACTCCCTTTGGCAAGCGTCCAGACAAATACTCTGCGGAGAAATCTCAACCTTTAGAACATCGTGTGGGTTTGCGCGAGATAACTCGTGTGGAATTAATCTATCCAGATGCAAATAATCCATCTCCAGAACTTCAATCCGTAATTGACACCAATCAGATCAAGGTGCGTGTTGGAGAAACCTACTTTGTAGAACTTGGTTTTGATGGAGAGTTGCAGGGAAATCGAGTCGATTTTTGCCCCAAATTACCTTTAACTCTATGTTGGTAAATTATTGGTTCGTGACTTCGCTCTGCATCAATAATATATTCACTTAATAACTAAAAATCAAAATGTCTGAATATACTGCCACTATCTGCTGGGAAAATCGCCAAGCAAAGTTTACAGACAACAGGTACAGCCGAGAACATACTTGGAAATTTGATGGAGGAGTTGAAATTCCTGCTTCTTCTTCACCTCATGTTGTGCCAGTACCATACTCCAATCCTAACTGTATCGATCCTGAAGAAGCTTTTATAGCCGCATTATCCAGTTGTCACATGCTTTGGTTTCTTTCCATTGCCGCCCAGAACAAATTTGTTGTTAAGAGTTATAGCGATCGCGCAATTGGCATCATGGACAAAAATGACTATGGAAATCTCGCTATGACAACCGTGCGACTATTTCCAAAAGTAGTTTTTACAGGAAATCACTTACCAACAGAGGAACAAATCGAGAATATGCATGATCAAGCCCATCACGCCTGTTTTCTCGCTAATTCCGTAAAAACACACATTACGATTACATCTATCCCCGCATAATACCAAAACACGAAATGGATTAGGCATTTCGTGTTTTTAAAACCCAAGAGAGAATTTTGGCACGAAGTGCTAAAACTCTCTCTTAGGTTTATTATTTTGTAGAAAGTTGTCCAACCATCTCTGCCCGCGATGACACCTCAAGCTTACGGAACATTCGCTTCAAGGCTTGCTTTACCGAATTTTCTGTAATCCAAAGCTCAATCCCTATTTGGGCATTTGTTCGACCAAGAGCAACCAGTTCCGCTATTTGTAACTCGCGAGGTGTTAAGAGATCGCTTCTCAGAGACTGATGCTGCAAACTATTGGTTGCGATCCAAGCTGATAAGTGCAAACAGATTGCGCTCAAATCAGCTAAGTTTTGCATATCAAAGCTAGTCATGGACTTCTCACGGGTACAGCCGACTACGCCCACTAATTGACCACTATTGACAATGGGACCTGCCATAACATGCCTATGATCGGGACGGGGACAAATTAATGACCAGACTTTGGGTGTTACAACTAAACCTTCATGGACAGGAGAATGTCGCTCGACGAGATAACGGGCAATGGGATTATGATCGACCGATAGCGCCACATTCAATATTTTCTGAAAATCACGATTGCCCAAATGTAATTGGTCAAAGAAAAAAATCGCCGATCGCGTAGCTGCAAAATATTCACCAATAGTCGGTGCAACCTGCGATCGTAAATTGTGTCGCTCCTGCGAATGGCTGATTGATTCAAAGATTAGCTTTAAGGGACTTGTCATAACCAAATTGTTGAACGAAGTGTACCCGATCGAGGTCTAGAGAAATTAATGCATTCAACTTAATATTACTCTCGTTCTCCCTAACGGATTGAAATAAGCGTAACAATGACACAGGAAGATATCTTCAGCCCCTTCTTTGCAACCATGTTCCTTACAATTTTAGTGTGGGTGTACATGTATATTCGCCGCATTAATTTTATTGTGAATAGAAAGCTGACTCCCAAAGAGCTTACACCAATTGCCCTCGCTCAGTTATCTCCTCCAGCAGTATCCAATCCATCAGATAATCTCAAAAATTTATTTGAGATTCCAATCATTTTTTATGTCCTTGTCTTCTATCTCTTCATCACCAAACAGGTAGATTCAATATATATAAACTCGGCATGGATTTTCTTTGGGTTTCGCACCTTGCACAGCCTTGTCCACTGTACATTCAATCTAATTATGCTGCGATTTTATCTCTATTTGATTTCCGCGATCGCCCTATGGTTTATGACAATTCGTGCAGCTCTAATGTACTTTAACTCCTAAATCCACTGACATTCAGTTAGCCTTGAGACCATCTCATAAATTAGCACCATACAAAATTATGGGTGAATTTCGCTCTACTTTACTTTGGTAAGCGACTGTTTTATCGTTGAAGCTAGACAAAGTTTAAATTCGTAGGAGTAAAGCCGCATCGTGCTTGATTTAAAAGGAAAGATAGCTTTAATCACTGGTGCATCGCGAGGCATTGGTGCGGCTGTTGCTCAACAGTTGGCTGAGCGGGGAGCCGATATCATCATCAACTACCGCAGCAAAGCGCATCGTGCCGAGGAAATTGCCGCGAATGTGATGGCAACTGGACAACGCGCAGTTCTCGCACAGGCAGATATCACCCAAGAAGAGGAAGTTGGCAAAATGATGCAGAACATTGCTACTGACTTGACGAAGCTGGACTTATTAGTACTGAATGCCAGTGGTGGTATGGAAAAGGATAAATCCGCAGATTATGCGATGGATCTTAACCTCAAGGCACAAGAGCGATTAGCCGATCTAGCTGTTCCCTTAATGAAAGATGGTGGGCGAATTGTATTTGTGACTAGTCACTTAGCACATTTTTATGGAAAAAAGCCTGTAAGTGCCATCTACGAAAACGTTGCCGCCAGTAAATATGCAGGTGAACAGTCGCTGCGCGATCGCATTCCCCAACTCACTGACAAAGGAATTAGCTTAGTGATCGTTAGTGGAGATTTAATCGAAGGTACGATCACGCCAAAACTAATGGAACGCGCAAATCGAGGATTTATCAATGAACGGCGGGAACAAGCAGGCACATTGCCAACCGTTGCCGATTTTGCAAAAGCGATCGCTGATGCTTGTGCAAATACCAGTCTCAGCAGTGGAGAGACCATATTTGTAGGAAGTACGGAATGGTAATTAGAAGCAAAGGGGGCGCTAAGCACCCCCTTTGTAAAAAAACTAACTTCTCAACGTTGCTTGGAACTTCTCTTCGAGTAAATCGCGTACTTTCTGATGAACGGGGTTAATGTCGGCATCAGTTAGAGTGCGATCGCTGGCTCGATAAACTAGTCTAAAGGCAAGACTACGCGAACCTTCGGGAACACCTTTACCAATATATTGATCGAAGAGCGTTACGGAATCGAGCAACTCGCCGCCCACATGGGTAATCGATCGCTGAATATCGGCAACCGTGAACTTCAATGGTGCAAAGAAGGCAATATCGCGATCGCTACTGGGATAGGTCGAGAATGACTGAAAAGTAGGAATCGACTTTTTCATCATTGCATCGAGCAAAGTATAGAAATCTAGCTCAAAGGCATAAATCTCATCAGGAAGTTCCTTCTCAGAACGTAACTGGGGATGTAACTGACCAAAAGTACCGAGGCGTTCACCAGAAATCCAGAGCGAAGCAGTACGTCCAGGGTGTAATCGCTCATCCTTTTGATCAGGTTGGTATTCCACAGTTACCGAGAGATTGTGGAATACGGAATCGAGCAGCCCTTTGGCTTCATAGAAATTCAAAGGCTTAGAATCATGCTGCCATGCACCCACGGTGGGATCGCCGCCGAAGATACCTGCAATGCGATCAGTTTCATCGCTACCTGCTTCATCGAGCCAGAATACGCGCCCAATCTCAAATCCATTCAAGATGCCATTACCTTGATTGATATTAAAGGCACAAGCCTCAATCAAATTGGTGAGCAAGTCGCCGCGCAAAGCACCATACTCGATCGCTACAGGATTATTGATTTTCACCTGATGCGATTCAGTGGGAGGGCATAGGGACATATGCATCACTTCTGTTAAGCCTACGGCACGGAAGGCAGCCCGAATCATCCGACCACCTTCTTGATCAGCGGAGAGGAATCCAAACTCAGTTCTCGCAGGTAAAGTCTCTACAAATTTATCATAGCCATAGATCCGTGCAATCTCTTCCACCAAGTCAATTTCGCGCTCAATGTCAGCATAGCGATAGGGAGGAACGGTGACTTTCCATGTGGCATAGCTACCTTCTTCGATTGGTTGCTTTTCTAGCTCAAAGGATAAAACCTTGAGAGTCTGCTCAACTTCCGCTTCCGATAGTAAAGCTAGGGCATCATCATCTTCGCGATCAACTTCACCTAATACTTGCCAAACTTTAGTCAAGCGTAAGTCAATGGTGCGAATTGCCTTAGAACGCGCATCAACAATGCTCTGTTCCACAACTTCACCGCCAGCCATCTCCGTAATCATCTGGATTGCTTTTGCCGAAGCCGACTCGATCGCAGCTTGATTAACACCACGTTCATAGCGAGCTGAGGCTTCGGTGCGTAAGCCCTGAGAGCGTGCCGAACGCCTTGTAGTAACCTGTGTAAATAGCGCCGCTTCTAAAACAATATTGGTAGTTTTGTCGGAAACTTCGGTTTCGGCTCCACCCATCACCCCTGCGATCGCGATCGGTTTGTCGCCCGATGTAATCAAGAAGTTTTGACTGGTGAGAGTGCGATCAACATCATCAAGGGTTTTAATTTTTTCGCCAGCCTTGGCAAAGCGCACCCCGATCTTCAGATCTTTCAAAGTATCCGCATCAAAGGCATGGAGAGGCTGTCCCCATTCCAACAGAATGTAATTGGTGATATCTACAATATTGTTAATCGAGCGCATTCCCGCCGCTTCCACACGACGCTTTAACCATTCAGGAGATGGAGCAACCTTCACGCCTTTGATTAAAGTACCGATATAGGCAGGACAGGACTTAGGATCTTCTACGGTCACCCAATTTGCGGCTTTGGGCTGAAAATCTTTAGTTGCTAGGGGTAACCGCACCTCTTTGCCTAGCAAAGCGGCGACTTCACGGGCGATCCCCACCACACTCAGGGCATCGGCACGGTTTGCGGTCGAGGTGACATCAAGGATCGCGTCGTCTAAACCTAGCAATGGACGCACATCTGCGCCGACGGTCACACTTTCAGGAAATTCATGGATGCCACTGGACTCTTTGGCTAGCCCAATCTCAGCTAGAGAGCAAATCATGCCTTCAGAACGCTCGCCACGCAATTTAGTGGGGCGCAGTTTCAAATCAATTGTCGGTAAATAAGTCCCAATCGTGGCTACTGGCACAAATAAGCCCTGTCTAGCATTTGCCGCACCACAGACGATTTGCAAGGGTTCAGGTGCGCCAATATCGACTTTACATACTTGTAATTTGTCAGCGTTGGGATGACGCTCGGCTGTGAGGATATGACCAACCACCACGCCCTCAGCCCATGTCCTGCGATCTTCGATTGACTCGACTTCAAAGCCTGCCATAGTCAGTTTTTCATCTAGCTCTTGGGGCGAGAGATCGCAGTCTACAAGTTCACGGAGCCAATTCAGAGAGATACGCATTGGAAAATTATGGAGAAAAGAGTATTAAGAAATATTCAGGCTATTGTAGTTTAGCAAAATCCGCACTCCAAACTCATTAAGTGTATGGCATGACGCTATAGCCCTGATTCTAGGCTTGCTGTATCGGCGATCAAACCCAAAAGAGAGTAGCGGCGCTTCGCGCCGCTACTCTCTTTTGGGTTTGCTATAGCTGAATGATTTGATTTAGGCGATCGCATACTTGAGTAAACAAATCGTTGTCCAATTTGCTTAGTGGATGAGGCTTGGCTCCACGAAGCCGCCAGTCAAAGGACTTTGGTTGATGGCAGAGAACGTAGCTGGATTTACTGCGTGAGGCTTTACCAACAGCAACTGCAAAGGGGTTATCAGCATTGTATGCAGCCGTTGTCATTGGTAAGCCAATCACGATCGCGGTTTTGTCATTAAATATGCGTGGTGATAGCACCAAGAAAGGATGAATGTCTCGCATTTCTTTGCCTACCTGCGGATTGCAATCAATCCAGATAATATCTTGGCGATCGGGTATCCAATCTTTGGAGGCTTTTACCACTTTTCTGCGCCTAGCTTTTGAGAGGTGGTCATGACTTCACCGCCATGTCGAACAGGGTCAAACTGGGCGAGACGTTCTTCAAGTGTTAATGGAGAATTGGGAACTGGAGCAATAATTACAGATCCATCAATTACGGAGAGGCGCACGCGCTGATTGACTTTTAAGTTTGCGGCACGGGCGATCGCTGCGGGTAAGCGTACTCCTAAGTTATTTCCCCATGTTTTGATATCTAGTATTGCTTCGGTCATGATGATTATATTTCTATGTTTAAACATAAGTATAAACATTTTGGAGTGTGATCATATGTAAAAATTGACTTTCGATACATCGATTAGCTCGATAGTAAAAGTTTTCGTTAGAATGGCAGCAGGTTTAGAGGATGCTGATTCATGGCAAGAATCTTTTTGGCGAGGACTGAGGAGCAGAAAAGATTTCGCGAAGTGTTGCGATCGCTACAACCAAATGCTGGTTCGCGATGGTTATCGGAGAACTTGCCAACGGTGGTAAAACTTTTACCTGCGAAAAAAGAAACGGTCAGTACATCACCACATATTTTCTTGCTCTATGGCGAAGGGGGAATGGGGAAAACGAGTCTGGGGAGACGTTTTTGTGATTTGACTAGGGATGAGTTTCCTAATTGCTTTGACGTTTTGCGATTGGATTGGGAAGAGGCAAAGAATGAGTATCCATCGCTGAATGTGGGACATGAATCAATTCGTCCTGAATCGGTGTTGGAGACAATTTATTTGGCGGTGAGTAAGGGGCGCGAGGGGATTTTTGAGAAATATCGGCAGGTGGAGAAAACGCTGAAACAAATTGAGGAAAAGGTGGATAAGGAACTGCAAGCAAGGCAGGGTGAGGGAGCAGAATATGCGCCGATTTTGAAAAAGGGTTTGAGTTGGTCGTTGGGAGCCTTGCGGAAACTGCCACAGGTGGAGGCGTTGCTGGGGGCGGGAGATGGCAAGGTGGATGAGGCGATCGCCGATAGTGCAGTGAGTGCTTTAGTGGGGTTGATGAAAAAGCGGTTGTCCTTGGAGGAACGCAGGATTTTTGCGACTCCCCATCGACAATTGGCAGAGGCTTTGGGGCATGGTTTACAGGCAATTTCTGCTCAGAAGCCCTTGGTGCTTTTGTTGGATACCTATGAGATTGTCGATCGCCTTGAGTGCGATCGCGTTTTACGAATGGTAATTAAGGCGGCGGGGCGGCGTGTGGTTTGGGCGATCGCGGGTCGGGCAAATATGGCGGATAGCTATCGGTTATCGCAGGATTATTTTCGTGGTTATCGGGATGAGTTTTCGGAAAATCTCTATGTTTACCCGATGAGTGAGTTTAGTCGGGAGCAGGTGAGTGAATATTTCGCGCATCCTGAAATCAATGTGCCTCTAAGTGACGAGGCGGCGGAGTCGGTGAAGCAGTTTAGTTTGGGGATTCCCTTTGTGGTGCAGCAAATTGCGGCGATGCGTCAACAGGGGATCGATCTTGCAACGATTCTCAGCGCTCCAACGGCGGATCGGGATGATGAGTCGCCCCGTGAGGCGGTGGTCAGGGCAACGAGCGATCGCTTTTTGCGGTATTGCTTGGATGAGCATGACAAAAAGGCGGTGTATGCGATGGCGATGATGCGTCGCCCTGATAACGAGTTATTAAAGGCGATGCTTGAGGTGGCTGATCTTGAGCCAGAAATGCGATCGCTGAAGGCAAGGCATTCGTTTGTATTGTTGGAGGGTAAGGGCATTAGGTTGCATGACAAGCTAGAGAGCTTTTTGCAAGACTATCTGCGTTGTGGGTTGGCGGGACAGTCACCAATGGTGCGGGAGTTAAGCGATCGGGCTGTAGCTTATTTGGAACCGCGTTTGAGTGAATGGACTCAGGAGTTTAAGGATACGGCAGATTATTTCGAGTCGGATCGAATTGCGAATGGGTTGTTGGATTTGGTGCAGCATAAGTTTTGGCAAGATGTGGAAGTTGGCTGGCGCTATGCCGTGCCGCTTTTTGTGGAGAGTTGGCAATATGATGGCGAATGGCAGGAGCAACTTTTAGGAATTATTGAGTCTTTTCAGGTGCGGTTTGATGGGGATA
>NZ_NDHW01000160.1 GCF_002251945.1 Pseudanabaena sp. SR411
CCTAATCCTAAATATTCTCCTTTTCATTCTCTTGGATTTGCTCAGTTCTCCATTCTCTGGGTTGCTTCTTCCTGCTCTTTTTCTGATTTTCTTAATCAACTTAGTCTAGACTCCAGTTATTTATTACCAAAGCGATTGTTGGGTTTGGTTTGATGAGAGGCGATCATCCTTGAATTTGCCGAAAATCAAAATAGTTATTTATACAAGGTAATATATAGCTAGGAAACGCTTGAGATCCTTATGGAGGTTCAAAATTGCAACAAAAAAACGCAAATATAAAAATGAGGATCTAAACCAAAATATGAAACGTACACAAGTAAAAGTAAATCTGTCTCTTCCTTTTAAAGCTCTCATAGAAATGATAAGTTCCCTAGAACTGCGAGAGAAAATCAAACTACGAGAACTATTAGATCGAGATATTGCCGTAACTCAACAAAAAACTCAAAACCTAACCCCACAAGAAACTTCACAGGAACTAGAACCTGCTATAGAAAGTTTTCGGCGTGGTTGGGATGACGTGATGGATGGCAGAACTAAGCCAATTTCAGAACTATGGGAAGGGATTGAGACGGATTAAGAATCGAGACAACAAAAAAGGTAAAAGCGCAGGTTACAGAGTCATTTACTACGTCAAAACAGCTACATCCGTTTTTCTAGTTACGATTTACTCAAAATCTGAGCAGACAAATATCCCAGCCGCAGAAATTCGCCGTATTCTGGCTAACTATGAATAAAGTTTAAAACAACACCTACACCAAACTTGACTCAAGAAGCGATCGCTGAAAACTTAATCTCAACCTTTTGATTGAGAGCGCCAGCAATTTTCTGCAACATTGACAGCGAATGCCCATCATAATCAGCATCCTCAAGCCTAGCGATCGCCGATTGTTTAGTCCCAACGCGATCGGCAAGTTGTTTCTGTGTCAACCCCCTAGCAGTCCTCGCCTCATAGATAAGTTGTGCCACGATCGCATTAAGCGAAGCTTCCTTAATCAGATTCTCCATTTCAAAATCATCACCAGTCAAACCATCAATGATTTTAAGTGCATCACTAGTCTTAGCCATTATCTAAATCCTCTTCATAAGTATGGATACTTCGATTCTTTTCAAATAGACGCTTACGCCTAATCGCCCTATCAATATCAGCGATCGGCACTTGATCAGTATCTTTAGTAATGGCATGAGCAAGAATTGCAATATTTTGACCATCAAAAAAGTACAAGATGCGATACTGAACATGAATGTGTTTAGCCCGAAGTTCATAGATTCCATCACGCAGATAATCTGCGGCGGGGCGGCGTAGTTCATAACCCGTACTCGCAAGCTGCTGAATCCTAGCCACACAATTTGCATAGCCCTTACGGTCTTGCTTGAGTAGGACTTTCAACCACTCTAAAACAGGAGCAGCACCACCTTCATCTTGATAGAAAATAACTTGCGCTTTCGGCACACCCATCACTACGATAATTTTACTATATTAAATCACAATATTGTGATACTTGATCATCTGTTTTGATACACATTGGGTTTCGTTTAGATTTGACGAGATGCGATCGCATTGTAGATTTAGTGATCGGTTAGAACTTGAGGAGAGGAAGCAACGGTCAGAAGGCGATCGCTTGCGTTCTCTAATCTCTAGTAAAAAACAAGAATTTGAAAATACTTTAAGGAGATAAACAAGCCTACGAAGCGCTGCCTTTATTTAGATTTTGAAGTGCTTATTACAAGGAAAGCGATCAAGAATTTCGGCACAATTCTTTAACAACACTGCCATCAGCAGCGATTAATTGCACTTGCATCGGCATTTGTCCATAAGCATGGGTTGAACAACTTAAACAGGGATCAAAATTACGAATACCACCTTCAACTCGGTTGAGAAAACCTTCCGCAACATTGCCATTGTGAATGTAGTGTTTAGCAATCTGGGCAACGGTTTTATTCATCGCTAAATTATTGTGTCCTGTCGCAATAATCAAATTTACTTTCTTGATAAGACCATTTTCATCGACATGGTAATGATGAAATAATGTACCGCGAGGCGCTTCGCTGACACCAATCCCTTCTAGGCAGTTGATTCCCGCATGGGAACGGGTATGGGGTGACATCACATCAGGATCATCAATTAGTTCACCAATCTTCTCGATCGCTGCCAAAATCTCAATCAGTCGCGCATAGTGATAGAAAAATGAAGATGTGGCTATACCACCTGCGCGATCGCGAAATTCCTGCAACTCTTGATTAGCCTTAGGCGTATCGATAAATTCACAAACATTCAACCGTGCAAGCGGACCAACACGATAAATTCCATCGGGATAGCCAAGGGGTTTGTAATATGGGAATTTCAAATATGACCAAGGCTCAACCGCTTCACCGATATATTGTTGATAATCATCTTCGCTGAGATTGTCGGCGACTATTTGCCCTTGACTATCGACAAAGCGAAGATGTCCGCCGTAATGTTCCCATTCGCCATGTTTGCCGACTAAGCTCATAAATAGTGATGGAAATTTACCAAAGACATCTACTTCCGTTTGCAGTTCATTTAATAAATTTTTGAATAATCCTAAAGCATTTTCAATCGTGGCTAAAGATTCAGGCAGGCGATCGCGAATCCAGCCCCGACCTTCCTCACTGAGAGGAGATCGCACACCACCCGCCACCGCCCAAGCCGTATGAATTTTCTTCGCTCCTAGAATTTCGATGATTTGCTGACCGAACTGGCGCAAGCGAATACCACCTCTTGCCAGATCAGGATTTTCTGCCATTAAGCCAAATACATTGCGCGTAGCAGGATTACTATCCCAACCAAGCAGAAAATCAGGAGAACTGAGGTGAAAGAATGAAAGGGCATGGGATTGGGTAATTTGTGCCAAATTCATCAAGCGGCGCAGTTTTTCACCCGCAGCAGGGATCTTGACGGCTAATAATTTATCGCCTGTTTTTGCAGAAGCTAATAAGTGACTGACGGGACAAATTCCACAAATGCGTGAGGTAATTCCCGCCATTTCCCACATCGGACGACCTTCACAAAATTTCTCAAAGCCGCGATATTCCACCACATGAAAATGTGCATCCGACACTTCCCCAAGATCATCCAGAAAGATCGAGATTTTGGCATGACCTTCAATACGAGTGACGGGATCAATTACAACTGTTTTTGCCATGACTAGACTCTCTAAATATTTATTTCTTGTTCTCCTCTCCCTATGAGAGGGAGTGAGGGTTATCCAAACTTAATCATTTCGCGCCCTTCCATCAGGGGCATCTTGCCCTCTAGCAAAGGCGCGATCGCTGCTTTGATGCGATCCGCCGATGGTGGACATCCCGGAATATACATATCCACTTTCACAACTTCATGAACGGGGCTTACTTTTTCCAACAGTTCAGGCACAATCCCCGGAGCATAGGGTAACTGCGGCGTAACATCACCTAGCTCTAAATAACTGCGCCGTAGCACCATGTCGGCATTGTCGCCACCCATCATATTTCGCATCGCAGGGACATTTGCCGTTACCGCACAGTCACCAAAGGAAATCAGGAACTTGGTCTGCTTACGGATTTCATGAATTAGTTCTAGATTTTCCTCATTAGCGATCGCACCTTCAACAAGGCAAACATCAACATTTTCGGGATAGCCCTTAATATCAGCGATCGGGCTATGTACGATATCAGCATATTTCACCAGTTCAAATAGCCATTCGTCCAAATCCAAAAAGGACATATGACAGCCCGAACATCCCGCTAGCCAAACTGTTGCTAGTTTAATTTTTTTTATCTTGTCCATCATTGCTGCTCCCTAGATTGTGATAAGCAAACAATCACCCATAAATAGAATAGTTCAATTTTTAGATAAAACCCTTAGTACAGAACAAAAAGTTGCAAAAGTAAGCAGGAAGAAAGGGGTTTTATAAAAGATAACCACATCACAAATAAAACCCCTATGAAAGAGATTAACCTAATGCGGAAATGTTGTAGTAACATCTGCAATGGAAAGAATTTGATACCCCATCCGCTTGCGGCAGGGTGATTCATTTGAGAGAGTAATACATGTCAAAATCTATTGCTACTTATTGGAATCCATTAGACTTAGATCATAGTCATAAATGGAAGCCAATTCTTGGACTAGAAGGGATGGCTGAAGAACTGACCTTGAGCTTGGAGCAAGACACAGGCGAATATACCCGCTTAACTCGATTTCATCCCAATGCAGACACGACTGCTTTTGGGAGCAAAAGCCATCCCTATCCTGAAGAAATATTTATCGTCAGTGGTCGCCTGTACGATCGCGCCTTTGATCTGTGGCTGGAGACTGGTCATTATGCCAGTAGACCACCTCACGAAATTCATGGGCCATTTAAGACTGATATCGGATGTGTAGTGCTAGAAATATCTTTTCCCAATCGGGTTGAATAGTTGAAAGTAGACGAGCATAATTAATTAAAAGCCCAAACCCGTAAAGTTGCGCCCCTGCGGGGCGCAACTTTACGGGTTTGGGTAATTTATTCTGCACAGGTACTTAAAATGAGAAATCAAGTTTGGTATGTGGCAACGTTGCTCGGAATTATGTGCTTGATTCGGTTTGGACTGAGTGCGATCGGTTATGTCGATCCACCTTGGCTGATGCAACAACTAGGCGTTCCAGTAGATTCAAATCTGCAAATGCCATACATCATTCGGGTTTGGGCAATTAGAGATATGGTCTTAGCTATTCTGGTGGTCTTTTCCAATCAGGCTACGATCAAAGTACTTTTATTTGCTTGCATTGCCATTGACATGACCGATATTTGGTCAGCCCACTTGAGTGGTTTAGAGGGGCTGTTCAGCGAAACTGATACATGGTCATTAAAACTTACCGCGATCGCTGCCTTACTACCAGAATCTATAGCATTAGCTTTAATCATGCGGAACTCTAGCCAAACACAAGAATAGATAGCAGCAATACGGTGTAATGTGACTTAGAGGTAAGGATAGGCGGAACGAAGCGCCGCCTATCCTTACCTCTACAGGACTATCATTAAGTGAGGATAAGAAACTTTTTGTAAATTACCATCGTCCTTGAGTGCATTAACGTAATATGTTGCAGACAACCTAAAACATCAGACCAAATTTAGATTAAGTATTTAGATTAAGTCCGAGTTGAATTTGTCAAAATATCTAAAGATACGATCTAAAACCTTGCTTACTACTTACAGCCTGATATTTTCGGGGAAATTTATGAACCGCTCTTTGAAATTTGTATCTGTATCTCTATTAACAGCATTGATCACCGCCGCGACAGTGATGCCTAGCTTTGCCGCAGATCCATTCCGCTCCCAAAATGCTAGGGCGATCGGCAGCGAAACCCAGAAAGCCTTTGAGTTAATGTTCAAAGATGGAAATTATACGGCAGCCGTAAAGCAGTTGGATTTAGCTGTGAGAACTGAAGCAAACGAGCCACTCCTATTTGCTTTACGTGCTTCCACCTTCTATGCCAGAGAAGACTACCTAGGAATGCGGGTGGCTGGACAGCGCGTTCGCGCTAATGCCGAAGCATTGAAGGGTAAAGATAACCTCAGAGCTTATATCTATATTGCCGCGAGTGATTTGATTGAGGCAGGATATATTGTCAAAACTGAAGGTGTATCCAGTGCACCTAAGGCTTTGCCACTGGTGCAAAGCGTTTTTGACAATATCCAAAAAGCTAAGGATATTTCTCCCAATGATCCTGAGCTAAATTTGATTAAAGGCTATATTGATATGCTAATTGCATCAGTATTACCTCTGTCAGACCTTGAAACAGCTTTGGAGAGTCTCAAGCAGTATGCAGCACCTGATTATCTAAAATGGCGTGGTATTGCTCTAGCCTATCGTGATGCTCAAAAGCCCGAACTTGCCTTAGATGCCGTGAATAAGGCTCTAGCATCTGCTCCAAATAATCCAGAACTACATTATCTGAAAGGACAAGTGTTATGGATGCAAGGTGGCAGCAATATTCCGACAGCTAAGAATCAATTTGAACTTGCCCTAAGTAAGTCCAAGCAACTGAATCCTAGCCTGCTAGAAGAGATTCGTGGACAATGCCGCAACATCTCTAACGGTGTAGCTTGTCCTGAACAGACCAAATAAACTAAAAAAAGCGTTGCTTCGCAACGCTTTTTTTAGTTATAGCTTATCGAGGCTTTATAGCAAAGCAAAAGTTAGTTAGTACAAACCAAAACCCAAGAAGCGAGTGGCGGCGCTTCGCGCCGCCACTCGCTTCTTGGGTTTTAAGTCAGCGCAAAGCGCTGTATTGTTTAAGAGATAGCGATCGCTATAAACACTACAAGCCATAAAGCTAAGCAAGGTATTATAAAAAAGTAGGGTCAATTCATGAATTGACCCTACTTTTTTATCCAAAGCAAAAAGCAAGCAAAAAACTCATGGCGCAAGACATTAAACTGATCGTGGTAGATATCGATGGCACGATTAGTGGTGATGCCAATCAGGTCAATGATGCAGTGAAGCAAGCGGTAAAAGCGGCTCAGGCAAAGGGTGTGAAAGTGGCGATCGCTACGGGCAGAATGTATCGCTCGGCGGTACGATTCCATGAATTGATCGCTTCGGATATGCCATTGATTTCCTATCAGGGTGCATTCATTAAAGATCCTAAAACTGATGAATTAGTTGGACATTGGCCAGTTGAACTCGAACAAGCCCTCTCTTTGCTCGATGATCTGGGAGAATTTGCGACTAACGATCAGCTTTCGATTCATATTTACGTGAATGATGAACTCTACGTTCGGAAAATGACAGCCCAAACTCAAGCCTATGCCGAACGCTCTAAAGTTGGAGTCACAGTAGTCGGTGATTTGCGAGAATTCCTCACTAGTAAAAATACCGATCATCCACCGACCAAGATTCTTGCCTTGAGCGATACGGCGGAACTAGTAACCGAAATGCTCCGAGTTCTCAAAGGTCGTTATACACCGCAACAACTCTATCTCACTAAATCTGTAGCTACTTTCTTTGAAGCGACTAATCCGATCGCTAATAAAGGAACTGCGGTTAAGCATTTAGCCGAGAATATCTTGGGATTTGACCGCTCACAGGTTTTAGCGATCGGCGATAATTTCAACGATTTAGAAATGATCGAATATGCAGGTATTGGCGTAGTTATGGGTAATGCCCCTGAAGGATTAAAGCCTCTTGGTGATTGGGTTGCGCCTACTGTTGAAGAGGATGGTGCGGCTGTAGCGATCGGTAAATTCGTGCTATAAATTCTGAATCAAAGAGTGCTAAAGCACTCTTTGATCATTAAAATCTAAGGCTATAGTTATGCTAGAACCTCAAGCAATTGTGAATCATCGCTATCAATTAGAGCGTCAACTTGGACAAAATGCAGGTCGCGAGACTTGGCTAGCCAAAGATTTGCAGAAAGAGAATGAATTGGTGGTAGTCAAGTTATTGGCTTTTGGTGGCAATGTGCAATGGGAAGATCTAAAGTTATTTGAACGTGAAGCCAATGTACTCAAAGCGCTAGATCATCCACGTATCCCCAAATATCGCGACTATTTTTCGATTGACGATCGCTCTTTGTGGTTTGGATTGGTGCAAGAATATATTCAAGGGGAGTCGCTGCGTGAGTATATTGCCAAAGGACATAAATTTACTGAATTGCAAGTTAAGAAAATTGCGATCGCAATTTTAGAAATCCTGATCTATCTCCATGAACTCAGTCCCCAAGTTCTCCATCGCGATATTAAGCCTAGTAACTTGATTTTAACTGGAACTGAAGGAGAGGAGCGAAACATTTATCTGGTGGATTTTGGTGCAGTACAGGATAAAGCATCAACTGAAGGGAAATCGTTTACCGTTGTGGGAACCTATGGCTATGCACCAATGGAGCAGTATGGTGGTCGGGCGGTGGCGGCTTCTGATCTCTATGCATTGGGTGCAACGCTGATCTTTTTGCTGACGGGGATATCACCTGCGGAGTTACCTCAAGATGATGATGCGCGGATACTCTTTAGCGATCGCACCAGTGCTAGTCATGACTTAGTGGAATGGATTCAGACCTTAGTAGAACCATTACTGAAAAAACGTTATGCATCGGCTCAAATGGCTTTAGAAGCTCTAGTTCACCCTAAATCCAAAAGGCAATCTCCACCAGTGCAGGTTGTGCCGAGCATTCAACCTGTTACGAAAAAATCTATTAGAAACTATGCTCCAGAAAACACAAACATTCAGGTCAAAGAATCAGAACATAATCTTCAGATTTTAATTCCCAGTAAGATACTATCAGCAATTTTTATGTTGGGAATAATATCGTTAATCACTTTGTTTTTTGGTACAACATTTCTTCCCTACTTGCTTATAACAAGCATTAGCCCCATAGTTGTCGTGATTCTGTTAACGATTGTCGGATTGATCCTGTTCAAGCTTTTACACCTACTTACCACATCTAAGTTTGAAATTAATGGGCAGGAAGTCATATTAAGTCGCTACATATTTGGTAAATGCTATTGGCGTGACCAACAGACTTACAGTGGTTCCATTTACGTTGAACCAAATTGGACCATGATGCGAAACAGATATAATAACAATCTATTTGGCTGGTTGGTGTGGCTAAGTAATGAGAAAAATGATGATAACTCGCTCAAGTCCAATGTCAAAATACATATCCAAGATGACACTTATTTAATATCCGCCAATGAGCTACGCCCAACCGAAGTGATGTGGTTAATGGAATTGATTACTAATTTTAAAAACAGTCGTTCTTTAATATGAGATATCTTTTATGACTACCCTTCAGCCTCAAGAGATCGTTAATCAACGTTATCAGCTAGAGCGTCAACTTGGTCAAAACGCAGGTCGCGAGACTTGGCTAGCCAAGGATTTGCAGAAAGAGAATGAATTGGTGGTGGTCAAGTTACTAGCTTTCGGAGGTAATGTGCAATGGGAAGATCTAAAGTTATTTGAACGAGAAGCCAATGTACTCAAAGCGCTAGATCATCCACGTATCCCCAAATATCGCGACTATTTTTCGATTGACGATCACTCATTGTGGTTTGGATTGGTACAGGAATATATTCAAGGGGATTCTTTACGCGAACATATTGCCCAAGGACATAAATTTAATGAATCACAGGTTAAGAAAATAGCGATCGCGGTTTTAGAAATCCTGATCTATCTCCATGAACTCAGTCCCCAAGTTCTGCATCGCGATATTAAGCCTAGTAACTTGATCTTAACTGGAGATGAAGGAGGGGAACGAAATATTTATCTAGTGGATTTTGGGGCTGTGCAGGATAAAGCATCGGCTGAAGGTAAGTCTTTTACTGTCGTGGGAACCTATGGCTATGCGCCAATGGAGCAGTATGGAGGCAGGGCAGTAGCTGCTTCTGATCTCTATGCATTGGGTGCAACGCTGATTTTTTTGCTGACAGGGGTATCACCTGCGGAGTTACCTCAAGATGATGACGCACGGATACTTTTTAGCGATCGCACCAGTGCCAGTCCTCATCTTTTGCAATGGATTCAAAAGTTAGTAGAGCCGACAGTCAAAAAACGCTATGCATCGGCAAGAATTGCTTTGCTAGCTCTATCTGAATCCATCCAAGTTTCTACTCCTCAGAGTAACCCCACTCCATTAGAACCGATAAAGCAATCTAGTCCTGCCAAATCCAAGCAATTTCCCAGTTATGTCCGCCATTCTTTTCCACCAGATAACTCTGACATTCAAGTTTCAACTTCTGCAACTTGCCTCACAATTACAATTCCATCCAATCTTTTGGTCGCAGTTTGTATGTGGGTATTCCTAGGATTAATCATGGTCTTTGCCCATCCTATTTTGGGAGATGTTTGGAGCAATGTTTCTATGTATTATCATAAATCTTTTGGTTTCTATGTCATCGCTGGGCTATTAGTAACGATACTTGTGGGGTTGTTATTTAGATTTACCGTAAGTTTATTAGAAACAGTAACTCTAAAAATAACCGAAACAGAAACTTTATTTGAGAAGTCACTATTTGGGAGAACTTCTTGGCAAATCAAACTGCCAACTTCTGGATTCCAAGGAGCTGAACCAAAGTGGCGAATGATTGAGAAACGTAATAGTGGAATTATAGATGATCTAATTTGGCTAAGTAGTGATCATGATGAAGACAATTCCATAAAAGTAAATGTACTTTTGTGGCTGAATGGAGTTAAATATCCTTTAGCAAATAATGATATTAGAGCAACGGAAGTTAGTTGGTTAATCGATGTAATTGAGGAGTTCTTATATGATATTAGGAGAAAATAATGCAGCGATCGCTTTTTAAACGCTTCATTCCTGTTTATGCCTGCTGGGGCAGCATCGTTTGCATAGCGATCGCTGGTTGCTCTAATCCCTTTGCCACGGCAAATGTACCCGATCAAGTCCGAATTGGAACTTTTAATCTAGGCAATTTTGATGGAACAAATACTCCCAAAGTAGAAGCCGTAAGCCAAATTATCGAACGGAACTTTGATGCGATCGGCTTACAAGAAGTTAGTCCATCGGGAGCCGAAAAACTCAAGGAGCAGTTGAATAAAAGTAAACAATGGGAATTTGTGTTAGGAGATACGGGCAGTAAACAAAGGGTAGCTCTGTTCTATCGCAAAGACTTGATCTCGGCTCAAAAGGTGACTGAATGGCAAAAGGTGAACATCACAGGGACTTTGCGATCGCCGTTGGTAACCTTTGTGAAAACAGGTGCAAACTTTGATTTCACCTTAGTGATTGTGCATCAAAAGGGAGGGGGTGGCAAAGAAGCCGATCGCTTACGTCAAAATCAAAGCGATCGCTTGCGCCAAGAAGTAGATAACTATCAACAGAATTCGCAATCTGATCCTGATTTAATTCTATTAGGTGATTTTAATAGTCCGACTTGGGCTGACCAAAATCGGGGCTTACGGGATGCACCACTGACTTTTTTGACTAGAGTGATCGAAACTGGTCAGAAAGAGAACTGCTTAAAAAAACGTGGTCAGCCCAAAACGCCCGATGGTCGTCCGCGCTATTCCAATCGTGGTACTGGTTGCGTCATCGATCATATTGCGATTTCTAAAGCTCCTAAAGGTGCAGAAGAAGAATATATTCCTCAATCAGTGCAGATTCTCGATCCACAAAAAGATCTGGGCTTTGATAGCGATCGCACCTATTTTGCCAAAGTATCCGATCATTTACCCGTGAGAGCCATCTTTCGCAGTAAATAGAGAAAGCGGCGCTTTGCGCCGCTTTCTCTATAGTCCCGAGGGTAAACCTGTGGGTTTGCCCTTAATACTGGTGACAATCCTGCCCCAGCCTGATTCACCGCCACCATCCCAAAAAATTTGCTGCATGACATCATAGCTATAGGGATCATAAGCGCCGCCAACACCAACGTCATAACCATCGCTAGCACCATGACGAGTGCCGTAAGGATCGTGAACAAGCCAGACTCTTTTGACAGGATCATGTCCGACGATCACACAAATGTGACCGCTACCTTTGTAGGCAAATCCTACAACTACAGGGATATTTGCTTTGAGTGAAAGCAATACATCTTTTGCTGAGAGAGAATAGCTAAAGTAAGAGTTAATGCCCAGTTCTCTCAAAGCCCATGTTTGAGCATCATGATCGGTGGTATCACCAAACTTACCCACCAGTCGCATATAGACTGACTCTGGCTCTGGAAATCCCTGTGCTTTCGCCATCGTTGTTAAGGCTCCATTTAGCACAAAATCAGCTAGCATCGTATTACTAGTCGTGTTGCACTGTCGCCAACCAGGGCCAAAAATCGCCTGATCGTTGTCTAGTTGTGAATAATATTTAACTGGTAACTTGATGAGCTGATTGACATCTTCCCCTTCAATTTTGATGTGAGGATCGTAGGCATAGACCTTTTGTAATTGGGATTTGCCATCTAGCGCTGGAAAGGGTGAGGCTAGAGTCAGGAAAAGATGTTGATTGCGATCGGGGCTATATTCAGTAACAAAAAATGTTTGTCCTTTTTTGATGAGAATTTTCTCGGAATCGGCTAAATCTGTGGAGCCAAGCAGCTTCTTTTTGAGAAAAGTATCCGCTTCGGCGATCGCTTTGGGCATAGGACAACCTCGGAATAAATGCGATAACGCTATAAATCATCGCATATCGTCATCTATAAATATAGTTAAAAGCCCAAGAGAGAGTGGCGGCGCTTCGCGCCGCCACTCTCTCTTGGGCAAAATGGCTACGCCATTTTGGGCTTTGGTTTATCATAAATATTGGGTAATTTCATTAGGAGAGTTAGCGATCAAATCGACCCCATGAAGTTTTAGCTCTTCTTCAGTGCCATAACCATAGGTCACACCGATCGCTAAAAGCTGATTTTTCTTTGCCCCGATCGCATCATGGGAACGATCGCCAACCATAACTGTTTTGGTAGGATTCAGATTTTCACTGAGGATAATATGACGAATTAGCTCGGCTTTGTCACTGCGAGTGCCATCTAATTCACTGCCATAAATGCCATCAAATAGAGAAGTCAGAGCAAAATGCTCAATAATCCGCTTAGCAAACACATGGGGCTTAGATGTGGCAATGTAGGTGTGATAACCTGCGGCACGAATCGATTTGAGAGTTTCAGGGATTTGGGGATAGAGCGAATTTTCAAATAAGCCTACTGTGGCAAAGCGATCGCGATAAAGGGTAATGGCGCGATCAATCAACACTTTATCGTTAGTTTGCAGCAACTTCGCAAAACTAACTGTCAGTGGAGGTCCAATGCACCAAAGAAGTTGATCAGTTTCTGGTGACTGGTAGTCAAGTTGATTGAGAGCATATTGAATACAGGTAGTAATCCCAATTTTGGGATCGGTCAAAGTTCCATCTAAATCGAATAACACTGTATCCATAATGCTGTTATTTTATCAAATTATAGTAATGCAAAAGTTAGAGAGAACAAATCAAAACCCAAAATACAAGTAGCGGCGCTTTGCGCCGCTACTTGTATAGCTATAGCCACCTGTATCAGGACAAATCAAAACCCAAATAGTGTGAGGCGGCGCTTCGCGCCGCCTCACACTATTTGGGTTTTATGTCCTAACAAGAATGGCTACAGCTATATTTTGGGTTTTAAATCAGCGCTTTGCGCTGTATTGCTATAAATACGAATCTCGGCAAAGTCTATCCACAGCTTTTAGTATGGTTGGTAATCGATGATCGCCATGCATTTTTTTAATGCAATCTCTTGCTTCGGATTCATCGATACCGATCGCAGTTACAAATAATGGTCGATTACTATCACTTCTCAACACCTCAGTTTCTGAAGGAATATCTTGGAAGCGACTTTTCGCCACACCGATGATTGCTACTTTCGCATCAAGTGCATTGTACAAATGAAGCCCTAATCCTGCTTTTTGATGGTGATTTAGATAGACATATCCATCAATAACAATTATCTCTGGAAGTTGTGGAAGTTGTGCTAAAAGCAGCAAAATAATTGGTAGTTCGCGCTTGTAAAACTCCCCTGGTTGATACTCTTCAACCTGATCCGTTTGAGCGATAAATGTGTTAGCAGGGACAGGATCTTCCCAATCATTAAAGGCAATTCCAGCCGCTACAGCCTTCCCCTCTCGATAATCCACATCAACCGCAAATATCATGTCGCCATACCTTCTATATCTTTAATCTCCCATGCAGTAAGTTTAATACTCAAATGTCTAATCAATCTCCTCAATCTAAGCAAACCATTTAAGAATTATCTAGCTCAAATTGAGGCAATCTGTAAACGCATAAATCTCTGTGGGAATGCTATGCACCTACACATTTTTTATCCAATTTCTAACTGATTGGTTTAATTAACTCAACGCCATCGCGACCATCCCCTGCGGCGCTCAAAAATACTTTGACCTGCTCATCCTTAGAAGTTGGTAATGTTCGTCCCACAAAATCAGGATGGATGGGTAACTCACGATGACCGCGATCGATCAAGGCTAATAGTCTCACCACCTTGGGACGACCATAATCATGAATGGCATTTAACGCTGCCCCAATTGTCCGACCGCTATAAATGACATCATCCACTAAGACTACAGTTTTGCCATTTAAGTCAAAGGGAATCTCGGTTTTGCTAGGTGTTCGCAGTCCAATCTTATCGAGATCGTCCCGATAAAAAGTAATATCTAATGCACCTGAAGGAACTAAGATTCCTTCAAGGGTATGAATCTGCTTGGCGATCGCCACACTTAGCGGCACACCACGAGTATAAACACCGAGCAGGACAACATTGGATAGATCGCCGCTAGCCTCGACAATTTGCGAAGCCAGACGATTGATCGTGCGGCGTAACTCGTCCTCAGATAAAATTTCGACAATCTTGGATTGTGACACTACTAGTTTCAGTAAATTAGTTGGTAGTTCTGTAATTATAGCTATCGCCACTTACTATTAGGACAACTCCAAAACCAAGAAGCGAATGGCGGCGCGAAGCGCCGCCATTCGCTTCTTGGTTTTGTTGCCTAAGAAGACTGGCGACAGCAGCCATAGATATAGAGATATAGCGCTTTGAGATTATCTCTCTAAAACAAAAGGGGCGCGTAGCGCCCCTTTTGTTTTAGAGATGGAAAAATCTTTAGCTATCTAAATGCTTTTCGATTGTCGTAGATAGTGTTGTCTTAGGGACAGCACCGACAACCACATCCACACGCTGACCACCCTTAAATAACATGAGCGTGGGAATACTGCGAATGCCATATTGTCCAGCTACGCTAGGATTCTCATCGGTATTAAGCTTGAAAACTTTAATTTTGCCCTCATATTGTGTGGCGACTTCTTCCACTACAGGAGCAACCATACGGCAGGGTCCACACCAAGGGGCCCAGAAATCTACTAGAACAGGGATGTCACTTTTAAGTACGTCCTGCTCAAAGCTAGCATCTGTGACGGCGATCGCTGATGACATGCTTTGCTAACTCCCTAAATACTAAAAACTTTTAACTTCAAAAATTATGTGTAGGTAGTATAACAGCTAGAATCACATATTTGCTAAAAACCAGAATTGTTAAGAAGAATACCCAATTTATCAAAACTGATTTTGAAGTTTTTAGTGTCAAAAAGCACTTATAGTCAAAAATAAGAAACTGCCTTTGATTTTGCTTACTTGCTTCTCAGTCTCAAACTAGACATTAAAACCCAAGAATTAGTGGTGCGACGCGAAGTGTCGCACCACTAATTCTTGGGTGACAAGGGAGTATAAGCTCAGATGCAAAAAATTTGCCAAAAGGCACTTTTTTTCGCCTACAGGTAAAAAAGAAGAAACCGCCCTTGCTGCTCATAAGCTCAGGCGGAATGTGGTGTGAGGAGTGAACGGAAACTTTCGTCTCCGCTTACATATATATTGTAGTCTAATCCGCAAGTATGAATACGATCGCCCAATTTTTTCGAGTTTTTCAGAGTCGCAAAATGGCGGCGCTTTTATCACTAGGATTTGCGTCAGGGCTACCCTATGCGCTCACCGATGATGCATTTCGGGCATGGCTTACCACAGCTAAGTTTGACCTTAGTACGATTGGTTGGCTGGGCTTAGTTTCACTGCCCTATTCGCTCAAATTTCTATGGTCGCCGTTAATTGATCGGTTTGTACCACCTTTTTTAGGGCGGCGCAGAGGTTGGATTTTACTAACACAGGTTGGTTTAATCCTTGCTATTTTGGCGATCGCCTTACAAATGTTTACAATTGACCAGCTTGATTTGGCTAGTCGTAACGCTGCTTTACCAATGTTGGCGATCGCTGCTTTGATGCTTGCTTTTCTCAGTGCCACTCAAGATATTGCGATCGATGCTTATCGGACTGATGTATTAGCAGTTCAGGAAGTGGGTGCGGGGATTGGTATTTGGGTAATGGGATATCGAATCGCACTGCTATTTGCAGGATTTGTAGGTTTTAATTTAGCAACTCGATTAAGTTGGAAGTCACCGCTTTCACAGTTTCTATTTAATAACGGATTTACTGGTTTAAGCCTGAGTAAATTTGGCTGGGCTTGGGTCTATGTGTTGCTAGCGATCGTGATGAGCTTTGGACTGATTGCCACGATCGTAGCTCCCGAACCACCAGAAGCTAATGCTCGTCCTGCAACCTTAGACGAGGCTGTAGTTAAACCTTTTCAAGAGTTTTTTCAACGCTTGGGAGTGGGGAAAGTTTTATTAATTCTCGCATTCACGATTTTCTATCGGTTTAGTGATGCGATGGTGGGGAAAATGGCAGTTCCTTTTTTAAAAACTTTGTTTGATGATGGCACGATTGGCACGGTTCGACAGGGAATTGGACTGGTTGCCACAATTGTGGGGACTTTGGCCGGGGGAGCCATTCTGAGCAAAATTGGGGTCAATCGATCGCTATGGGTTTTCGGATTTTTGCAAGCGATCAGTAATATCGGCTATTACGCGATTTCCATTGCTGGCAAAAATGACCTTGTTTTACTTGCTGCGATTAATGTGGAGAACTTTTGTAGTGGTTTAGGAACCGCAGGTTTTTTAGGATTTCTGATGGTGTTATGCAATCCTAGTTTTTCGGCAACTCAATTTGCCTTGCTATCAAGTCTATTTGCGGTTGGACGCGATCTATTAGCTTCACCATTTTCAGGGGAGTCAGCCCAGTTTATCCAGCGCAACATGCCCTCATGGACAGCAATTAATCAAAACCTTTGGCTTGCTGGCAGTGATGGCAAGGGTTGGGCGTTATTTTTCTTGTTTACATTGCTATTAGCTCTTCCAGGGATGCTATTTTTGCCATTTTTCGCACCTTGGAATGGAGAATTTAAAAAAGTAGATTCCTTACCAATTGATTGAAGTTATTGCTTTACAACAATTTCAATCAAAACCCAAATAAATAAAGGCGGCACGAAGTGCCGCCTTTATTTATTTTTTTCACCCGATCGCGTGAGGTGGAAAGAGAACCTACTCAAGTAATCTACTTATCAATGAAGCCTTAAACTGACTGCACCCAGCGCACCAACGCTGGGTTTTTATTTGGCAAAAAATATCGATAAAAAAAGGAGTCGCTTAGCAACTCCTTTTTTTATCCCAATATGGCAACGCTAAAAAATAGCAAGTCCACAAAAATCGTACCTAGCACCGCACCACCAAAAGCCCAATAACCGAGATCAGGCGATCGCATGGCACGGTTACCTGTAATCAAGAGCAATGCTGCTAAAGCACAAGCCCAAGTCATGCCCCAAGGTGTTTCTACTAGAGCTAAAGCACTTTTTAGAATTGGTTGAGCGAGTCTGATATTGGCTTCAACTTGCATCAACGCTTTCCAATTTGGAAAAAGATTTGCGATGTAGAAATAGAAATCAGTAATCGCAGTTCCTAATAATGAGCCAATATAGAACCACCCGCCGACTCGGTAAGCATCTTGACGAGTTGCCCAGATTGCCCAAGGCAAAGCCAAAGCTTCAACAGGCACATGATAGGCTGGCTCCCAACGTAACCAGCCCCAATAGAGGGAACCACATAGCCATGTGAGGCTAAAGCCCCAGACTAAGCTGCCCCATGTTTTAGTTTTGGGGTCTGCTTGGAGATGCTTGGCGATCGCTAGCCAACCGACAGTACAAATCAAGCTCAACCAAGGGGCATAACGCACGAGGGGAGCTTCAAAAAATACGGGGACGGATACTAAAAAAAGAGCTGCAAACCAAACTTGCCAATGCTGCACTAAGGAAGCGAGGGCAAGTAAGTATTGCGATAAGTATTGGGGAAACGCAGACGGAACATTTGCAGTTAAGGGTAAAGCCTGAACTGTTGATGTAGAACGTGCTAAGGTGCGCTCCTCTAGTTCAACCTTGTCAGGATTTAAAAACAAAGTATCTTAAAAAGTTATATTAATTTTTATTACTTAATATACTAACAGGCTTTTTTAACCAAGCTAGCTTAGCCGCTAGCTTTTTTTAAGATTGTCGCTTACCCATTGCCGAAATTCCTTGAGGGTTTGGCGATCGCCTAGTTCAAATCGCTTCTGCACAAACTCTACTACCACTGCCGCAGGTAAGTTAGGAAAAGACAAGCTATGTTCTATTTTAAGGTATGCCCCATTTTCTAAGCCTAGAAAATCTAAGCTATAGCCGTTATAGATCCAAATTTCTGGGACTTGGAGTTGAGCATAGATCGGTAAACGGCGATCGCTTGGGTTAGTAATATCGACTTCTAATACTAGATCGGGTGGCGGATCTTGCCCCATCGTAATTACATTTTGATTGCGAATCTTTGGCTCATTTTGAATGTAATAACAAGAGTCAGGTTCTGCACAATCTTGAGTTCAGGAACCCGCATCAATAATGAGCCGCATTTACATAAATCTATTTCTAGCTCATCGGACAGCACCCGAATTAAATCATCAATAAACCGATTGCTGCGCTCATGTAGCGCCATTGGCGACATAATTTCTAAGTTTCCATTGATGTAATGAAATAAAGTGCTGCGGCGATCGCCTATATCTTCTAGCAATCGCTCAAAGGTTTGCCAACTGATGTTTTCTAACCAGATCCTTTGTTCGGCAACAGGTCGAGATTGCTCAGTGTGAGTTGTTGTTATTTCAAGAGGCTTAGGGATGGCAATCATGACGACTCACCTCGAAAATTTGATGTTAAAAATCTAGGGTTCTAAATAAATCGCTGAGAGCAACCTTGAAATTAGGAATTACGTCTTCGCCATCCAAAATGTCATCACCACGCAGTAAGCGATCGGGTTGGGGGCTATGGTAAACCAGTACAAATTTTTCATCGGGATGGATGATCCATAGCAATCGCGTTCCACTTGCAAAATATTCTTCAACCTTGGTATGAATTTCTTCAAAGGTATTGCCGGGGGAAATAATTTCCACAACTAAATCTGGCGCACCGTCAAAAAATCCTTGTGGCAAACGTTTCAGTCCAGTTAGACGTTCTTTGCTTACAAAGGAAATATCAGGAGATCGCTTGTTACCACCTTTCATTTTAAAAGCAGTACTTGAATCGCAGGTAACACCAAGACGGTGTTGTCTAACAAAAATTTCAATTAAGCCGCCAAGGAATATGCCGATATTCCCATGCTCCATGCCAGAGTTACCCAAAGTTACCAACTCCCCATCAATAATTTCGTAGCGATCGCCGCGATCGGGCAGAGCCATAAACTCTTCATCAGTCCAAATTTTTGCTTTAGATTTAGCTTGCTCTGTGGCGATCGTCATGGCTTTAATTTTCTTTTATCTAGTGTGAACCTTTGCCAAGTCTTATAATTCTTTTTTTACTCCAACAATAGCTTTTAGTTCTTCAATTTTATTGAGCAATTGTTGATAGGACGCTGCATCTTGTACGACTAATTCGGCTTTGCCATTGATGGTTAATACGATGGGATGTCCAGTATTTCTCATCTGGGTGATGAGTTCATTAGTATTTCGCTTAAAGGTGGATAGGGGTTGAATGTCTTGGCTGAGGTTAATCATAGAGCTACTGCATCAAATTTGCATTCAATTTAATGCTATCACGGAACAAAAAATGTGAAACAGCATAAAGTTATCAAGTAATTAATCTGAATAATATATTGCGGTGTCTGGCTAATAAGCTATTTGGGTGATTAGGCAGAATTTTTACATTCAGCCTATATCCCTTAGAGAGTGTTTGAGAAGTATCCTCTTTAGCATAAATTTCTGCTTTTACCCCCTTTAATACCCCTTTGAAAGGGGGGGGACTTGAATTCTCCCCCTTTCAAGGGCAGGGCTATTTCAAGAACAAGTAAATCAGATTAAATGATTGATAAATAGCTTTCAACGTTAATTATTCTAGTATTTACTATTATTTGACTAAATTTAGTCTTTAACTTTTGATTAAAGTATCAGACTTTTAACGAGATTTAGCCATTTGAGTCATTGATTAGCACTAACACTGATCAGAGAAATTGTCTAAATTTAGTGACTTCTAGTCAAATAGTATAAAGAAAATGTTGAAAAGTATATTTACTCTTGTTATCTTCAATTATCTAGTTTTTGAAATAGCCCTGCCCTTGAAAGGGGGAGTTAGAGGGGGGAAAAAACTTCTCAAACACCCTCTTATAATCATACTAGACAGAATTTTTCCGTCAAATACATAGTTATGCGGCTTCATCTATTAGTTAAGGTGGTATGCAGGAGGTTATTTGTTGATGCTCTATACTGATCAGTGGTATTGTGAATAGCAACTTACCGACGTAGAGGTAGGAATGGCAAGTGAAAAACTAGAACAGCAAAAGAAAATAACGTTACTATCCGATCGTTCCCAAGGTGGAGCGATCGCAGAACGGGAAGTTCAATCGGATATTCAGATCTACAAAGCGGTTCTTGGTGAGCGGTTTGCACTTGCCGGAACAGCTGAAGAATGTGAGAGGCTGATAGATCTAAGGCAAAAAATTCAAGAATTGGATGTAAAAGATAGGCGATTAGATTACGCACAACAGTCAGCAGAGATTCAGCTTCAAGAGGCAAAACAAAAAGCGATTTTTCAGCGTGGTCAGCAAATTGTAGCTAGTGTTGTCTCCGTTGGTGTTGGAATATACTTCTTACAAGCTGTACCTCTAGCGGGTTTATTATTCTTGGTTTTAGGTTTGGCTAGACCTTTAGGATATTCTTTAGAAGAGATAAGTGGTTTTTTGGATAGATTAAAAGGGTTTCCTAAAGATTCAGATGAACTTCTATCTTATGGAGAAGAAAAAGGGATTCAATCTGAGGAGCCTAAAAATGCAAGACCCTAATTTAAGTGTAATAAGTGCCTTTAAGTTTGAGAAACGTATTCAGATTTTTGTTGCAGTTTATTTGTCAATCATCCTGCTCTCAATAGTTCTTATTTTAGTCAGGATTGATATGACTACTGAGTTACAGCAAGCTTTAGTAATTGTTCTGGGTCTAATTTCAATTGCGACTCTTGACGCATTTAAAAAAGCTTTAGATAGTAAACCTTTTCCTTGGGCAAGTGTGGGTAATCAAATCATTATTCGGGAAGGAGGGGTTTACGTTGGTGGGGATTATGTTGGTGGAAGTATTAATCATGCGATTGAAAGTAAACAAACTCTTGCTGAAGCTGCTGTTGAGATACACAAACTTTTACAAGAATTAGAAAAATTTAATCCTACCGCTACAGAGGCTGAAAAAGTTGCCTATGTTAATGAAGAAGTGACTCCTGCTTTCAAGTCTCGTGTAGCAAGTGCAGTGAAAGTTACTGGAGAAACTGAAGCTTCTATTGAAATTCAACAACTCTTACAGCAATTGGAGGAATCAGATTCTGCTCTTGAAGAAAGCAAGACAAAAGTTGCCCCTAATTTTAAGTCTCGTTTAGCCAATGCTCTTCGAGCTGGTGGTGAAGTTGCTATGGAGAGTCTTCTAGATAATCCCTACAGCACTATTACATTAGCTATTGTCAAAGCTTGGATGTCACCGGAAGAAGCCGAGCAACCAACGCAGCATAACAACCCTAGTGCAACGGACTGAAGGAAGTCGTTGTCGGAGTGGCAAAGGTTGTCGATAGCCGCTGACAAGGTTGTCGATAGCCGCTGACCATGTACGTTAGACCGAACCGATAAGTTCATAAACTCGACAAGTTTAACTGTTTTCTGCCGAAATTAGGCAATCAAAAACATCCTACTCTGTTGTTGAGTTCCGAGAAGTTATTGGCGATCGCCAAGTACAAATAACAAATAATTGTTAAGCGATCGCTTTTTTGTGGAGAACTTAGCGATCGCTGTGTAAATGTTTAGATCATTACTGAAATGTACCTTTCGGTAAATTTTTTTTTAACAAAAGCGATCACTTATGAGAAATCACAAAAAATAAACAGCATTTAGTTTTATGCGATCACAAACAAACCCGATCGCTATCCGCCTTTACAAACAGCGCTTTGGTCTTCAACAAATCCCAAAGCTTTATAACTATACTATTAACTACATTGATCAAATATCTTGGGCAAATGATCTACTGCCATGAATACGATTATCTTTGATATCAAACCCATCGCGAAAATCACAGGCAGAGAGTTTGAAGCCCTGTGTCAGGCAAACCCAGAACTTAAATTAGAGCAGACGACAACTGGAGAAATTGTGATCATGGCTCCAACGGGAGGAGAAACAGGAATTTATAATGCAGGGCTAATTGCCAAGTTTTGGATTTGGAATGACCAGATGAAATTAGGGCAGGTATTTGATTCTTCTACTTGTTTTGCACTTCCTAATGGCAGTAAGCGATCGCCTGATGTATCATGGATTTCTCAAGAAAGATGGTTAGCCCTCACCCCAGATCAGCGCATTAAATTCCCGCCGATCGCCCCCGATTTTGTTTTAGAGCTAATGTCACCAACCGACAATCGTATCGATCTGCAAGCGAAAATGGAAGAGTACATAGCGGCAGGGGTGAGGTTGGGCTGGTTAATTGATCGTAAAAACAAATCCACCCAAATTTATCGTCCTAGCGGTATAAACCAAATTGTAGAATCTCCAGATTTTCTGCTGGGCGAAGATGTATTACCTAGTTTTAAGTTGGATATGCGATCTTTTTGGGTTTAGGCTGCTAGAAAAAGAAGGACACATCGTGTCTTTCTTTTTCTAGCTTTTTACAAATTCAAAGATTGAGGATTGGTTTCAACCAGCTTAGCTAAATCCTGCAAGAACTGAGCAGTCTAAATTGTGACTGAATGATTTATTTCACGATCTCGTTGCGATCACTGTCTTGCCAAGGTGTTTCGGCAAAACTAGCAGTTGGTAATTTGGGTAAACCCCATTTAGTAACTAACGCTTGTAATACGCGATCCTGCGATCGATGAAAAGCATCAATATCCCCTTCACCACGATTGACGATCGCAAACCAAATTGCGCCATGGGCTTGAGTTTGGACGATCCCTGCCAAGCTGCTGACATCAGAAAGCGTGCCAGTTTTGACGATCGCCCCTTTTGGCATTGTCCGACCCTCAATCGTGCCACAGTTACAATTACTACTTGGGTAGAGATCCGCAAGGGTTAGCCCTTCGACTTGGGCGCGATTATGAATTGCCATCAGGATCGCCACCGTCGCACGAGGGGAAATTTGATTGCCTTGTCCTAAACCTGAGCCATTAATTAATCTGATTTCGGAAATGGGAATCCCTGTTGCATTAGCGGCGATCTCTGCTACCTGTTTGCTGCCACCCAGTTGCCTTGCTAGAGTTTCCGCCATCTCATTATTGCTAAAGGTATTCATCCGCTTCAGGATTTGCCATAGGGGTAGCGATGCATGACGAATCAGTAATTTGCGAGTAGAAACATTATCTACAGCAAGATTTGGCACAATTCGCACATTCCCAAGAATCACTAGTTGCGGTTTGGGCGTTCCCACGGGCATCGTTGTATATTGCTCAGCAACTTCACCCTGCCATCGACTGCTATCAAAGGCGAGACGGAGAAAGTTCGCCGATTCTTGTCGGTCAGGCTCAAAATTCATAGAGAATTGACCTGTAATAATCAAATTGCCCTGAACGCGCTTAATACCTAGTTGATTAAGTTTATTACCAAGGGAGATCGACTCCTCCCATACAAAAAATGGATCGCCACTGCCTTCAATAATCAAATCGCCTTTGAGGGTGTCGCCTGTGAGTTGACCTGTAGTACTGATATTTGTAATAAAACGATGGTTTGATCCCCAAGTTTGCAATGCTGCTAAGGTAGTGGCATTTTTGGTGAGCGAAGCTGAAGGCAAGGGGCGACTTGCTAAACGACCTGAGGCGATCGCCCCATCATAGGACTGAATCCATACACCTTGTTCGGGATTAGTTAGCCCTGCTTGCTTGAGATCATTGAGCATCGTGGCGATCGCTTGCTTCGCAACGGGATCAGACTGATTATTGGCGATCTCTTCTGAGGCTAGGACTGGACGATTGGCATAGCTCATCACTGACCGAGGCACTGCGGCGACTTCACGACCATCGAGAACTTGGGTCGAAACCGATAACAGCAAAGCACCAACGAGACTCCACGTAGTCATAAAGAAACCCGCAATTAGAATGATTGTGCTTGTGTTGGCTTTGCCAACACAAGCACAATCATTCTAGTGCAGCAATTCTCATTATAAAAACCGATTTTTTGAAAGCCCGCCGAAGGCGGGCTTTCAAAAAATCGGTTTTGGGGATTCTAGTCAAACATGGCACTTTCGAGTTGCTGTAAAGCAATTTCTAGATCATCATTGATAATTGTAATATCAAATTCATTGGCTGCGGCGACTTCCAACTTGGCATGGTGCAAGCGTTTGATAATTTGTTCATCACTATCCGTACTGCGATCGCGCAACCGACTTTCTAATACTTCCATCGAAGGTGGGGCAATGAAAATTCGTTTGGCACTGGGGAAAGACTGCGCCACTTGTCGCGCTCCTTCCAGTTCGATTTCCAACAGAACAATTTGCCCTAAGGAGATCGCCTGATCAATCGGTTTACGCGGTGTGCCATAGAGATTTCCTGCGTATTCAGCCCATTCCAGAAATTCACCTGTATCACGCTTCTGTTCAAATTCAGCCCGATCCCAAAAGAAATATTCGCGACCATGTTCTTCCCCTGTACGGGGCGATCGAGTCGTTGCTGATATCGAAAAGAGAATGTGATCGGGATAGCGTTCAAGGAGTTTCTGTAATAGAGTGCCTTTACCGACACCACTTGGTCCCGTAACAACAATTAATTTGCCTACGCTTAATTTATCTTCGCTCAACGTTTCGTAGTTCTCTCTAGAGATAGAGTTAATAGTAATTGGCGCTTTCATCAAATTCACATTATATCTGATGTTACGTGGAACTCAGATGATGAATCTGCTGCCGCCAGCTAAGCAGGGCAACCACGGGGGGGGTTGCCCCTACCTGAATAATTAATATTTCGTAGGGGCTGTGCCCCCGTGCCATCCCTAGACTTCCGCTATCTAAGGAATTCCTTCCACGTAACATTAGTTATATGTAAAAATCCCTGCAAAGCAACGATTTTTACAACGCTTTGCGCTCAAGCCCAAACCAAGAGAATTTTTGAAAGTGTTGCTTAGCAACACTTTCAAAAATTCTCTTGTGGTTCGTTGGATCGATAATTGCTGTAAGTTGGTTTAATCTGTAGCGCCTTCTTTACTGATGACAAAACGATTAGCGACGGTTTCAGGTTGAATTGCAGATAGAACTACATGGCTAGAGTCGGTAACAATTACCGCTCTTGTGCGTCTACCATAGGTAGCATCAACTAACTTACCATGTTCGCGTGCATCACTAATGATACGCTTGATAGGAGCAGATTCGGGGCTAACGATCGCTACAACTCGGTTTGCCGAAACAATATTACCAAAGCCGATGTTGATGAGCTTAATGTCCATAATTTTATCGATCTAAAATCGATTTAGAGGTGGTGTAGCTTCATTTTTGAAAGTATTATCGCATTATCCAAGAAAAATCAATTAGATACGATATATTTTGTCATGTATGGCGAAATCTATCTTAATTAAGCAGATATACTTATTAGTCTCTTACTTTCAGATTTTAAATCTATTGTCAGTTTTGTTAACAGATAAAACTCAAAAAATGCAGTAATTCTCAACGCATTTTTCGGGTTTTACTTTACCCTCAAATTGAAAATTTTATAAGCAAGATTTTATAAGCAAGATAATTATGTCAATTAGAAATGTAGTGATTATTGGCTCAGGACCCGCAGGCTATACCGCCGCCATTTATGCTGGACGCGCTAACCTGAACCCACTTGTATTTGAAGGGTTTCAAAAGGGAGGAATTGCGGGTGGACAATTGATGACAACTACCGAAGTAGAAAACTTTCCAGGATTTCCCACTGGTATAATGGGTCCACAGTTGATGAGCTATATGAAGGAGCAAGCGATCAACTGTGGTGCAGAATTAGTGATGGAAGACGTGATCACTGTTAATTTTAGCAATTATCCTTTTACAGTGAAATCAACTTCTCAGGAAGTCCAAGCTAAAAGCGTGATCATTGCCACAGGTGCGACTGCCAAAAGGCTCAATTTACCCAGTGAAACACAGTATTGGAATCGCGGAATTTCAGCATGTGCTATTTGTGATGGGGCTGCGCCAATTTTTCGGGGTGTGGAGTTAGCGGTAGTTGGTGGTGGGGATACGGCTGCTGAGGAAGCAATTTTTTTAACTAAGTATGGCTCGAAGGTTCATTTACTGGTGCGAGGCGATCGCATGAGAGCCAGTAAAGTTATGCAGGATCGAGTCTTCAATCATCCGAAAATTACGGTGCATTGGCAATCTATTCCCATTGATGTTTACGGGGAAGAGATTGTCAAAGGGGTGAAAATTCACCATGCTGTCACTAAGGAGGAGAGTGATTTAGCCGTGGGTGGACTTTTTTATGCGATCGGGCATACTCCAAATACTGATTTATTTGCAGGACAGATAGAACTTGATGCGACTGGTTATATTGTCACGAAAGGAAAGTCAACAGCCACTAACATCGAAGGTGTCTATGCCTGTGGCGATGTCCAAGATCACGAATATCGTCAAGCAATTACTGCCGCAGGGACTGGATGTATGGCAGCTCTTGAAGCAGAGCGCTGGCTATCGGCAATGTAATGATTGCCGCGCTTTGCGCGGCAACCATTCTTGTTAGAGATGCAAATGTTGAATTACGGTATTTACATCCTTATCACCACGACCAGAACAGTTAATGATGATGCGCTGATCAGCAGTTAGCTGTGGACAGAGAGTTTCTAGATAGGCGATCGCATGGGATGTTTCTAAAGCAGGAATGATTCCTTCCAAACGAGAGAGTCGTTGAAATGCATCTAGCGCTTCTTGGTCGGTGACACTGTAATACTCTGCACGTCCTAAATCCTTCAGATAACTATGCTCTGGTCCAACTCCAGGGTAATCCAAACCAGCGCTAATGGAATGGGCTTCCTGTACCTGTCCCTCAGCATCTTGCAATAAATAGCTCATTGCACCATGTAATACGCCAACACGTCCGAGGGTAAGAGTTGCGGCATGAAACTCGGTATTTGTACCTTTACCTGCGGCTTCTACACCAATTAAACGGACGCTTGGCTCATCGACAAATTCATGAAATAGTCCCATTGCATTAGAACCACCACCCACACAAGCCAGTAAAATATCTGGTAAACCGCCCCATTTCTCTTGGCTCTGGCGACGACTCTCCTTACCAATCACCGCATGGAAATCTCGCACAATCATCGGATAAGGATGGGGACCCGCAACGGAACCGAGAATGTAATGGGTATCAACGACATTAGTTACCCAGTCACGAATTGCCTCAGAAGTGGCATCCTTGAGCGTGCCAGTACCTGCCTCAACGGGGCGTACTTCTGCACCCATAAGCTTCATGCGGAACACATTTAGCGCTTGACGCTCCATGTCCTGCACACCCATGTAAATTACACAATCTAAACCAAAGCGAGCGCAAACTGTGGCTGTAGCTACACCATGCTGTCCTGCGCCTGTTTCGGCGATTACGCGCTTTTTGCCCATACGGATCGCAAGGAGTACTTGAGCAAGTGCGTTATTGATTTTATGTGCGCCTGTGTGGTTGAGGTCTTCACGCTTTAGGTAAATCTGAGCAGTTCCATAGTGCTGTGTCAATCTCTCTGCAAAATATAGAGGGCTTGGTCTACCCACATAGTCCCGCAAATAGCCGTCTAGCTCATTGTTAAAATCTGGATCATTCTTGTAATGATAAAAAGCAGTTTCTAGCTCAGTAAGAGCGCTCATAAGGGTTTCGGGGACATATTTGCCCCCAAAAATACCAAACCGTCCTAATGCATCGGGACGATTAACGGTTGTGGATGGTGCAGTTGTTTTGGGTGCGATCGGCGTTGTGGTCATTGCGGTGGATCTTGACTGATGAGTTAGCTACTATTAAAACTTGCTTGTGGTGCTTATGGCACTGTATTTAGGATAACAAAATTTGAAAGTGCCGCTTCGCGGCACTTTCAAATTTTCACTGGGTTTTAAGTCAGTACTTTGCGCTGTAACATATAGCTATAGACACCTGTATCAGCACAAATCAAAACCCAAATAGTGTGAGGAGGCGCTTCGCGCCTCCTCACACTATTTGGGTTTTATGTCCTAACAAGAATGGCGACAGCTATATACCAAAAGATTAATCAGTTTCATGAATCAAGAAGACATCCGATCGCTAGAAATTACAAATTATCCAGTTGCAGGCGTTGATGAAGTTGGGCGAGGTTGTCTATTTGGTGAAGTTGTAGCGGCGGCAGTAATTTTGCCCATTGATCAATTAGCTTATTTAGAAGATCTCGGCGTGACTGATAGCAAGAAGCTTTCACCTCAACGCCGCCAAAAGTTAGATCTACTCATTCGTGAAGTGGCGATCGCATGTGAAATTGGTACAGCATCAGTTGATGAAATCGATGAAATGAATATTCTCGCAGCGAGTTTACTAGCGATGGAAAGGGCGATCGCTCAGCTAAATCCGCAACCCAAGCATTGCCTGATCGATGGCAATCAACTTTTACGATTTAAACTCATTGCCCCAATTCCCCAAACTACTGTGATTAAAGGGGATTCTCTATCACTATCAATTGCGGCAGCCAGCATTATCGCGAAAGTATGGCGCGATCGCCGCATGGTCGAGCTAGCAGAAATCTATACAGGCTATGACATTGCCACAAATAAGGGCTATGGCACGGCTAAACATCGACAGGCGATCGCTCAATTAGGTTACAGTGAGTTACACCGCAAAACTTTTAAAATCAAAGAAGTAATTGCGAAGCAATCCCTTCTTTAACACACAAGGACTATGCGTTTAATACATACTTCAGATTGGCATTTGGGTAGAAAGTTAAAGGGAGTCGATCGCACGCCTGAAATTGCCTTAGCCCTAGAGGAAATCCTCACATATGCCAAAGAATATGAAGTGGATGCTGTTTTAGTGTCAGGTGATATTTTCGATGTGCCAAATCCCACCACCGAAGCAGAGCGCATTGCCTATGATTTTTTCTATAAGCTCAATCAGTTAAGCATTCCCTCAGTAGCGATCGCAGGAAATCATGATTCGGCAAATCGCATCGATAGCCTCGCCGATTTGCTATCGTTAGCAGGAGTAAGAGCGTTAGGTCGTCCCAGAATTGCCGAAGAAGGCGGAGTGGTGAATATTGATACAGCCAATGGCAAGCTTTGTATCGGTGCAATGCCCTTTGCCTCCGAACGGAAGTTATTAGCTGCCGAGGATGTGTGGAATAAAGATGCTTTGGAGCAGCGCAATGACTATAAAACGACAGTTACCTATGTTCTTCAGAATCTCGCTAGCGCCTTTAAAACCGATGCTGTAAATGTAATGATGGCACACATGACCGTTGATGGTGCAAAGTTTACAGGTTCTGAGGCGGCTTTTTATAGTGGTGATGTTTATAGTCTTTCAGGACAATCGATTCCTTCAGAATGTCAATACGTGGGCTTAGGACATATCCATCGACCACAGCAGATTCCCAATGCTGCGCCTACCTATTACGCAGGTTCTTTAATTCAAGTAGATTTTGGAGAGGTGGGCGAAGAGAAAGGATTTAACTTAATTGAAGTGGAAACTGGTAGACCTGCAAAAGTGCAATTTCAGCCGCTCACCTGCCATAAGCCCCTCAAGCGCGTCGAATGTCATCTGGATCAACTGGATGAGCATCTAGAAGCCCATCGTGATTATGAAGGCTATTTAAAATTTGCGATCGCTGTGGATACGCCACCTATCGGACTTGCGGATCGAGTGCGAAAAATCTGCCCTCAAGCGGTAATGGTCGAGCCAAAGCTAATCGTGAATGAGTCAGTACAGGTTCCTGAACCAAAAGATTACGATCGCTTCGATCCGATCGCTGAGTTTCAAAAGTTTTATAGCGATCGGGAAAAAAACTTGTCGCCTGAAGTAATTACCGCATTCAAAGAGTTGTATATGGAATTTAGTGAAGTCCCCACAAATTTAGCTTGAGTCATACCAATTTACAAAAGTGTCGGCACACTTTTGTAAATTAAAAACCAAACCCAGCAAGGGTTTTAAAGCACAAAATGGCTACGCCATTTTGTGCTTTGGGATTAAAGAAGTTCGGTAGAGCGCTCTGCTAACTTCGAGCGTTCACCCTTACTGAGGGTAATATGTCCAGCCAAAGGATCGTTTTTAAACCGTTCTACCACATAGGTTAAACCATTACTTGCTGCATCAATATAGGGATTATCGATTTGTTCTGGATCGCCTGTTAAAATCACTTTTGTGCCTTCACCAGCACGGGTCAGAATAGTTTTCACCTCATGGGGAGTAAGGTTTTGTGCTTCATCTACAATCAGAAATTGTTGAGGAATAGTCCGTCCTCGAATGTAGGTGAGAGGTTCAATCTGAAGCAGCCCTCGTTCCATTAAGTCTTCATGTCCTCGCCGAGTATGTGAATGCATACTCCGCTTTTCTTTCGGCTCTTTAGGAGACTGAGAGCCAAAAATCAGATCGAAATTATCGTAAATGGGTTGCATCCAAGGTGTAAGTTTTTCTTTAATATCCCCAGGCAGAAAGCCAATGTCTTTACCCATCGGAATTACGGGGCGTGAAATCAGAAGCCTAGTATATACGCGCTCATCGGCAACCTTATGTAATCCCACCGCGATCGCTAACAAAGTTTTGCCAGTGCCAGCTTTGCCAACGAGGGTAACGAGGGGAATTGCATCATTCAGCAAAAGATCGAGGGCAAATTTTTGTTCGCGATTGCGTGCATTGATTCCCACTACCCCTGAATTGACGAGCTTATTAATGGCTACTAATTTTGTGGAATCTTGACTACCACTAATGGCGATCGCTAAAGCCGTATGGGAAGGATTGAACTGATCGATCAGCATCACCGCTTGATTTGGGCAAAGTTCACCATCAATAGAAATCGCGCCATTCTTAAAAAGCTGATCGATTTTTGCCGCATCAACGATTACTTCTGTAATACCTGTATAAAGCTCAGAAACATCAACCTTATTTGTCTCGTAATCTTGAGCTTCCAGTCCTAATGCATCAGCTTTGATCCGTAGATTGGTGTCTTTGCTGACCATGACAACCCGACATTGACAACCACGTTTAAGTTCGAGTGCGACTGCGAGAATGGCATTGTCATTGCGATCGCCTTCTAGTTCAATGGGTAGAGTTTTTAACGTTTCGCGATCGCATAGGGCTACTCGCAGCAATCCCCCACTTTCCAACTCAATTCCTTGGATAATATTCCCCTGACTTCGCAATTCATCTAAGTCTCGCGATACTTGCCGCGCATTGCGTCCGATCATCTCAGGTTGCTTTTTAAAGCGATCGAGTTCTTCAATAATGGTCATCGGTAAGACGACCTCATTATCCTCAAAGCGTCTCATGGCTGTGGGATCGTACAGCAATACATTGGTGTCCAGCACAAAAATCTTTTTCATATTGTTAAATTTTTTGGTAGTGCTAAAGAGGGCAGGATTTTAAAGGGCTTTCTTACCGCGCAAAGCACTGTCTGTCCTTAAAATTTAATCTTGACACTTTCGAGACAATTATGTTGATTTTGTGTAGCGATCGCTACAATGCTTAACACCAAAACATAAACCCAAAACAAAGAAAGACTGCGCTTCGCGCAGTCTTTCTTTATTTTGGGTTTATTAAAGCGATATAAAACTAAAAAGGGGCGCTAAGCGCCCCTTTTTTAGTTAAAACAAGGTAGAAATACCATTTGGACGCAGATCTTTGTAATCTAGAATCTTGCGAACTACATCAAATGTAGACTGCGAGTTAGTAATCGAAATTATAGAAGCTAGCTGACCTGGCAACACTTGCATTACAGGGGGCATATCCTGAGTGAATACGTTAATCGTGCGATTAATTAGCGAATAATTACCCTTGGAAAAAGCGTTGGTATAGGTGAATTGATTAGTTGCCTGAGGTAGCCCTGCAACATTAAATAAACCAATGGGGATACCTTGCGATGTCGTCAGAAAACGAGCCACTGTTTGATTGAGAACATTAGTCGATTGGATTTGAGTGAAGTAGTCATAGACTCTGACATTGCTATCGATCTTACCAACACGCTTAGAATCAATGCCACATACAGTTCTCACAGTCCCATAGGCTGATGGATCGCTGGGTAAAATCAAGCTAATGGTTGAAAAATCTTTGAGCAATTGAACTTCGCTATAGCCTAGAGGACGATTATTTACATCGAATAAACGCACAATTAGGCGATCGCCTGGATTTAGCCCACGGATAAAGGTAGCACGCTGATTAATATTAAAGCGATAATCACCGATAAAGCGCTCTGTGAGAAATCCATTAGAACGCTTCGATTTGATCGAAAGACGTGTAATTACCTGAGACAAGCGGGGCTGGTTTTGCAAAACCGCAAGACTGAAATGTCCACGATGAGGATTCTTTCTAGATAGCTCAACGCCATCACGATCCTTACGGTCTTTACGATCCGAGCGGCGATCGTCATCATAGTCATCATCTTCATCGTCATCATCATCTTTTCTAGAAACAACGATGGGTTTCATGGGTTTCACGGAGCTACCAGTCTGGACATTGGTAGTTTGCACAACTACGGTTTGGCTAGACTGTGAACTTGTTGATTGCGAAGAAGTAGTTGTAATCCCCAAATCGCGATCAGAAAGTCCTGAATTATTCGAGGAATTGTTTGAAGAGTTGTTCGATGAATTATTGGAAGAATTATTGGAAGAATTGTTCGATGAGTTATTGGAGGAATTGTTTGATGAGTTATTGGAGGAATTGTTTGATGAGTTATTGGAGGAATTGTTTGATGAGTTATTGGAGGAATTGTTTGATGTATTAATGTATATCGAAGAAATACGTCCAGAACTTACCTCAGATGCACTAGCTGTGATAATTGAAGTAAAGGATCTGGTTTCTTCAATCTCAAATCTGGCATCTTTTAAGCCATTGGGCTGATCGTAGCGCACGCTAGTCACCGCCTTGAGATCACCATTGTAAATATCGTCAAGCGAAATTTTTTGGCTCAGTAAATTTAAGGGAATCACTTCCACAAAAGCGGATTGTCGTCCTGCATTTTTGGAAAGTAGTCTTGCACCTGAGTTGGTATAAACTTCGCGCCATTCCCCAGCACGTCTGACATAGAGTTGATATACCGCATTCGCGTAGGTTGTCGAAGGCTTATTGGCAATGTCTAATAAGATGCCAATGCTTGAGAGGTTGCCAGAGTTGTCGAGCAAACGCAATAGCTGTACCCCTGTTTGCCAGTCTTGTGGGACTTGGGCGACGATTTGGGGAACAGATGGAGCCGAGATCGCTTCTATAGTATTCAGAAAAGAAGCAGTAGTCAGAGTTGCTGCGAGAAGACATAAAGATGTCTTCTGAAAACTTTTACGAAAAATGTTCATTATTATTTATTCCTAGCTCGATTTACTGCATGATTTGCTAGAGTCAACCTATGATTGGTGACGCATGGCTAAACAGGCGCACAATGCATCACGATATTAGGCAAGAAGTCTCTTAGAAAAGACGATCTACTTAGTTTTTTGTTCCATTAGGGGCTTGCGAAGAAATAAGATACCAAAGATTATAGAAATAGGGATATAAAATTCTTGTTTTCAATTTATATAGGACTAAGAGAGTGATTTTC
>NZ_NDHW01000161.1 GCF_002251945.1 Pseudanabaena sp. SR411
CAGGATCTTTAATAACCATTCATAGCACGCTTGTTCATCTAACAATTCGGTCAGGGGAAATTTGATCATCGCTTCTCTGTCGATTCATGAAAATGACTTCCTCCTATTTTGCCATTTCACCTACTTCCCCAGATGAGCGGTTGATCTTTTGTACTAATAATTTCTAGCTCATCACCAACCAAAATATTTGCCTCAGCTAAAACTTCTTTACTGAGCCTAATTCACTGACTATTGCCCCATTCCTGAACCTTAACCAACATAACTTTTGGTGATTATTCTTACAGTGTATGTATAGCCTGAAGTTTAAAGTTTTTTGTTGGCGATCGCAATCCGTCTCAAAATTTAGCGCAATGTTAAACTTAATCAATATGCACAAAGTTAAGGAGCCTAAGTAAAAATGAAAACCTATAGCTTTGATACGATCCTTGAATTTATCGAAGAAATGTCTGATGATGAGCAAATTACTCTAATCGACTTGATTGGTTATCGACTGAAGGAAAAACGCAGAGATGCGATCGCTTTTAACATTAAGAGAGCGGATGAAGAATATTCTGAGGGCAAAGTGTTCCGAGGCACAGTAGTTGATGTCATGGCAGAATTAAAAAGATGAGAACGCTTGGTTTTAGTTCTTCTTTCAAACGAGCCTTTAAAGCCTTAATCCGTCGCGAACCTGAGATGGAAGGTAAAATCACAGATCGATTAGAAATGTTAGTAGTCGATCCATTTCATCCCTCGCTTAAAACTCACAAGCTAAAAGGCAAGTTATCTGGTGCATGGGCTTGCACCGTAGAGTATGACTGTCGAATCGTCTTCAACTTCAAGAAATCTCCAGACACAGATACAGAAGAGATCCTTCTGATTGATATTGGCAGTCATGACGAAGTTTACTGAAATGAGCAATTAACAACCCAGAAGAGTGAGTCTTCTGGGTTTGGGTTTTAATTATGCTGAACTACTTAACCCTTACAATCAATGCTGAAAGATATTAGAATAGGACAGCAATAATTTCGGCTTGGTTAAACACTTTCATGACTGCTCAGAAATATCACATCATCACCTTCGGCTGCCAAATGAACAAAGCCGACTCCGAACGCATGGCTGGCGTTTTGGAAGATATGGGCTATCAGTCAACCGAGGAAAGCGAAACAGCCGACCTGATTTTGTATAACACTTGCAGCATTCGTGACAATGCCGAGCAGAAAGTTTATTCGTACCTAGGACGACAAGCCAAGCGCAAACGTGACAATCCTAAATTAACCTTGGTTGTGGCTGGCTGTGTTGCCCAACAAGAAGGAGAGTCACTACTGAGACGAGTACCTGAACTTGACCTCGTGATGGGTCCTCAACATGTCAATCGCCTCGGCGATCTGTTGGAACAGGTATTTAATGGCAATCAAGTAGTTGCCACAGAAGAAGCCTATATCGAAGAAGACATCACCACCCCACGCCGCAATAGCTCCGTATCTGCTTGGGTAAATGTCATTTATGGCTGTAACGAAAACTGTACCTATTGCATCGTCCCCTCAGTCCGTGGTCGCGAGCAATCACGCACCCCTGAAGTGATTCGTCAAGAAATTGAAAAGTTGGCGGCTCAGGGTTACAAAGAAATTACTTTACTTGGACAAAACATTGATGCCTATGGGCGCGACTTACCCGCAGGTGGGATTGGTGCAGGGATTGGTGGCAAGATTACCTTTACGGACTTGCTTTATTACGTCCATGACGTCGAGGGGATTGATCGCATTCGATATGCTACCAGTCACCCCCGTTACTTTAGTTCTCGCCTAATTAAAGCTTGTGCCGAATTGCCGAAGGTTTGTGAACATTTCCATATTCCTTTTCAGTCAGGCGACAACGATATCCTCAAAGCAATGGCTCGCGGCTATACCCACGAGCGCTACCGCCGCATTATTGACGATATTCGCGAGATTATGCCCGATGCGGCGATTACTGCTGATGCGATTGTTGCCTTCCCTGGAGAAACCGAAGAGCAGTTTGAGCGCACGGTGCAGTTGGTAAATGATATTGGTTTTGATTTGGTGAATACAGCTGCTTACTCACCCCGTCCTGGTACACCTGCGGCGGTTTGGGAGCATCAGTTGAGTGAAGAAATTAAAAGCGATCGCCTCCAGCGTCTTAACCATGCCGTTAATCAAAATGCAGCTCTGCGATCGCAGCGTTACGCAGGACGCATCGAAGAAATCATGATCGAAGGTACAAACCATAAAAATCCTAACCAAATTATGGGACGCACTCGCACTAATCGAATTGCCTTTACTGAGAATACAACTGGTAAATCATTAGCTGAGCTAATCGGTCAGACTCTTTCGATAAAAATTACTGAGGTAAGACCCTTTAGTTTAACTGGTGTAATTTGCTAAATGCATGTTAGACTAGCCAAGCGCGTAAAAAACACATGTGCGGAATGCATATAAAAGTTTACGTTCTTCACTCAAATGGGTCGCTAGCTCAACGGTAGAGCACTCGGCTTTTAACCGATTTGTTCCGGGTTCAAATCCCGGGCGACCCATAAAATACCTCAAAACAGCTAGCACAAAGTGCTAGCTGTTCTTTTTATGTTGCGACCGCAACACAATTGCCTTGAAAGATAGCCCCAACACTTCGCGCCGCCGCTAGTTTTGGTATTATACCTTTGGTAATAATGTGGTGTAGTTCATGCATATTGCATGGTTAGGTAAAAAATCGCCTGCTTGTGGCAACGTGACCTATAGTCGCGAAATTACAAATGCGTTACTCGATCGCGGGCATCGTGTCAGCTTTATGCATTTTGCCCCTGAAAGTGATTCAGACCATGATGAGATAGAAGAACATGCTCAAGAAACGCAGGATGTCGCCTTACCGTTCCTCTACAAATCCACTATTTACACGGTTCCATCCCTAAGAGCAAATAAGATTCTTGTTGATTCTTTGCGATCGCTAAAGCCCGATCTGATTCATGCATCCCTTGCCATATCCCCTCTCGATTTTCGATTGCCAGAAATTTGTGCCGAACTCGATTTACCCCTTGTAGCTACATTCCATCAACCCTTTGACCTAAAGCGTCGTAACCTTGCCTCTAGTACGCAGCAACTCACCTATCAAATTTATGCTCCATCCTTAGCAGACTATAATCAAGTCATTATCTTCTCTAATATTCAAAAAGAACTGCTAAATAAATTAGGAGTTCCCAATACCAGAATTGCCGTTATTCCCAATGGGGTCGATAGCGATCGCTATTCCCCAGGGGCTTCAAATATTAAAGAGGAACTGAAAGCTGATGTACTTTTTCTCTATCAAGGTCGTCTGGCGGCGGAGAAAAATGTTGAAGCTTTACTCAAAGCGTGGCGCAAATGCCGAATGCCAGAGGGTTGCAAACTGGCGATCGTTGGAACTGGACCTTTGCTAGCAGGTTTGAAGACTTTTTATGGCAATGATCCCAGCATTGTTTGGATGGGATATATTGCCGATGAGCAGAGACGGATTGAGATTTTGCGTGGGACGGATGTGTTTATTTTACCTTCGCTAGTAGAAGGTTTATCGCTATCACTGCTCGAAGCGATGTCTTGTGGTGTGGCATGTATAGCGACAGATGTGGGCGCAGATGGTGAAGTAATTGAGAATGGTGCGGGAATTATTCTTGATTCTCATAAGGTAACTTCGCAGCTTTGTACGCTTTTACCTCTATTTGCTGATCATCCAGAGATGGCAAAAATTATTGGCATAAAGGCAAGACAAAGAGTTTTAGATCGCTATACGTTGGTGAAAAATATTGATCGCTTAGAAGTCCTCTATGAGCAAACCATGAGTCAGCAATGGGTTCGGGTTAGTGCTTTCTAAAAATTCTTTAATAAAAAAGAGGGCATCATCTGCCCTCTTTTTTATTAGCTTATTTGTGGATTAGACAGAAGCAAAAAATGTTTTCTTGTATTCAGCGATCGCTTCCTTTAAGATTGCTTCAGCATCCTTAGTTAAGGTCTTTTCAGCCTTCACAATTTCAGAATATTTAGGCTTGCTGGTTGCCATGTAGTTATACCAGTTCAATAAAGTTTGACTACACTTTGTTGAACTCAAAGACATACTGGGTTTTATTTTTAATTCTCTGAAGTGTAGTCACACTTCAGAGAACTGGTATTACTCGAACCGTTGTTGAATGCGCTAACTTGCTCAAATGGACAACGTTGAGGCATTTGAGATAAAGATGTGATCGCGCCAATTCAAGGATGAAATACTCTCCAATAATTCAGATGCAATAAAATTAACATCTTGCCCTTGTTTGGCGGCTCTACTATAGAGCAATGCTTCTAATTTGGGATTAAGGGTAACAACTATTGACATAGAAATCCTCTTCTAGCACGAAGTTTCTAAGATAATTATAGCTTTAGAAAATTAATCTCAGCGATCGCCTACTCATCAAAAATCAAAAACAATGCGATCGCCCCATCATGCAAATCACCAAATAGCGATCGCTTATTCACAAAAAATTAAAGTAAGGCGATCGCGCCATCATGCAACTCACTAACAGCGATCACTTAATTCATTAAAAAAGACTCAATGGTTTCTTTGAATTTATCTACTCTAACAGGTGCAACTAAATACGCATCTACACCTGCTTTAAGTGCGATAGATTCAGGTATTTCTTCTTTACAGGTTGTAATTACAATCACAGGAATGTCTTTAGTCTTTTCATTGGTTTTTAACTGGCTACAAATGTTTAAATGACTAGGGACAAATTGTTCGAGAAGAATAATATCTGGTAAATGCTGTGTTGCAATTTCCCACAAGTTTTCGCTGTAAACTAATTCAATACAATTCAATCCCATGCCTCTAATTAAACGAGCATAGAAGTTGACACTTACAAAATCGCAAACATCAAGTACTGTGAATTTTTTTGTTGAAGCTATATCAAACTTCAACAAAAAAATTCACAGTAC
>NZ_NDHW01000162.1 GCF_002251945.1 Pseudanabaena sp. SR411
GGCAAAACATTAGGAGATATCACTAATCAGCTAGAGCAGTTTTTTGAATCCAGTCAATTTCTCTCAAAAATACAATTACGAAAAACACTGGATTTTATCTTTTCATTAATTCACTGATCTTATAGCGGGAAGGGAGTAAGATAGAGAGGTTCGGCTTCGTTGTACTTTCCTTGCAATTTATATAGTAATGCGAGATTGTTAAGATTGGATGCGACATCGGGATGGTCTACTCCTAATTGGCGTTCCCTTATTTCGAGTGATCGCAAAAAGAGAGGTTCGGCTTCGTTGTACTTTCCTTGCGATTTGTAAAGTAATGCGAGGTTGTTGAGACTGGTAGCGACAAGTGGATGCTCTGCTCCTAGTTGTCGTTCCCATATTTCAAGTGATCGTAGATAGAGAGGTTCAGCTTCGCTGTACTTCCCTTGAAATGTATAAAGTTGTGAGAGATTATTTAGGCTTTGGGCGACATCGGGATGGTCTGATCCTAGGGCATGTTCCCTGATTTCGAGTGAGCGCAGATAGAGAAGTTCTGCTTCGCTGTACTTCCCTTGTGATTTGTAAAGTAATGCGAGATTGTTGAGACTAGTAGCGATAAGTGGATGGTCTACTCCTAGTTGTCGTTCCCATATTTCAAGTGATCGCAAAAAGAGAGGTTCGGCTTCGCTGTACTTCCCTTGATCTACATAAATTCCTGCAAGATTGTTGAGACTTTGAGCGATATCGGGATGGTCTGCTTGTAGTTGACATCTCCTGACTTCGAGCGATCTCAAATGCAGAGATTCAGCTTCGCTATACTTCCCTTGTAATTTGTAAAGTTCTGCAAGATTGTTAAGACTGGTGGCGACTTCGGGATGGTCTCCACCCAAACGTAATTCTGTAGATTTGAGGCAATTTTGATATGGAATTAAGGCTAAAGTATATAATCCTTGACCGCTATAAAATCTAGCAATTCCCACAAATGCCCAAATTAAATCAACTTCAGGGTAGGGAATATCATCCAACATTTCGCGTCCGAGTATCTCTAAATGAGGAATCGCAGGCGCAACTTCCTTAACTTGATCAAGGGTGAGCGTTTGTCCGATTACTCTAGAAATATTCAGCAGTGATACCGCCACCTGTAGCCGCAGAGTTTGCCATTCAGGATGTTGTTGTAATTGAAACTGAAAATATTCCCGCAAAAGCTGATGCAATCCATACACACCCTGTTGCGTCCGTTCTAACAAATGCAGATTTAGCAACTCATCATCGCGACAAGTCTCCAAATCTTCCTCATCCACATCACCCATCGCATCTATGACCCACTGCCAATGAATCGGCGCAAGTGCAAACAACGACAGCAAACAGGCAAGTCTTTGCGCCCCCTCAGACAATTCTTGCCAACTCAGATCGAACGCCGCCGCCACATTTAGCTTTGCTGTCATCTCTGCCAAAGCCCGTCTTTGCGTATCAGTTAAAGCCTCCTGCTGTAACTTCTTTTCTTCTAAACGCTCCTGCATCTTCGCAATCAACAGATCGGGCTTCCTTGCCAAATACCGCCCCACCAACTCGATCGCTAAAGGCAACCGCCCCAACCATTCACAAAGCTTCTCGATTTCTGCATCACTCCCTCGACGCGGATCGGTATCAGGCAAAAACGACTTTAGCAAATCCACCGCTGCATCCAACACCAACACATCTAAAGTGTATTGCTGCATTGCATCTCCCAACCCAAATCGCGTCGTTGCCAACACCCGAAATTTACCATTCTGAGGCGGCAAAAATGGCTTCACTTCGTCAAAACTTTTCACATTATCCAAAACCACCAACATCTCCCCCTCCACCCTTTCCAAGAGCCGCCGCCAGCAATGCCCCGCTAACTTCTCGCCACTATCCAATCCATCGGGCATATTTTCGCCAAGCTGCACTTGCACAAAATCCTGTAACTGGGTCGGCAAAGTCCCCTCATTCCCCCGCAACCAACAGATCCCGCCGCCATAATCCGTCAATAGATGCCGTAGCGCATATTGCAGAGCAAGCTCTGACTTCCCCACCCCGCCCATGCCCTTGACAAAAGCAGACACCGCTACCCTCTGATTTTTCTGCAAAAGTTCATGCACCTTTGCTAGATCTTCATCTCGTCCCGTAAAAAAAGTCACATTAGTCTGTGGCAAATTGATCAAGCTTCCCGCTCGCTTTGCCTCCTGAATAATTTGGGTGTAGTTGTTGAAAGTGCCGATATTCACTGCACTCCCTTCCAGAGCGACGATACCAACTTTGTCAGCCAGCTTATTCGGCTCATGATGAATCTCTTGGGAGATATTGATATCAGCATCTCCCAAGAGATTCACATTCTCCAGCCCTGTTTGTTTGTTGGTCATCAGTTTAGGGGAAATAACGATACATTTCTTTGCGATGCAAAACACGAACGAATGCGACAACGCTCTTATCTAAATACAAACCAAGCCGAAAATCACCGATCCGAATACGATAATAGCCAACATGACCTTGAATAGATTTTACATTTGCAACTGAAAGCAAACTGCTAGCATTCTCCACCTCTTCGATCGCAGCGCGAATCCGTTCTAAAACCTTCCGATCCTTAATATCGCGTAAGTCCTGCTTAAAAGTTTTACGAAACTCGACCTGCATACTTAACCTTCCAGTAAGGCAAAAATTTCATCCCGTCCCACATTTTCGCTGTCCTTACCTTCAGCGATCGCTCTAGCCATCGCCACATCCTCCATTACCTCATAAATTAATTCAGCCAAAAGATCGCGCTCCTGCGTAAACATTTCGCGCAATAACTCCTTGAGCAAAGGTCGTAAATCTTGAGCTTCGAGCATAGCAATCACCTACATATTGAATGTTTGAATATCAACCTTGCCACCATCTTGAACCACCATACCAATCTTTTCAGCAAGCTTGTTAGGATTCTCAGATTTTGACTGGCTCAATTGCGATCGCACCTCCTCAACCTTCGCCGCTAGTTCTTGATTGCTGGATAGTAGCGATCGCACCGCATCCAATAACTTCACCACTTCAGGATCACTCGCATCATTTGCGATCGGCTCTAAATCAATCACCGCTTGCTGGATATCAATTTCTTGCTCCGCCTCCAACAACTTCACAGTTTGCGTATCAGGAGCCTTACGCTTCAACATCGCCAATAATTTTTGAGCGAGATTACCCGTCCCGTCAGTAATATTTTCACCAACCTTAGTCAACGAACCCGAACCAATAATTGTCAATATCCCAATTACAATTGCTGCGATCGGCTCCATATTTGCACCACGAGTTTACCAATATTTTAATTTTACATCAGCACTTACTAAGCTTTCTGTTATGGCTGTAGTCACTCTAGTTAAGACATAAAACCAAAAGAAGAGTTGCGGCGCTTCGCGCCGCAACTCTTCTTTTGGTTTTGATTCTTGTCTTTATTCGTTGTAGCGCAGCAAAGCCGCGCCATAAACCATTTCTTCTTTACTTTGCAGTCTTGAACGATCGCATAAATTTTTGAAGTTGTCGGCTTTCTAGTTCGAGAACACGACGAGCAAAATCGCGATCACGATCTAGAAAAGCATCAAAGGCATCCACAGGAACCGCCAAAATTCGCGTAACCTCACTTTCAGCGATGATTGTATTTTGGGAATCACTATGGGCTAAAACCTCTAGCTCATCTAGAGTTTGCCCAGACTTGAGATGCTCAACACGCATTACCTCACCCTGCGAATAGAAATTAATCTTCGCTGAACCAGTGATTACCAGCAACAACTCACGACAAGTATCACCTGCTTCTGTAATCACTTCATTAGTCGTAAAGGATCTCACCTCAGCGCGATCGGCAAGCCCTACCAACGTTTCACCATGCATCCGATGGAAGAAATCGCTATTAAAGAGATGCGCTACTTTCTCCAACATCGGAAATGCTGTGAGCGGTGGGGAACTCTCAGACAGTGAGAGTACGATCTTAGCCGTCTCCTGCACTAAGCTCGAAGATTGCAGACTGTAATTACGAGCGATCGCCTTACTTTGCTCAAGATTCAGTTGCGCGGTGATATACAAACAAGCAGCTTGCATCAAAGGATTTTGATCATCCAGTAAAGGCTCTAGCGATCGCAAAATCTCCTCAATCGAATAATCGATTTGGCAAACAGTTGCTTGTCCCTGCGATGGATGTAAACATTGGAGCATTTCTGGAGATAAGCGATTGCTCCAGCTATCAGATTCTAAGGCTTCCACCAAAACTGCTGGCGCTAATTGCCCTAACTGTTGAGCAATTGCGATCGCATTGGCATCATGTGGGAAAGTCTCTAGAGTTCCTAAAATGGTGCGAATAATTAATTCCTTTTTGTGAGTAATGCTATCCCACAAAAGTCTCAGCACAGTCTGATGCTCTTGGATGATCGGCTGATGTAGCGATCGATAAGAGAAAATCAAAGATGGTAACTGAGCGACTAAAAACTCGGCTCTACGCAGGTTTCCTGTTTCGGGGGAAATGCCATCCAAAATCCAAGCTTCTTCCTGCGGATTAATTGCATACTGGCGACGTAAGGCTCGCACTTGAGCTGAGTTCTGCTCAAGTAAAGTATCGGAAGAGTTATCAAACTGTTGCTTTTGCAATAGCATCAATCGCTCCATTGATTTGCGATAGCCCGTCAAGCGAATTTGATTTTCTAGACTACGCTTATGATCAGGGTTTAGCAACTGTGGATCTTCGATGCCTAGTTCTTCTAGCACTTCACGGTGTTCATCATCAGTAATTCCAAGTTCTTGACGTAATTGTTGCAAGACTTCTAAACTGCTGGAGGAATCGACATATCCTTCTTCCAAGGCTTCGCGCACCACTCCTTTATAGGCAGTGTGGCGCTTTTCTCTAGTGAAGCTAGGCAAAACCTTTGCCAAAATATAAACTTCATGGGTATTCAAATCGCTGAGTGATCGCCCTTCTAAAAACTGGGAAACATTAAGTTGCAACTTCTCTAATTGCTTACGGAAGCGACTGGCTAAATTCTCTCGTGAATAAAGGTCGGGACTTCGCTGCCAAGTTTTATACACCCAAAGTGTACTGAGTAAAACTAATCCCAAGTCATAGATATATTGCCCCCAAAGTGGCATCAAAGCGACTAACGGACGACCACCAAAAATAAAGAAGAAGTTGAAAATCGTAAAGGTACAAATAGTAAAGATACGATGACGGATGATTTCTCTAGATAGCTTGAGATTGCGATCGCCACTGTAAATCCTGATCCTTTTTTCCACCCAGCGACCTAACAAATAACCAACTGCGGTAAAAACGCCCAGCGTTAAAGGTACAGCAATTAATTTGGGAATATTAATCGCTTGTCCAAATAGATAGAACCCTGCACTAAACAAGGTTGCCAATTGATCAGACTGCCTTGCCCATGCTCCAGAGAAATAATAATCCCAATTACCTGCATAGAGATAGTAATAGACAAAATAGCCAGTCACTAAACCCACATAGCCATATCTTAGAAATGATTCTTCAGGTTTGCTCAAGCCATCCCAATACACCCGCTCAGAGTCGATATCCAAACAAGGATTTTGACAGGCTACACAGGCACTTTGCTCTTTGCCATCGGGCATTACAGTTCGACACATCGATTGCGTAATCAGCTGATCGCTAGTGTGAGCACTGCTGCTAAATAGTCCCCCCGGCTCACTGTAAACGCGCTGTACAGGAGCCATCGGACAGAAGTAGTTGCACCAAGACTTACCACCATACAGATAGCCAACTGCGATCGCAGCAGCAATGGTGGTCAAGATCCAAAGTGCGAGGATTAGGCGATCGGCATTAAAAAATAAAATCCGACCGCATAGTCCTGCAAATAACCAGCCAAACTGCACGTATGGATAGTTTTTGCCTAGCCAAGAGTCGGGCTTTACCTTGGCTAACTCATAACGAACCTTGCCAGTTTTGGCATTTTCGCGTTTAAATTGACGCTGCCAACCCAAGGCGCGAGGGATTTGCGATAAAAATGAGAGTGGACAAATCCGCCGCCATACCTCATGCCCAAATACCAACAAAATGAAAATCGCCGCAGGGACAACCGCTCCCCAGAATATAGTCGTACCGATGGCATAGGGCTGTTCTACTAAGCAGTTACCTTGTACAGAGATGCAACTATCGGTTAACCGCAATGGACTCCAAGGATGATTGGGGACTGTAAATTGAGGAGTCCAAGGATCGTAAAATAATGACGCAATGATCAGTAACCAAGCGATCGTTAAGACCCAACGAATCCAATGCATTCGCCGTTCTGATACCCGTGAAAACATAAATAGTTTTTGATAAAGAATTAATACCAGAATACAAAATCCTGACTGAGTTTAGTTTCTACAGCAGCAAGTTTTACTTAGGACATAAAACCAGAAGATGAGTTGCGGCGCTTTGCGCCGCAACTCGCTTCCTAGGTTTTGGTTTGTACTAGCTAATTCTTTTTTTGCTATACAGAGCAGAGCTTTGCGCTCAAACCCAAACCTAGAAATTCTGGGAAAGTTTTGAGTCGCAAAACTTTCCCAGAATTTCTATTGGTTCGTTTAATCAGTGATTTTTGCTTACACTACTCCGACTTTGCCAGATTCCATAATTGGGTAAAACCAATGAGGACGCATCAGCATGACATTATCGATTACATGGATCACGCCATTATCAGCTTCGATATCAGCAGCTATCACCGTGGCATTATTTGCCTCGAAGCTTTCTTCGGAGACATCAAGATCAATTTGTGTGCCTTCCAAAGAAATCAACGACTTGACACCGATTAAATCTTCTTTTTTATATTTTCCTGAGACAACATGGAAGGTTAAAATCCTTGCTAGTTGAGGAATATTCTGGACTAGTGTGGTGATTGTTCCATCGGGTAATTTGGCAAAAGCATCATTAGTAGGCGCAAATACGGTGAAAGGTCCTGGACTTTGTAATGCTTCCACTAAGCTCGCAGCTGATACAGCGGTGACGAGTGTGGAGAAGGCTTCGTTACTAACAGCAATATCAACAATTGTGGGCATAGTTGGTTCCTTTTTTGGTTTTAATAACTGATTTTAAATTCAAGGAATTCCTTAGGTAGCAAAAGTCTTGGGCTGGCACGGGGGCACAGCCCCTACAGAATTCAAATTGTTCAGGTAGGGGCAATCCCCCCGTGGTTGCCCTGCCATGCTAGCAGCAGGCTTTATTTGAATTCTTACCGATAGTTCTGATCCTGAATCATCCCTATTCTGGCAGCCTTATCCATGCCATATTTAGGATTACAGAATCGATTCAATTGCCCTTCAAAATAATGGCGATTTGCCAAGAGATGTTTAGGATTAGGATCATCTAAAGGATAAAGCAACGCCGCTCTTCCCGCCTGAATTACTGCTGAGGTAACGTTGTACATCGATCGCTGAAAACTGACAGCTAACTGAATTAACATGTCATCTTCACCACGACAATGCTGTTTGTAATAGTCCACCAAATATTGTGGCAAGAAGTGGTACATATCCTGATGCAGCAATGTGGGTGGAATACCTGCGGAGCCGACGGGGAACTTATCCGCATATAAAATTCCATAGTGGAAATCATTCTGATCGTCAGGAATTTCGTGAGCTTGGGCATTGTAGGACTTCGTGCCACGGAATGGTGAAGTGCGGTAAAACACTGCCTCCACATAGGGGAAAGCAGCTTCATAGAGCCAAGTAAATCCCTTGGATTTGGGGACAATATCAATCCATTCATCACCAATCTTGACTCGGTGATAAATGGGACGACCCGCGATCGCAAAGATGCCATTTACCAAGAAATCCATCGCATCGGGAACGCCCTTAAAGCCTCCTTCATCGTAAATATCCGACATCTCAAAGAACACGGGAGCCATGATTTCCCAGAATAGTCCCAGCACCGAAGTCATGGTTGACTGACGACATTGCTCCATGAACATATCAGGAAAAAGTTTGTATAGTCCCAACATCACTGGATTATTTTTAAAGAAAGCCCGAATGGCGCGATCGGCATTCTGTTTATATTCCTCAGAATCCATGTAAGGCTCTAACTCTCCGCCCATACCACGATGCCAGAGCATCGCCCGCATACATTCTTCCGCGAACTCCATATTGATGCGATCGTGATAGAGATGATGGAATATTTTCGGAAGTTTAGCTTTGAGTTCGCCCTTTTCCATAAATTCCAGTAATTCTGGATGGGCTGTTGCCACGCCGCGCCAAATCCGCAAATCCGCATCATCGCCAGCATAGTGATTATGCAAGTCTAAATATTCTTGCGGCAGAAAATATTTAAAAGCTGGAATTGGCTCTAAAAATACTTGCTCAGCTATGTATAGCAAATCCCGCCAATAGAAATCCATTGGTACAGCATAAGCCTTGTAAAGCCCAATAATCTGCATCAGGTTTTCGGGCGTATCAGGGAGCATAGAGCCACCTGCCTCTAAACGATGGATCACCTCTGCATAGGGATGTGTAGAAGGTGGTAGTTTTGTTGCTGGTTCCGTTAAAGTAGCTGTCATCGTTGATTACCTTTTTATTTAAATGGGGGTTTCTAAAATTGATACTGAACTTGATTCTAATAAATTGACATCTTCATAAATTGCATCAATAGAAATCTGGAGATTTATACTTTGTAATTCGATCAATTCTCCTGTGGTATAGGTTTGCAGTACCCAGAACTTCTCACTACGGCGAAATATTTCTACTCGCTGTTCCCATTGGCTAATCAATACATATTCCTGTAATGATTGGAGGGTTTGATAGTGGGCAAACTTTACACCGCGATCTTTTGATTCTGTGGATTCCGATAGCACCTCAATAATGAGACAGGGATAATTTTTTTGCTTTTTATTGAAGCGATCGCGCTCATCACAAGTAACTAGAAGATCGGGGTAGTAGTAAATATTTTTTGAAGCAATGTTTAACCGCATATCTGAAGGAAATAGCTTGCAATCTTTGCCACGTAAATGATTGGCAAGGATCACAGTTAAATTAGTTGTGATATCGATGTGATCCTCACTAGCTCCAGCCATCGCATAGATCATGCCATTGACATATTCATGCTTTTCTTCTTGCTTTTCTTCCCATTGCAAATATTCATCGGCAGAGACATAGGTTTTGGGTACAGCTATCATCTTGGATCTCTCCTAAAAGCTAAGGATATTTTCTCATAGGTTGAGTATTTGCTGTTTTCATTAGCTAAGAGCGATGAGTCAGGAACGCGAGCGATGATTTGGATGGCACTGGTTTCGCTCCAGCGTACTAACCAAGATGGCTGGACACCTAAAACGAGAATCAAGACTGTCAAGATCAAAGCTGGCAACTGTTCCACTCCACTGACTTTGGGATAGTAAGCCGTATGGTTATCTAACTTACCGAAGCAAGTGCGATTGAGCAAAATTACAAAATATACAGCCGTGAGTCCAGTACCGATAATCGAGAAGATCGTGGGAATTGGGAACTTACTAAAAGTTCCTTGGAAAATTAGAAACTCGGAGATAAACCCAACTAGTCCAGGAATGCCTGCACTAGCCATGCCTCCTAAGATTAGTAAAGCGCTAGTCGTGGGTAAACCACGGATAGGATTAAGTAAACCATTAAGAACATCTAAATCCCTAGTGCCAACTTTCTCTTCAATTACACCAACTAAATAGAACAGTAGCGCCAGTACTAAACCGTGACTGACCATTTGGATGATGCCGCCGACCATGCTGAGGGGTGTAGCTGCCGCCGCCGCAAGGAGAATATAGCTCATATGTCCGATAGAGCTATAGGCAACCATGCGCTTAATGTCTTTTTGAGCGATCGCGACCATTGCACCATAGAGAATCCCTAAACCTGCCCAAATAGCGATCCAAGGCGATAGTAAAGCCCAAGCTTCAGGAAACAGACCAACACAGAAGCGGAATAAACCATAGGTTCCTAATTTCGCCACAATGCCACCGAGCATCATTACCGTTGGGGTTGTCGATTCTACATAGGCATCGGGTAGCCAAGTATGAAATGGTACGAAGGGAGCTTTAATGGTAAAACCTAGTAGTAAGACAACTAGAAGTGTGACTTGAATTTCAATTGGTAAGGTCAGGGTTTGTAAGGTTGCATAGTCAAAAATGGGCGTAGGATTGGCAGACAGCCAGCCTAAGGCAAGGAATCCAACTAAAACAAGTATCCCTGAGATGGCAGTGAAAATTAGGAATTTCATCGCCGCATAACTGCGCTGTGCGCCACCCCAGACGGCAATTACTAAATAGAGGGGAATTAGTTCTATTTCATAAAATAGGACGAATAATAGGGTGTTGGTCGAGAGAATTGCACCACTGACACCTGCATGAATTAAGAGCATTAAGACATGAAAGAGGGTGTTGCGTTCCTTGATTTGCCGATCGCAAAAACAAACGATCAACCAAGTCAGCAAACCATTCAAAACTACTAGTGGCAAAGATAGCCCATCGACTCCAAGGCTATAGTTTAAGCCAAGATTTTCTAACCAAGGCAAATTTTCTGTTAATTGAAAAGACGAAATCTTGATGTCGAATTGACGCAAGAGGATGAAATCAAGAATTAAGATCGCTGTCGCAATAATTGCCGAACCTTTTTTGACTTGATTTTGCGGGAGTAAGGCGATCGCTAAAGCCCCAATCACTGGTAGCCAAATTAAAGCACTAAGCATAGTTTTTATTCCTAAAATTAGAGATTATGTCCTCACCCCTAGCCCCTCTCCCGCAGGAGAGGGGAACAAGAAATAAGAATTTTTGCTCCCCTCTCCCATAGGGAGAGGGGGCTGGGGGGTGAGGGTCTTTATAACGCGCGATTAAATAGCAGTAAAAGTAGAACGCCAATACCAACCATGATCGTTAAGGTATAGAGCTGTAACTGACCAAAGGTGCTGTAACGCAGATTTTGACCACTAAATAGAGTTGCTAATCCAAAGAAATTACCTACGCCATCGACAAAAAAGCGATCAAACCAGTACATTCCTTTTGACACCCCATCGACTAAGCCCACAATCGTCACCTTATAGAGTTTTGGGGTATAGAAGTCATTAGCAAAGAAGCTTTGTAAGCTCTGCCAAGGTAAAGTCACAGGTTTAGGTACTTGTTGATTGAGATAGAGATATCCACCCGTGGCTAAACCTGCCAGACTGGAACTCAACAGCAACAGAGAGTTGGGACTGAAGAGTAAATTCCAATCGGTGATAACTCCCCAAGCAGTGAGCATCTGGGGAACATGGAGGACGATTCCTGCCATGATCGTCATTGGCAAAACGATTAACCATAGAGGTTCTACGGATCGCTCGGTCATCTGCTTAGGTTGTCCTCCCCAAATCAGACCGAACACGCGCATCAGGCTGAAAGCAATCAAGCCGTTAATTACTAAGATTAATTCTGCCAATGCAGGATTCTTGTCCCAAAGGTGAGAAATCAAATCAACCATCGCCCAAAATCCGCCCAATGGAGGTAAGCCGATCAAGCCGATCGCCCCAACTAAAAAGCAGATTCCCGAAACTGGGCGACGACTCCATAGCCCTCCCACTAATCTCAGGTCTTGGCTGACATTATTAGAAATAATGCTGCCCACGGACATGAGGAGCAAGGCGATCGCTAAGGCATGGGAAAAGATCAATATATAAGCACTATGGGTTTCACCAGAACCAACGGCGATAAATATCAATCCCATAAATGCACTGGTTAGATAAGATAGCGATCGCTTCACATCGATTTGGGCGATCGCGATGAGGGTCGCGCCTAAAGCTGTAGCTGCACCAACAGCAATTACAGCCTGTTGAGTCAGGGGTGATAGTGCCAAAAGTGGTTGCAATTTCACCAATACCCAAGCACCCGTAGCAACTACAACCGAATTACGCAAAATCGTACTGGGTAAAGGTCCTTCCATCGCTTCATCTAACCAAAGATGTAGGGGGAATTGAGCGCATTTGCCCATAGGTCCGACCATCAGTGCTAGGGTGACTAAGGTAATCGCAGTTGGACTGACATCTGAAGTTTTAGCCCATTCTGTCAGTTCACTAAAATTCCAAGTGCCTGTCAAGGGTAGTAAGCCGACAACACCGATTAAGAGAAATAAGTCACCAACTCGCTTGGTTAAGAAAGCATCTCTCGCCCCTGTTACTACTAATGATTGGTTGTACCATATGCCCACAAGTAGGTAAGTGCCGAGGGTCAAAATTTCTAGAACAACATAGCTGAAGAATAAAGAGTCACATAGAACAAGGGAACACATGCCTGCCTCAAAAAGTGCTAGCAGCGCATAAAATCTTCCCCAGCCCCAGTCCATTTCCATGTAACCGACCGCATAGATCTCCGCTAGTAGGTTAATCGCGGTAACTAGGACGATCGCCCCAACGGTGATCTCTGAAATCTGTAAATCAATGGTGAAGTTTAATCCTCCCACCTCTAGCCAAGGAAAAGATAACAATTTTGCTGGCTGTCCCCAAACTACAGTCAAAGCGGTGATCGCATGAACCAAAGAGCAGAGGGTCATGAAGATATTGATGTAGCCTGCTGGTCTTGGTCCAGTTTTACGAGTAATACTGGGAAACCAGATGATCGATAGCATCGCTCCTATTAAGGAATAGCAGGGTATTAGCCAGATCGTGTCCAGCCAGTTGTTTATCATAATATATCTATCTATTTACTAAAAATCATAGTTAAATTTCTATGATTATTGCAGAGATAGATCTAAATGAAAATAGGTAGCATCATCAATATTTATCTATGTATACTATAAGTAACTATACCAAAACATAAAACGGCAACGCCGTTTTATGTTTTGAGAACTCTTATTGGGTTTGGGTTTTACTGCGATTAACGAGCAACCGAATCACAAGATATTTGTTGAAAGTGTTGTTTCGCAACACTTTCAACAAATATCTTGTTTGGGCTTAGGTAAAGAGAAAGGCGGTGCTTTGCACCGCCTTTCTCTTTGCCTAAGCTCTTGTTATAGAAATTAGTAATCATCCCTAACTGCAAACGTAATCGTTTGTTTAGTTACGACATTGATCACTGTACTTGGTTCAATTACTGTCACCTGCGGTGCTGTCACATTACCAACTAGCACGGAAGCAGCCGCACCACCAAGAATATCGATGATCTGGACATTGCCACGCAACACGCCACCGAGGACTGCACCTGCGGCTCCACCAATCCCAGCATCAGTCAAAATTGAGCCTGCGCCAGTTTCGCGGGGATCTTTCATGTCATTAATCAAAGCTGATTCCGCCTGAAGTCTGACAGTTGCACCTCGACTGGTAAACCTTTGGGCGATAAACCTAGAACCTCCCTCGGCAGGTACAAACTGGCCCTCGATCACTGCCCCCGCAGGAATCAAGACTGTCCCGTTGTTTGCGGCAATGTCTTGGGCAACTAGCAAGCTTGCATCGACGGTTTCTCCCTTGTTGATATAGAGAGTATCTTGGCGATTGATTTTAGCGGCGATTGTTTGACCAGCAGGTAAACTCAAGGTCGAGCGAAACACTTGAGCAACTTGATTAGGAGTTTTGGTTTGTGAAGGTTGAGGATTAGCTAATCTGGGTTGGGCGACCTGTGATTGATATCTAGCTTGCGATCGATAACGAGGAGCCGCAGAGCTTGGACTTGCCATCAATAAAGAAGTTGCAGCTACGCTAATTAACATGCTGACAGATGAAATGGCTGCTAATTTTGAAATATGTTTAGCGCTCATAAATGCCTCTTGGGGATGCCAATAGAGTTCTATCTAGATATGACTAACTGTAATTTATTTTGTTCCAATCGCGATCGCCTTGGTCACTACAGCAATTTTCGACCAAACCTCAAAGACCTTTAAAACCCACATTCCGCTCGTAATGGAATGAGAAAAACAATTACGAAACAGGTGCAGGGAGCAAATAATAGCGTTGGCAGGTGGGAGAAAAAAACTTTAAAATATGAAGCCGAAGAGGAGACAAATTAACAACTTGAGAGAGTC